>CANGYA010000329.1 GCA_947457925.1 Cytophagales bacterium | reverse complement strand
TTGTCTGCATCTGCGTGCATCAAATCCAATGTTGCTTTGATAGCATCGGGCATATACATCATCGGCAAGTAGGTATCTTCTTGTAAGAAACAAGTATAATTTTCATTGGCTACGGCTTTGTAGAAAATATCTACGGCGTAGTCTGTAGTTCCGCCACCCGGAGGGGTTTTGTAACTGATTAATCCGGGGTAACGCAAGCTGCGTATGTCCAGATTGGCATGGTCGTAGTAATATTTGCACCATCTTTCTCCCGCCAACTTGCTAATGCCGTACACAGTGCGAGGGTTCATAATCGTATATTGTGGCGTATGGTTGGGCGGTGTGTTGGGTCCAAAAACAGCTATCGAACTTGGAAAATAGACTTTTTGTATGTTGTTTTCTACTGCCACATCAAATACATTGAAAGTGCCGTCCATGTTAATACGCCAAGCCAATTTGGGATTCTTTTCGCCTGCTGCCGACAAAATAGCTGCTAAGTGGTACACCTGCGTTATTTTATACTTTTGCATGAGTTCGTGGATGCGAACCGAGTCCATAATGTCCAACACCTCAAAAAGCCCTTCACCAGCCTCACCTTTTGGGGCAATATCCGTAGCAACGACATTTGCCTCTCCGTACAAATTGCGTAGGGCTATGGTCAGTTCCGTTCCTAATTGCCCACAAGCCCCTGTAATTAAAATCTTGTCATTGTGCATAATCCTGTATGTAGTTGTATTGGTTAATGTTAATGCCTGAATTACAAATTGTTGATGACTTACCTTATCCGTATTCCCATCACTAAAACGTCATCTATTTGTGTTTCGTTGCCTTCTGCCATCCAATTTTCCAAAGTGCTATTCAACACTTGTTTTTGCTCCGCAAAAGGTAAAACTGAAATTTTCACTAATAATTCTTTAAAGTTCTTTTGCATAAATTTTTTGACAGGTTTCCCACCAAATTGGTCTTGGAAACCGTCAGAAAACATATAAACAATGACGTTTTGGTAGTCGTTAATTACAATACTTTGGTTATCAAATTGTTTGGCATTTTTTATATCTAAAAACCCACCAATGGCGTGTCTATTTCCTTTTATATACTCCACCTCGTTATCTTTGATGACAAGCAACGGGTTCATAGCTCCTGCACATTGCAAAGTAGCTGTTTGTTTATTGATGTGGCAAATGGTCAAATCCATGCCGTCTTTTTGTGTACTTTCTTGTTGTTTCAACAAACGGCGTACTCTTTTATCCAACTCTTTCAGAATTTCATTGGGCTGCGTATAGTTCAAGATATGGACAATTTCATCTAACAAGGTATTGCCTATTAAAGACATGAAAGCACCCGGTACACCATGCCCCGTACAATCTACGGCAGCAAAAATATATTGCTCGTCTTCGAGAGGTGTAAAGTAGTAAAAATCTCCACTTACTACGTCTTTGGGGCGTAACAGAATGAAAGTATCGGGAAAATATTTTTGAATTTCCTCTACAGGTGGCAGCATAGCCGTTTGTATTCTTTTGGCGTAGTTGATACTGCTTTTAATGTCTATATTCTGCTTTTCTATCTGTTGCAGAGCTGTATTCAGTGTTAGATTTTGCCTTTCAATCAATTCTTTTTGAGCCTCTGTTTCTTCTTTTTGTTGGTTCAGTTCTGCATTGATAAGTTGTAAATCTTTATTGGCTTTATTTTTTAACCTAAAACGGCTATAAAACACGCCTACAGCCAACAATGCCAGCACCAATGCCAACAAAGAAAAATAGATAACTAATTTACGTTTTTCTGCATTTGTTTCTAACAGTGCTTTTTCGCTGCGGTATAAATCTGCTTGTTTTTTGTGTCTGTCTGTTTCGTACAAGGCTTGCATCTTTGCTATTTTTTCAGCATTTTCTCTGTTATATAAACTATCTTTGACAACTTCTACCTTACTTTTATAGAAATATGCTTTTTCAAAATCTTTTTTGGTAACATACAGTTCTGCCATTGTAGCATAACTTTCTTCCATACGGCTCAAAAGGTGGTGTTTTTCTGCTATTTCCAGACCTTTTTGGATATAACTTAATGCTTTGGAGTAATCTTTCAGGAACATATAAGTACGTCCTATGTTATCATAAACAGGCACTAAAGCCGTTGAATCATTCTTTTTAGATAAAATGTCTATAGTTTGTGAAAAATAGTGTAGAGCCTTGTCATATTCCTTCCTCCGTCTGTAAATCAGCCCGATATTGTTCAAAGACTTCGATACAGCTACCTCATCTCCTATGCTTTTTCGTAGTTGGTAGGCTTCTGTCATGTACCACAAGGCACTATCATTCTTTTCTTGAGAGTAAAAAATCACACCTATATAATTGTAACTATTCGCCAAGAATGTAACAATTTGTTGGCGTTGTTTTTCATCGGGGTTTTGTGCCAAGAGTTTTTCGCACAAATGCCTTGTTTCTCTAAAATATCTTTCGGCTTGGGGGTAGTTACGTTGTTGGCGAATCACCAAACCCAATGCTTGTAATGCTTCTATGTATTTTATTTCATTTTTCTGTTCATTTTCTATGGCTATCCATTGGTGATAAGTAGCTACTGCGGTGTCGTATTCGCCTAAAGAGGCGTAGATTTCGCCTATTTTTTTGAGTAAAAAAGCATTTTGAGGATAAGACGCAACTGTAAGTTGTTGTTGATAGTGAGGCAATGAATCAACAACCTGCCCCATCATGAAAAAAATAGGGCAAAAATAATAAAAAAGAATCTGTAGTAGCTTTTTCATAAATCTTGGGAGTAACCCAACGCTGCTTACAAAGCTATAAAATTGTGCCAGAGAAAATAGGAAATAGGAAAAATTTAGTTGGTTCAGCTATTTGTTTGAGGTATAATTCAATAATGTAATAAAGGTTACTTTCCAAGTTTTAGAAACTTGGAAAGTATGTAGGTTTGAAACACATTTGCTAAAGAGGTCTAATTTTATTTATCTTTTTTCTACAATACAGAAAAAATCCAAACATTTTTCGGTGTCTGTGCTAATAGAAAAGTCTGTTTGGTTGATAC
>CANGYA010000328.1 GCA_947457925.1 Cytophagales bacterium | reverse complement strand
GTGCGAAGTGCGAGGCGTAGCCGAAGCATCTTTGCACAACTTTGGGTGTAACCCGACGAGTCGTTGAACAAAATGCGAGGCGAAGCCTCGCATTTTGTTCAACGGAAAAGCATTTGTGCAGGGCGGGCTTAGTAGCACTACCTTTTCCACACGCACAAAAGCCAATAGAAAGCACAAAATTTTCAAGTTAGCAATTCTGCCCGCCTTGCCACAAATGCAATGTTGTGCGATGCTATTTTTTTGTTCTATTACCATTTTTCAATAAACCAAATAATAAATAAAATCGCAGTATCTATAACAATATATGAAAAATAGAAATATCTGCTTTTTGCAATTTTTTCATAGAAATAAAGCAATATTGATGATATTACAATATTTACAAAAAATAAAATTATAAAATAACCAAACATTATTAGTAATCCTGGACTTTCTCCTAGGAATAATGTAATTACTATAAATAGCAAAAAAGAAATTATAGGAACTAATAATAAAGATAAAAATCTAACTATTTTTTTCATAAAATTAGTTTCCTGATGGACGGGGATATATATCTGAAAAATTTGTACCATTTTGACTTCCTTGTATTGATATAGAAGGTGGAATGTACATTCTGGTATTATCACTACCTTGTGGTGCAATATTTAGTCCTGGACTTGACATCCAATAGGCACTTTGCAAATCTTGCAAATGTCCCCATACTTTCTGACCAACTCTTGTTGAACCGTGTTTTTGAAGTATGTTTAAATCTCCACGATTTACCGTCCCCATTTTATCAACCCCACTAATTAGTTCTCCTGAACCTAATGAAACAGGGTCATATTCATACCCCATTTGATAAGTCATTGGCTCTTTGGGCGTTTCAAATCCTTGTGTTTGATGTGGGGATAAATGGACAACTGTTTCAACGGATATGCCTTTTTCTATTAAATATTTTGCTATGCCCGCACCGTAAGCCCCTCCTTGACTATGTGTAACCATTTTTATAGTTTCACCTTCTATCATATCGGCTGTAATGGTTTTAAAGTTGGCTTTTGCATATTCATAACCCGCATCATAACGATTACTCGCACTTGAAGACCAACTTCCACTTCCATCTATAAATTGATTACCATAATTATCGTTAAAGAAACTTTGTGCCTTAGACACAAACATTGAATTATTTGTTCCTCTTTCAGTATCTGTAAACTGCCAATATGGTAATAAAGCCTTATCAGAGCCAAAAACATTACGTCCTGCCCAATTATCTTGGTAGTAACCATTCACAAATAAAATTCTTCTTCCGTCTGGGTCAATGGCATTGATTGGATTGTTAGCCACATAAGCATAAGGGCTTAAACTTGGATACTCGTTTGCTGCGGGGTCAACCGATAAAAATTTGGCTAAATCGGTTGGCTTTAAAATGATATGATAAAGTGTTTTTCCTTTTTTGTCCAAAAAACTTACTTTGCCCGTTTTCAATTCAAAAACCAAGTCTTTTACTACTGAATTTTTATCCGTATTTGGAATACGCAGGTACTGTTTCCCTGTCCTCTCTGCCTCCGTCATTAGCACAAACGAACTATCGCCAAAAATGGCGTAAGGGCTTAGGTTTTTGGTTTCTGTATTGCGGTAGTGATTGTTTTCACTGCCAAAATCCCCTGTAAATTCTTCTTCGGCTTGGGGTTGGCTAAAATGGAAATAGCCAAAAATGCCTATCAAGGCTAAAATTATGATTGTTGAAATCAAGTATATTTTACGGTTCATATTTTGATGGTTTTACTGTTTTTAAAATTAGTTGCTTGCTGTTTGGGAATTTATTTTTGCTCTTTCTTCTTCCATTGAACGTACCCAAGCTTCATACTTGTCTTGCGACATTTCTCTAAACCCTAATTCTTCCATTCTGACTTCCAACTCTTTGAAAGTCTTGTAATTGCTTTCAATGTAAAGGCTTTTTTTCTTGCCGTATTTTTTCAAATAAGTCAAGCCAAAATGCCTAATCGTGTTGCTTTTGTGCATTAAGGCTGTCATTAAGTTGGGAAAATGTTTTAAGGCGGTGTCGCAAGAAAGCACTGAAAAATTATCGTAATCGTATTGTCTGTAATAGGCATAACCTAATTCTTCCATACAAAAAGCAATGCTTTCCCGCATTGTCAAATCTTTCATATACACACCTTTTTTGATGCTTTCGGCTGAAATATCCATTGAGGAAATCATCCAACTGTCCGAAGAAAAATGTCCATTCGTGAGTTCTATGTTTACCCATTTTCCTTGTTCGTCAAGGTGTTTGATGTAAAGGTGGTTTGTACCCAAAGCCAAAAAACTCTCTGCCCCGATTTCTTCTGCCAAAATCTTGTAGAGCATTGGCATAGAACGACATTGCCCAATATGGGTGCGTAAAAGTTTGCTTACAAATACGTTTTGGTAGTCTTTCTTACCATAAAAATCGTCAAAATCATAGCGAAAAGGCTTATATTGGTTCATCGGGTGCGGTTTGGTAAAAAACTCAAATAAGGCATAATTTCCCGATGTTTTGTATTGTTCTACGCCTTTGGCTTTGATGAAAGTCTTTAAATCTTTGGCTATTCGGGCAATGTCTTGGCAAAATACATCATAATCCAAATTTCCTTTCAAATATGCCCACTCTATCAAAAACGAAGCACGTTTAAAATCCATTGGGATTTTATCTTCAAGCATTTGGTTTATTTCCTGAAAAGCAAGGTTGTAGTATTTATCTTGGCAATAAACTATCGTGTCTGCCTGAAATGTCGGTTTGGGTTTTTCTGCTATGGTCGTAGTCGTAACTTTCTCGTCTTGTTGTTGGGTACAAGAAGTTAAGACTATGAAAATCAGTAAGATAATTTGTATTTTCCGTTGTTTCATTGTTTGATGGTTTTGTTCTTTATAGTATCGCACAACGACTCATTGGGTTTACGCAGTTTCAAAAAAAACTGAGCGAAGCGAAGGATTTTTTTTGGAATTGCGTAAACCCAAAGTTGTGCGAAGTGCGAGGCGTAGCCGAAGCATCTTTGCACAACTTTGGGTGTAACCCGACGAGTCGTTGAACAAAATGC
>CANGYA010000327.1 GCA_947457925.1 Cytophagales bacterium | reverse complement strand
TTTCAAATTATTCTAAAAAATCATGCTTGCACCCGTTGTTTTATTTGTTTATAATCGTCCTTTTCATACCCAACAAACGTTGTTGGCTCTTTCACAAAACGACTGGGCAACACAAAGCACCTTGATTATTTATGCAGATGGGGCAAAAAACAAAGACAGCGAGGCAAAGGTAGCAGAAGTACGCCAACTTATTCGCCAAAGGCAGTGGTGCAAAGAAGTGATTATTCGAGAAAGTGAGGTAAATAAAGGGCTAACCAAAGCTATTTTAGAAGGTGTAACCGAAGTAATCAATGAATACGGCAAGGCTATAGTCTTAGAAGACGACCTTGTAACGGCAAAAGGTTTTCTTAAATATATGAACGAAGCTCTTGATTTTTATGAAAATACGCCTCAAGTCATGCACATTAGCGGCTATATGTTCCCGATACGCCAACAACTGCCCAATGACACCGTTTTTTACCAATCTACAAGTTGTTGGTCTTGGGCTACGTGGAAAGACCGTTGGCAACACCTCCGTACAGATGCCCAATGGTTATATGACGAACTTATCCGCACCCATAAAATGTACCGTTTTGATTTGGACGGCAGCAACCAATTCAAATCGCAGTTGGAAATGAATATTAGTGGTCGCCGAAGTACGTGGGCTATCAAGTGGGAAGCCTCTGTGCATCTGTTGGGTGGTTTGTGCCTGCACCCTACCCAAACAATGGTGCGAAACATAGGGCATGACGGCAGTGGCAGTAGTTTTGACTTTTCGGGGCAGTTGCACACACAAAACTTGCGTACTTACACACGAATAGAGCCTATTCCTTTGGAAGAAAGTACGGTTTTGAGAGAAAGAATGAAACTGTACTACGCCTTAGATGGGGACTTGCGTCCTAAAAAAATGATGTGGTTTTATTTCAAAAAATATACAATACATCTTTTACCAACCTTTTTGATAAAGGCAATAAAAAAGTTACTGCGAAAAAACTGAATTAAAGTTAAAAAATTATTCATCACATAACAATTCGCCCTACAAGTAGTATCTTTGTTTTATGCGACATTTTTCGCAAAGTTCAAAACATTATTTTTTATGCAATATACCGTCAATGAAAAGGGGTACTATGGCAAATTTGGTGGGGCGTATGTTCCCGAAATGTTGTACCCGAATGTAGAGGAGTTGCGACAAAACTACCTAAAAATTATAGCTTCGCCAGCTTTTCAAAACGAATTTCAAGACTTACTTCGCAATTATGTGGGCAGACCTACGCCCTTAGGCTATGCTCGCCGTTTATCGGACAAGTACAAATGTCATATTTTTTTGAAACGTGAAGACCTTAACCACACAGGGGCTCACAAAATTAATAATACGATTGGGCAAATTTTAGTTGCTAAACAATTAGGCAAGTCAAAAATCATAGCAGAAACAGGAGCAGGACAACATGGTGTAGCTACGGCAACGGTTTGTGCCTTAATGGGTATGGACTGCATTGTCTATATGGGTAAGCACGACATGGAAAGACAACGCCCTAATGTAGAAAGAATGCGAATTTTGGGAGCTACGGTAGTCCCTGCGACTTCGGGCAGCCAAACCCTCAAAGATGCCACTAACGAGGCTATGCGTCATTGGATAAACAACCCCACAGATACGCATTATATCATTGGTTCGGTGGTAGGACCTCACCCTTATCCTGACATGGTGGCACGTTTTCAGTCTGTCATTAGCGAAGAAATGCGTAAGCAGCTCAAAGAACAAACCCAAAACGAATTGCCCGATTACGTAGTGGCGTGTGTGGGTGGCGGTAGCAATGCAGCAGGGGCTTTTTATCACTTTTTAGACGAACCTACCGTAAAATTAGTAGCTGTAGAAGCAGCAGGCAAAGGCGTGCATACGGGTATGTCGGCAGCAACAACGGCATTAGGCACTACGGGCATTTTGCATGGTAGCAAAACAATTTTGATGCAAACCGAAGACGGACAAGTGGTTGAACCATATTCTATTTCGGCTGGCTTAGATTATCCAGGTATAGGTCCTATTCATGCTCATTTGTTTGATACGCAAAGAGGTATTTTTGTGGCGGTAACAGATGACGAAGCCATGAAAGCAGGTTTTGAGGTAAGCCGTTTGGAAGGTATCATTCCTGCCATAGAAACTGCCCATGCTTTTGCAGCTTTGGACAAATTGACTTTGAAAAAATCTGATGTGGTGGTCATTAACCTATCGGGACGTGGCGATAAGGACTTGGAAACGTATATTCGTTACAAAAATCAATTAGAAAACTGAATTTGCGAATTAGAGGAAAAATTTTAACCCCACAAGGGTTTAAAACCCTTGTGGGGTTAATTTAGGCACTATTTGTTGTATTGGTTCATGGTCATAGACAACCCTGCCGTACAAAAACTCAAAACCATTGCCGAAGCCTTTTCTATGAGTTGCGGAAGTTCTATTTGTTCGTCTTTCGTAAATTCGCCCAATACATAATCTACTTGTCTGCCTTTGGGGTAGTCGTTACCAATGCCGAAACGCAAACGAGGGTAGTTGTTATTGCCCAGCACTGCCTCTATGTCTTTCAGTCCGTTATGCCCTGCGTGTGAGCCTTGTCCACGCATTCGCAATGTGCCAAAAGGCAAAGCCAATTCATCTACCAAGACCAAAGAATTTTCTACGGGTACTTTTTGGGTAGTCAGCCAATAATTCACAGCTTTTCCACTTGCATTCATGTAGGTTGTGGGTTTCACCAACAAAATGCTACGTCCTTTGTACTTTATTTCTGTTACAAAGGCGTGTTTGTCTATGTCAAAACTTGCCCCTTCTTGTTTTGCTAAGGCATCGGCTACCATAAAACCGACATTATGGCGGGTGGCTGCGTATTCCTGCCCGATATTGCCTAAACCAAAAATAATGTATTTCATATTGCTAAACATTTAAACCTATAAGTTCTCGAAAGAACCCCGCAAGGGGCTTGTAGGGTCGTGCTTTAAAAACTTATAGTGAAACTAATTTTTTTCAAAGAAATAAGTTTGATTGTCTTCAAGAAGCTCTATAAAGATGACATCTTTCTAAAAGATGTCATCTTTATAGAGCTTCTTGAAGACTACGTATAACAATTCATAG
>CANGYA010000326.1 GCA_947457925.1 Cytophagales bacterium | reverse complement strand
GTTTTTAAAGCACGACCCTACAAGCCCTTGCGGAGTTTTTGTTGCTGTATCTATCATTACAACCTTCAATTCATCTGGGAATTGCTGTAACAATGTTTCAACTTTGGGTTTGACAACTTGACAAGGTTTGCAAGATGGATTAGTAACAAAAACTAAGGTAAGCGGGGCTTCGGCAGTTCCCAAAACAAGGTCTTTCGGCAGCTTACTTTCATCTATTTGCCTTTCTTGGTGGAGTAAAAATTTAAAAATATCTGTATTGTACTTGAAATGGGCTAAGGCTTGTGTAGTGTGAGGCAAAGTTTGGCTTTTTGTAATGAATGGTTTTGCCCAAGCATAGACCACAGTAGGTAATAAAGCCAAAATAAACCCTACCCCAACCCTACCCCAAAGGGAGGGAGTTACTAAGGTAGTTTCAATAATTCCTTCAGAGAGAATAAAGAGGCTTAGCATTGCCTCTCCCCACAAGACCGCCACCACAACCAAACACAAAGGACACCAAATTTTGGCTATTTTCCACTGATACCACACAGACCACAACGTAAAAGGTAATGCAACGAGGCTCGATAATCCTAATAAATTGAACTCCGCAAGGGCTTCGCCCCACAATGGAATTGCTTGTGGAGTTTGTAAATCTTTTAAGAGGTTGCTATTCATTAAAACATACACTAAACCTGCCGAAAAATAAGCAAAGCCCACTTCTGCCCAACTGAACAAACCAAACACCATAGCTGCGGGTGAGGTGAGCAGACTGTTACAATCTGTTTTTTTGTTAAAGCTACAAAACTGTGCAACTACACTATTTTTGTCTATGGACTGCCACAAGAGCAAGCCACTGGCAACCGTACCCACGAGTTTAGTAGCTACCCAAGCCCACGAAGCCCCTACAGGCAAGTGCCACAAACCACCCAACAAAACGAACAACAGCACACCCAACAAAGCAGGTAGGCGTAAACTATCTAATATTTCTTGTTTCCGATTTTCGGTATAGTTGGGTTCTGCACTGTTTTCGGTTTTTTCTATGAGCAGGGTGATGCCTGACCAGAGTTGATGAAAAGCTGTAACAGATAAAGAAAAAGTATTGCGTTGGGGGTCGTATAAAGTAACCTGACCGTCTTTAAAAGCCAACAGCACTGCAAAACTTCCATTTTGGTATTGAGTAAGGGCAGGAAATGGAATTTCTTGTAATTGAGGAACAGCCAACTCTACAGGCAACACAGCTAATTGATATTTTTGCAATAGTTTACAAATACCTTTTAATGAAGTAGAAGTTTTAGCACTACTTTCATCTATGTAGAGTTTTGTATGCTGAATATTGAGGGTTGAGAGTAATTTTACCAATACCTTATATAAGTTTTTCTTGTTTGGTTCTGGTAAATAGTTCGCAGTTTCTACAGACATGATTATTTAGCTTGCTTTACTTTTCTAGTAAAATTTTACTTAACGTAAGTTGTATAGTATTCAGTTTATTTATACGGTATGAAATCAATGTATATTTTTAAAATTTCAAAAAGTCTATTAAAATTATTAATCAATAGTCCAATTACTTTTTTAAATTATTGATTATCAATAACTTAAAAAAAGTAAAATTTATTAATAAAAAGACTATTGTTTAATAAGAGATTACCTTAAACGAACTGCTAATACGTAGACAATAAGTTTAAATATATACTATACTTAAACCTTACTTACTATCTGGCAATTTTTCTAAAAATCTCTCAATCTGATTGATATATGGAGAATTTGAGTAATACACCTTATAATCCTCTAACAAACATTTACTCTCTGACTTATTTGTAGAAGCTAAATCACAAATCCATCTTGCTAAAAGTAGCTCGCTAGCTTTATTATTAATAAAAGATTTGAGGTAGTGGTAACAAAAGAGAATATAGTTTCTCCTACTTTTAGTATCTAACAAGAAACTTTCATCGATTACATTACCACAATTAATTGTTTCTTTTGTATAACGATAACCAACATACTTGTTCAAAAATAAGATATATGTATCAGAATAGTTATATAATGAATCCCCCCTTAATAAATTAGAAAACTCATAATATTTATCATCAACCGTTGTAAATGAAATTTTACCGTTAATAAAGAAACCTTTACCATATGGAAAATCTAATTTTGCTATTGCAGGATAAGATAATATATGCGTGTGAATTAATGTATGATATTTTAATGGTACTTCATTTTTTGAGATAAACTCATTAAAATGTAACTTATTAGCTAAGTACAAACTATCTGAATAACTTACATATTGTTCAAAACTGTATTTCTCCATAATTATAGGAAAATTTTTAGCTTGTATCTTACCTATTTGTTTGTACCTATCTTGAAAATAATTGTTAAGCTTTTTTGTTTTACTACTATAAAAGAGTAAATCATTATTATTAACCATTATATGCAAACTATCATTAATATCTAAATAAAAATTTTGTATATTTTGATTATATGATAGTTCTATCCATATCAAACTTTGATTATTAATTTCAAACTTACAAGTGCCATCTTGGACGGACAACAATGTATCTTGCATAAACCTCAAGTTTTTTTCATTTTCAAAAGATAGTTTAAGAAGTTTATCTGTTTTAAGCATATTAAAACTAATAATAGATTGAGCTACTGTTTTGATAGAAACAAAACATAAAAGAATAGTTAATATGTATAATATTTTTTTCATAATAAAAGACAATTAAGTTCTGGTAAAAATTATAAATTAATAATCAAAGCATTAGCTGCTTTATGACTTTAACAAGACTTTTCAGTCTAATAAAACTAACTTTGACAACGTAATTTTTTATATAATTAATTGTAAAAGGTACTAAAAGTGGTAAAAAATAACTAATGTGTTTAACAATAAGTTTTTTTACCACTTTTAATAAGACTTAACATCATTAACTAATACTTTTACAAGTAAGGTAAGTCGATAAAAAAATTGCTAATACCTTATACAGCAGGTGAGCAGTAAGAACCGCATCCCGCACAAGGGCTTTCATTCATATATAAAATATGCTCACCATTTTTTATGCGATAGCACCAACCACCCGTTATTTTATTTGCTTGCTCCTTAGAAATCTCAAACTTTCCAAATTTTTCTTTTAAAGCACTTAATGATTTTTTCATTGTTGTAAAATTAATTTGTTGTGAATAATAAACCAAATACTTAACCGTATTTTTTGATT
>CANGYA010000325.1 GCA_947457925.1 Cytophagales bacterium | reverse complement strand
ATTAATAAAGTATCAATCACCCAAATATTCAAATATTTGTAAGGATTCCATACCGTTTGCGGTTTTACTACGGCATTCATTTCGTCTAACTCAAAAGAACCTTTGTTCCAACGGTAACGCATTACGCCTTTTTCGGGCAGAGATTTGCCCAAAGAATCAAAATCGGCTAACTGAAATTTGATATTGGCAGAAGCAGCCACTCTTTTAAAATTGGCGGGTGTGTTGGTTGTATCTGCATTACGGCGGTTATAGTCTTCGTTCAGTACGTCTATTTGCGACTGTAGCTGTGCCATACTCACATTTGCCCCTTCGCCCAGTGCTTCGCCTTTGTGCAAGACATGAAACACCACAGGAATTGTATAGGTGCTTTCTGTATTTTCTTGGCGGGCAGCACGTTGCAAGTCTTTTTCTTGGCGTTGTTGTGCCAGCCATTGTTCAAATCTTTGGTGAGCCTTGCTGTCGTGGTTGGCACATCTTTGGTCTTGTGCCAGCAGCACGCAAGGGAAAATCAAGGCGATAAGGCTACAAATAATAATTTTTTTCATGTTTTTGTATTAAAATCTAAAACAAAAAGGAAGTTAGCAAAAAATCCTATTTTTTTGGCTGTTCAATAAAATCAATATGATATTATGTTTAGGAACACAGATAACACAGATTTTACGGATTTATACAGATTTGTATTTTTTTACTATATTAGAGTTTATAAATAACTACCTTTTAGCCCTCCCTGTGGGGAGGGTTGGGTGGGGCTATAGCAAAAAATTATTCATAAACTCTATTACAATCTATCCAAAATAATTTGCGGATACACCCCCAACAATAAACTCAATAAAGCTAGCACCAATAACAAAACTATTTCTACTGTACGTATAGGTGTGAGTAATTGTATCATGTCTGCGGATTTGGTAGAAAATTTACCCAAAAACATTCTTTGCAAAGTCCACAAAAAGTAGCCAGCCCCTACCAATAGTCCTGTAGCAGCCACCGCAGGCACGCCAAAACCCCAATGTGAAGTTTCAATGGCACTCCACAGCACCAACATTTCACCAATAAAACCCGAAAAAGTAGGCAAACCCAACGCAGCAAAAAACGCCACTGCTGTAAGAGCCGTATAAACAGGATATTTTTCGGCTAAACCTTTGTAATGGGCTATTTGGAGGTCGTGGGTGCGGTAGTACAACACACCTGCCGAAAGGAACAGCATACTTGCTAAAATACCATGACTAACTAACTGAAAAACAGCACCTTTGTAGCCTGTAATGGTCATACTACCAATGCCCAAGAGTACAAAACCCATGTGCGAAACAGACGAGTAGGCTATCATTTTTTTGAGGTTGGTTTGTCCCAAAGCTACTAAGGCTGTGTACACGATTGAAAATATACCTGCAATGCCCATATAATAGGCATATTCTTGGGCAATTTCGGGGAAAATTGGCACTGCAATTCGCAATAACCCATAACCTCCGATTTTCAATAAAATACCTGCCAGCACCACCGAAATAGGCGTAGGAGCTTCTACGTGGGCATCGGGTAGCCATGTATGCAACGGAGCAACAGGCAATTTGATAGCAAAGCCCAATAGCAATAGCACAAAAGCCCAATGCCTTGCAGACACTCCCCACCAAACGGCAGGTTGCGTAAGATTTAGAAAACTATTGGGTAAAAAAGCAGTAGTATTTTTGAGTTGTACCAAATCGAAATGGTGCAAAATTACTTGTCCTTCTTGTTGCCCTGACGATACGCCAATCATTAGTAAGGCTGCCAAAATAAATAAAGAACCTAAAAAGGTGTAAATCACAAACTTAATAGCAGCATATTCACGTCTTTCGCCTCCCCACAAACCTATCAAAAAGTACATAGGTATTAACATTAACTCGAAAAACAAGAAGAATAAAAAGAAGTCTAAAGCCAAAAAACAGCCTACAATCGTAGTATTGAGCAAGAGGTACAAGGCAAAATAACTTTTGTGGTGTTTGGGGATAGTCCAAGAAGCTACTGCCCCGACCAATAAAATACCTGTGGCTAATGCCAACAAAACACTGTTTAGCCCGTCCACGCCGACATGGTAACTAATCACTAAACTATGAGTGCTGTCAAAAGGCAGACGTAACCATTCCAATTTGTTAACAAAAGCCCAATCCGCAGGACTTGGGTGCGTAAAACAGACAAATAAGCCCGCCAAAAACTGCAAGGCACAAGTAAGCACTGTAAGCCAATATGCCCCTCTTTGTGCCAAAGGAAATAGCAGTAAGCAACAAGCAACGAACACAGGGCTAAATATAAGAGCAGAAAGTAACATGAATAGCAGAATATATATAGAAAACCGCAACCTCTCCCACACCTACCAATTCAGTTGCCTCTCCATTTGGAGAGTTTTTTTATATGTTGAGATTAAAACCTCCCCTCCCCAAGTGGGGAGGGGTGTGGGTAGGGTTAATCACACAAAAGTAGTGAATACCAAGCAGCTATTCAATGCACAAAGAACAGAAGCTACAAAAAGCCTTTAATAAATTACTCTTGTGCCTTTATTGGCTAATTTTTTTGCAAAAATTTCTAACTCATTGCGTACTTTTTCATTCGTGCTTACAGGATTGTCCCTTACATTAAGATACTCTAAATGAGGTAGTTGGGTGATGTTTCCTACGAGATTGAGTAGTTTATTGTACGCCAAATCTATACTTTTTACAGTATTCACTTTTGACAAACCCACAGGAAAAACTTTGAGTTGGTTAAACTCTGCATGAAATACCTCCAGTTTCGGCAAATTGCTAAAATCTATAGGCAAGGTATGTAGTTGGTTGTGATGAATATAAATATTGGTTAATTCTTTTAAACTTTCTATTTCTTTGGGCAAAGTTTTTAGTTGGTTGTGTGCCAAAGCCAATGATTTGAGGTGGCTCAAGGCTGCAATTTGTGGCGAAATCGTATCAATTTGGTTGTAGTATAAATCAAGTTCTACTAAGTTTTTAATACCTAAAATACTTGTAGGAATGTATTTCAAATTGTTCTTGTAGAAACTCAAACTATGCAGATGATTAAGTGTAGAAAAATCAACCGCAATTTTTTCATTAGTTAGAAGGTTGTTAGAAAAATTAAGGTTTTCTATACTTACAAGTTGATTGATAGTAGTAGGAATGTTATCTATTTTATTGATAGTGTCGTGCTATGAATTGTTATACGTAGTCTTCAAGAAGCTCTATAAAGATGACATCTTTCTAAAAGATGTCATCTTTATAGAGCTTCTTGAAGACAATCAAACTTATTTCTTTGAAAAAAATTAGTTTCACTATAAGTTTTT
>CANGYA010000324.1 GCA_947457925.1 Cytophagales bacterium | reverse complement strand
AGGCAATGACGGCATTGGTCTTAGCTGATTTTTATTTGAGGAATAAGGTCGTTAAAATGTAAAATAATTACTTAGGACTTACGCACCGAAAACTTACATAAGATTTTCTTTAAGCATTTTACCAATAATCTTTTCTCTGAATTGATACCAATTGGCAATAAGTTTATTTATTACCTTTTCTTCTAAGGTAATAAAAGCCCATAGTGCGGAAAAGATGTGATTCTTCACCGCAATAGTCCGTCTGACCATAAATTTTTCTATATTACAAAGTTGTTTGATAGCCCTGTGAAACTGCTCAATATGCCAATGGTCTTTGTGTGCTTTCTCAAAAGCCTCTTGGGTAGCTTTTTGTGGCTGACTGGGTACTTGGTCTTGTTTTTTGGGGTGTTTGTAATACACATAATGCCTTGCTTGCCCGTTTTCCTGTGTGCGAAAAACCGTCACCCAATCAAAAGCCTTTAGATGTGTAAATAAGCCCCCTTCCGAAATTACAGCCTCGCTAACCTGTTCATAATGACCTTTTTGTGTGGAAATTTGCCTGTCTTTTTCTACTGCAAACAAGGCATCTAAACCGTATTTGCGACAAAGTTTAAGGTTAAACAGGCTGGCATACCAAGTATCCACTGTTACTGTTTGGGGTTGCAAGCCCCAATGCAAGACTTCTGCCAACATTTCTGCAAATAGTTCATTTTTTGTCTTTATACCACCCTGTTGGTAAATCCTGTAGTTCACTGGCAGCCTGCGACCTTGCACATCTGTATAAAAAAAGCTAACTAAGCAAATGCCTTGCACCACAGCGTGGTGCTTACCCGAATAATGCCGACCAATCAACTCATTTTTAGTGGCATCAGCATAGGGCTTATCTAAAATACTATCATCACAACTCAAAGTGCCACCTACAAGGTTGAGCAGGGATTTGCTTCGCAAAAACAGGTCGTAGGGGACATAATTTTCACGAACCAATTGGTTTAAAACCGCATCATGCGACATTGTTTCCATACTATTTGCCAATTTGGTGCAACCACCATTAACGGGAACAGTTAATAAATAATTGCTATACAAAGTTAAATTACAAAGGGCGGTGCTTATTTTTTGCAACTCTCGCATAAAAGTATAATTTTACAAGTATAACAAAACTTACGTAAGTTTTCAGTGCGTAAGTCCTATTTAGCTCTAAATAAATTTTCTTCGTCTGGTTCAAAAGAAAAAACTCTACCGCCACCATTGCAAGATAATGAAGCAAATAGCATCGTATAGTATCCAATATAGACACCACAATCCCAAAATATCCAATTTGGTTGGTGAATTTTTTTTATTAAAGTAAATAATTCACGGTCATATTTGCCTAAAAAATAAGCACTTTCCTTTTGTAAGGCAATTTTAATTTTAAGCCTTTTTATTTCGCCAGACAAAATAGGGAGAGTAGAAAAACCTTGGTCATCAGCTGACATTGTTTCTATACAACCATAAATAACTTTCTTAAGTAAATTTCTCATTTGCTTTTATAACTAGTTAATATTACAAATGTAGATAACAGAAATATTATTTGCAAATCTTTCGTTGTTCTAAATTATGGCTGTAAGCAATAAAATAAAAAGTATATTTTTATGTATGCAGATATCATGGGTTGTTTAAGATTCTATTTATTTTTTTGAAAATCAATAACTTACAAAAAAGGTGTGATTAACAATGTATTGTTAATCAATAATTTACTTACCAATCTTAAACAACGTCTTAATTTTAATGAATATTTTTGTAAAATAAACTTGCAATTATTATATGATTAATTAATAAATAATATCATAATAATTATAAAGTAATAAATAATTTGTAATTATTAATTAATAAATTTTTAGTTGAAAATATTTTAAATAATTTATATTTAGTTAATTTTTGGTAAGTATGAGTAACTAATTAATTGATAATATTGTACCACAGACTTTAGTCTGTGAGCCTTTGATTATCAAGAGATTACAGACTAAAGTCTGTGGTACATTTATTTGTTCCAATTACTTAGTATTAAATATGTAATGCTGGTTCGTAGCTTAGAATACTCTAAGCAACTGTTTTCGCATCACTTGTTATGGACTACCTTAATTTTTAGGTATTTTTTGCTGTGGGTAAAATTTAGAAATTTATTTGACCTTTATGCGTTTGCCGCATGATACACTTTATATTAAATTTTAGACTTTTCCAATGATTTTAAAGCCCATAAAAAGAATAAGTATTGCTGTAATTGTCATCTTATTTATCTGTCTAAATGCTTTGACTTACCGCCATGCCTATTTATTTACACATTTTGACACCTCAACAATAGTAAGCCCTAAGCCGAAAACTTGGACAGAAAAAGTTAGTTTATTATTATGGGGTATTAGCAACCCCAAACCTGCCTGCGGAGCAATGCCAACGGGGTATCAAAATATTTTACTCCCTAACAACAACGGCAATATAGCTTGTTGGTACAAAAAAGTAGCTAATGCCAAAGCAACTGTAATATTATTTCATGGTTACAGAGGCTCAAAAAGGGGGCTATTAGACAAAGCCGAAATCTTCTGGCAACAAGGTTACAGTGTTTTATTGGTAGATTTTTATGGTAGTGGGGCATCTTCTGGCAATAGCACCAGCATAGGATTTTTTGAAGCCGAAGACGTAAAAACTTTTGTAGATTTTTTGCAAAAAGAAACGACACAAACAATAATTTTATTTGGAACTTCTATGGGTGCGGTGGCTGTAATGAAAGCTATGGCTACGTATCAGTTGGAGGTACAAGGTTTAATTGTAGAGTGTCCTTTTGGTACAATGCAGCAAACTGTGGCAGCAAGGTTTCGTAACATGGGTGTACCCACTTTTCCTTTGGTGCATTTTCTACTTTTTTGGGGTGGCGTGCAAAATGGTTTTAACCCTTACACACATTGCCCAATTGACTATGCCAAACAAATAAAAGTTCCTACCTTATTACTTTATGGAAGAACAGACCAAACTGTAAGTTTAGAAGATACACAAACTATTTTTGATAATTTACAAGGCAAAAAACAATTACATATTTTTGAGCAAACAGGACATGAAAACTATTTGCGGAGAAATAAAAAGGCTTGGGCTAAACTTACAACATATTTTTTGCAAATGTTGGCTAAATAATTTTAGATTGTAGAAATATAAAAAATAAATTTTAAGAAAATAAAGATGTAATCTTTTTTAGGGTCGTGCTTTAAAAACTTATAGTGAAACTAATTTTTTTCAAAGAAATAAGTTTGATTGTCTTCAAGAAGCTCTATAAAGATGACATCTTTTAGAAAGATGTCATCTTT
>CANGYA010000323.1 GCA_947457925.1 Cytophagales bacterium | reverse complement strand
TATAGATTAGACGTTATTAAGGTCTGTAGCATAGACTTTAGTCTGTGCTTGTAATACATTACTAATCAAGCAATTAGTCCACAGACTAGGCGTCCCCGACTAAAGTCTATGTTACAAAATCTTAATAATCTCTATTATCCCCCAAAAATCCTATCCACAGGTATTGACAATTCTGGAAATAAAAAAGGGCTTATTTCGTCTGGGCTGGTATATACGCCATAAGATTGGTATTTTTCATCTTGTAAAACGTATTGATGCACTACCTCCTCTTGTATATAAACAATCCAATATTCTGTAACACCTGCCTCTGCGTACAGTTCATATTTATCTATCAAATCGGCTTTTTTGGTACTTGGCGACAATATTTCTACAATCAATTCAGGAGAACCATTACAGCCTCTTTCATCTATTTTGCTTTCATCACAAATCACACAAATATCAGGTTGTACCACCGTAATTACTTCTTTATCAGCCAATAAAGATTTTCTACGATTGTAAAGCCGTACATCAAAAGGAGCAGTAAATACTTGGCAAGGCTTATTCATGAGAAAATTCTCGAAAGCTGTAACCATTTTAACAGCAGCCCTTTGATGCTTAGGCGTAGGGGCAGCCATTTGGCGAATGAAGCCTTTGAGTAACTCTATTCGTTCTCCAAACTGCCAAGTGAGGTAGTCTGCATACGAATAGGTTTTGCTTAAGTCTAATTGTGTTAATGAGGTTATCATAGTAGCACGATTTTAACTGTAAAAATACAATTTTTATTGCAAATTATTAGCTTGTTGAAGCAGTTTTTTCCATGTTAGCCAGCCCTGAATAGCCAATACAAACAAGCAAACGTACAAGAACATTGAAATCCAATGAGTACTTATGATAAACATAATGATATAACAAAAGTTAATAACTAACCAAAAAAGCCAATTTTCTATTTTTTTACGAGCCAGCAGCCATTGTGCTATGACACTGAAAGCTGTAGTGGTGGCATCTATCCAAACCATTTTTCCGCCAAAATATTGTAGCAAATAAGCAAAAGGAAATGTAGCCAATCCGCCTACCACCAAATACAAGAGTAATTCTTGTGTTTTGAGTGTAGTAATAGGCAATTCATTTTCCGTATTTTTGCCTACCAACCAGTATATCCAACCATAAACACTAAGGACTAAAAAGAAAATATTGATGGTAAAAAAGCCGTATAATTGGGCTTGAAAAGCTACGACAGAGTACACAGCCGTAGCCAAAATGCCCACCGCCCAACCGCCAATATGAGCCTTTGTATTCAGCCAAACACAAATTAAAGAAAGTACCGTCCCGATAATCTCCAAATAATTTTTTTGTAAATAGGCTATAATTTCCATGTAGAGTTCGAGGCTTATCTTTGTTTAGGTGCTACAAGTTCCTTCTCCTTGTTTTCTTGTATAACAGGCAAGAAAATAGTAAATGTACTGCCCTCACCTATTTTGCTACTCACTTGGATAGTGCCTTCGTGTGCTTTGAGCATCAGTTTCACATAGTTCAAGCCTAAACCAAAACCTTTTACATCATGCACATTGCCCGTATGTACTCTATAAAATTTGTCAAAAATGTGTTTTTGTGATTCTTTGGAAATACCAATTCCGTTATCTACAATATGAATGTAAATGCCGTAGCTGTAGTTTTGGGTGCGGACATAAATTTGAGGCGTTTTTTGACAATATTTAATGGCATTGTCCAATAAATTGTAAATAATATTGGTAAAATGCAAAACATCTACAAAAACATTGGGGTTTACCGCATCAAATTGGTACGTAATGCTGCCTTTTCTGGTTTCCAACACCGTTTTTACGCTGGCTACAGCCTTCGTAATTACTTCATGTACATTAGTTTCTTCTTGTTTTAGTTTAATTTCTGTGTTATCTACTACTGCAATTTGCAATACACTTTCTACTTGCTTTTTGAGGCGGTTAGCTTCTTCGTGAATGATAGTGGCGTATTTCAAAAGCCTTTCGGGGTGTTCTACTATCTTTGGATTTTTCAATACTTCCGAAGATATACTAATTGTGGCAATAGGTGTTTTAAATTCATGCGTCATGTTATTGATAAAGTCCTTTTGTACCTCACTCAAACGTCTTTGTTGTAAGATGATGAATAAGGTATAACCAAAAAATATTACAACGATTAGCAATACAATAGAAGAAAAAATCCAAATCTGCATTTCTTCTATCAACGTGCCTGTTTTAGACGGAAAATAGACACCAAAGTAATAGGGTGAGCCTAACCATTTAGGAAGATTACTGGGTGGACGGTTAATAATTTTGGCTTCATCTGTTAAATCTACATATTTGCCATACACCATTTTTTCACTTTGGCAGTCATAAATACTGTATTCAAAATCGGCTTTTACATTGCGTTTTTGAAACTCGTCTATTAAAAAAATCTCTAATAAATTCGCATCTATTTCGCCATTTACTCTTACAACAAAGTAGTTTTCAGAGAGTTGGCTCACAGGTGAGGCTGTTTGGGCTTGTTGATTATCAAACTTCAACAACCTATCTGCAACGGTAGTAAGAGCAATGGTAACAGTTTGATTAAACTGTTTTTCGTTCATGTCAAAGGCTCTTTTTACCCAAAAAAATTGGATAAAAACAATACCAATAATAGACGTAATAGCTAATATAATAACTAAACGAATGGTGTTACGTAACATAAAAGGTGTATTTTGTTGGGTCTTAGTAAAACTAAACCCCAAAGGTTAAAAAAACCTTTGGGGTTGTGCAAATTTAATCATGATAATTCGCCAATTCTTGGAGTTCCCACTCATAACCACCCGACAAAATAGGGAAACGACACCATGTTTTAGGGTCAAGGTTTTTGTCGTCTAAGTGGAAACTTGGGGCATACCGTTCTCTTTTCCATTGGTTGCGACACCACAAACGGAAAAACTTGGCTGTCCAATCTTTCAAAAGTTGCTTGTCGTACTGCGGATAACGGCATTTGAGCAATAAATAACACTCCAAAGGCATTTTTTTGTCCCGAATGGCTGCTTCTTCTATGGCATCAAGAATGTCGTAAGGCATTAAGTCGTCTTCGTCTGTTTGCTTGTATTCCGCAGGGCGAAGTTCGGCAGTGGGTTGTTGGTCATTTACCCAACGCAAGGCAGGAATGGTATAACGGTTTTCTACGCCTGTTTTTTCTACCCAACGCAACCACTGACGCAAAAAGGCTTTGTCTATGCCCGCAATCGGACTTAGCCCTCCCGAAGTGTCGCCGTCCATTGTGGCGTACCCAACGGCAGCCTCCGACCTGTTAGATGTAGAAAGCAACAAGCCGTTTTTGATATTGGTCAATAACCAAAT
>CANGYA010000322.1 GCA_947457925.1 Cytophagales bacterium | reverse complement strand
GCGAATGACTTTTGCTCCTGATGTGCCTGTGAGAGAGAGGATTGCATTAACGGCAGAACAAGATAGTTTGGCAAAAGAACAGCAAGACTTTACAAATCTTACACCCACAAGAACAGCACAAGCAGCTTATAAAGGCAATCATTCGGTAATTTTGGCACGAGAAAAAGGTATGCTCAGTAGCAAAGCCATTCAAGTAGAACAAGGCGGAAGTTTTGCATATAATTTGGCTTATAAATCAAATGCAACTAATTTGTCAGGAGGTTTTAACTCGGCAGACAGATTAAAAACCAGCACAATCTTAGCAGGTGCAGCTTCGGCTTTGTCTATGCAAGATTTACAGATTGGCAATGAAAATAAATCAAAGTTATTGAATTTCAATTTAATAGGTTTATTACCAATAGCAAAGCATTTACTTAAACCTACTAAGACTTCAAGAACTGGAGTAGCTTTGCACAAAGAAAAACCTCAAGCAAGTATTTCATTTAGAGTGTATGAAGACAGCACTTTATCGGTTGTAGTTTGGGAAAAAACAATAGTTTTGCCAGAAACTTTTGATTGGGAAACCGCCAAAGATAGTGTAGAAATTCCCGAAGATGGTTATTTAGTTGCGTTGCTAAAAAATTCAACTAATAAAGAAACCTTACTTGACGAATTGGCGTTGCGTGTTTATGGAACTGAACGGGCTACTATTATTCAGGAGAACCATTATGAGCCGTTTGGAATGACTTTGAGGGGGTTGGATTATGTGTTGGAGGAAAAGCAAAAAAATAAGTTTTTGTATGTTAGTAAGGAGGTAGAAAATGACCTAGATTTAAACTGGAGTGATTTTCAAGCTCGTACTTATGATAACCAAATAGGTAGTTTTTTACAAATGGATCCTTTAGCAGAAAAATATTTTACTCTCTCTCCAAAAGTTTATTCAAATAACAACCCTATATGTTTTGCTGATTTAGATGGCAGAGATTTTACATTAATGATTGTTTCGAATATTGAAGAGAAAGATGTAGACAAGAGGAATATTCTTGCTAGTGTAAAAATTTCACAAGATAAAAATGGGAAATATACTGCAAACTATAAAGGTAAAGATGATAAAGTAAAAAAAGGCGTTGAACGAGTTTTAGATTTTCTTAATTATCTAGGTGAAACCCAAAACGAAGCAGCAAAAAGTATTTTAAATTTTTTAGCTAGTGAAGATGGACCCAAATCAAACTTATATTATCAGCCAGATTATGAAGGTAATAATATAGGGTTTGCCAGTACAGCTGTATCTGTAGATTTCCCTATACAAATTGATATTAATTTAAACTCTGTTGCTGTATTCAAAGATAAAAATACAGGTAAAGAGAATTATCAAAGTGCTTCTCATAGAGCAGGTAGTCATGAATTAGGGCATGCTTTTGTAGAATTTATGCAACTTATGCACCGCACAAATCACCGTTATGGTTTAAGTGAAGAAGACTACAAAAAACTAAAGTCTATTACTAAAACTATTGTTAGTGATGCCCGTAACATGAATTCAGGCGATGTTTTTAATGAAAAGTTAGCAACAGTTGTTCAGAATTATTTTGCGACAGGTCTTGGAGAAATGGCATATCCAAGTTATTCAGGTCAAAGTTCTAATAATTCATTTCAATATCACAAAAAAGTTACATCAGTAAGAGAACATAAAACAAAATAAAATGAAACTATCTTTTTCTTTATTTCTAAATGTTATTGTATATATGCTTTTATTATTAATGGCTAACATATCAATAGCTCAAACTAGTTCTTATAGTAAAATTATAGTAAATTCTGGGAATACTATTTTTTTTAATAAAAAAATAAAAAAAATAGAAACAAATGTAAAAATTAGAAAAAAAATTTTAAATGATACAACTTTATATTTGTACCCTGTACAGTACAAATATAAAGTTGTACGTTTATTTGTAACATATTTAGATAGTAAATTAGATACTATTGATTACTTGGTTTCTTCAATGCCTGAGATAGATTTCAATATAAATATTGATACATTATCTCATAAAACGATTCTCTCTATACACATAAATTTAAAAAATAAACCAGAGTATAAGCAAATTGAAGATTATTTAAACTTCAAAGTAAGGACAATCATGTATTATGATTTACCAAATAAAAATAAAGTATTTGTAAAAACAAAATTTAAAAAAATGACTTCTAAAGGGACAGATATTTTCATTGATAATAAATATTATTTAGTTAATTTAGAAATTCACATTACAACATTCACATTTTATAATAAATCAAAAGCCCTACAATCTAAAATGTTTTTATTTAATTTAGTTAAGTAAAATACAAGTTTTAGCAGCCCCGAATGACCCCGCTATTCACAAGGACATTCATGGTAAACCAGCTTTTAGCAAGACGGCAGTATTGACTACCACGAATACCCCTACCGTTTGGGAGTGGGGGGTAAGCTATGCCGATTGGCGAGGCAGGGTCTTGTATGCCCTGAGCCGAGACCGCCACCAACGGACAGACAAGGTACAAAATACGTACAGCCCGACAGGTTTATTGGTACAGACAGCAAGCCAGCATGCCCCTTACCAGCAGGCAGTTACGCCCTTGTTGATGATGCAACGCCACGAGTACGACCACGCAGGCAGGTTGTTGCGACTCTATATGACGGTAACAGGCAGGGGTGGTCGGTATGATGGACGAGAGCAGTTATTGGCAGCTTACCGTTACAATGAGTTGGGGCAGCTGTCGAGCAAGTCGCAACATGGCAAGGCTACGGGTGGTTTTATCCAAACACAACGGTTTAGCTACAATGTGAGAGGTTGGCTGACAAAATTGAATGATATGGCTACAGTGCAAAGTGGCACAGGTGCAAAAGGAGATTTATTTGCTATGGCACTGCACTATGACCAAGCAAGTGGTGTAGTGGGTGGAGCTACCAAGCAGTACAACGGCAACATAGCCGCCCAGTCATGGGTGAGCCGTAGGGACGGTGTGGAGAGAGGTTTTACGTACCACTATGATGAGATGAACCGTTTGGTGTCGTCTAATTATGTGGCAAGTAATCCGATGGAAAACAACAATTATAGCACCGCCCATACTTACGATTTGAATGGAAATATCAAGACTACTTACCGCAGGGGTGTTATCCAAATGACTACACCTACTAACGGCGTACCGAGTTTTACGTATGGTGAAATGGATAATATGCAATATAGCTATGCCAATAGCAACCGTTTGCGTGGGGTAGTAGATAATGCTACGCTTGCTAATTCGGATAGAAGTTTACCAGATTTTGATGATGACATTAACCATAGCAACCAAGATTATACGTATGACCACAACGGTAATTT
>CANGYA010000321.1 GCA_947457925.1 Cytophagales bacterium | reverse complement strand
TAATCTTTCTAAAAGATTACATCTTTACAAGATTTCTTGAACACAACGTATAATAATTTATAGCACGACACTAAAATACTTTTAAAATATTGATTATCAGCTACTTACAAAAAATGGCAATCATATTATAAACAACTTCAATCAAAAATCTTGTTAATCTTGTAATCCTGTCAATTTTTATGAAACCACTTTTTGTTTTTTTAGCTTGTTGCTTGCCTTGGTGCGGTGTGGCACAAGAGCAACAAACCTTTGAAACCTCGCCCAAAGAGGTTGTTGTATTTTTGTCGGGGGCAGAGTTACGCCACGAAACACCCTACCAACTCAAAGCAGGGCAGACACAACTCAAATTTGTAGGTTTGTCGGCTTCCTTGAATCTCAATAGTATTAGCCTTAATTTTGGTGAAAAAATCAAAATTATTTCTGTTACAGGCGAAATGACCAAGACACACCAACGCAAACCCAGTAAAAAAACTTTGTTTTGGTTAGATTCTGTAAAATATTATCAAAAAGAATTGGCGAAACTGAAAATAGAAATAGATGTGTTGGAGGCGGAAAAAGACGTATTGAATGCAAATAAGGCACGTATTGGTATGAACAATGCCGTAAGTATAGCCGATTTACAAAACTATGGTAATTTCTATAAAACAAAACTGAAAGAAATTGCACTACAAACACAAGAGTTATTACAAAAAACAGAACAAATCAAACAAAAATCCTTACAGAGTCAATCACAATTAGCCGAAGAACAGCAAAAAGATGCCGTACCTACCTACGAACTGAATGTATTGGTGAATACACAAGAACCCCAAAAAGGGGCTTTGCTTTGGAGTTATGTAGTGTATCAGGCGGGTTGGTCGCCAATTTATGACCTAAGAGCCAAAGGCATAGACAAGCCAATTCAATTTACGTACAAAGGCAATATTTTTAACAATTCGGGGGTAGATTGGAAGGACGTAAAACTTACCTTGTCCACCGCAGACCCTACGCAAAATGCTGTTCCTCCGTATCTTACACGCTGGACATTAGATTTTGATAATAATAATTACAATTATTATAACAACAATATGATACAGCAACAACAAGTAATGAGTAATAGTAATTGGGGGGTAGATAGAGGAGTTGTGAATGATGATGAACCTTCGGTTAGTCGCAGCCCTTCAGACCCTTTGTCGGAAGTGGTGGTAGCCGAACTTAGCACTACTTTTGAGATTAAAGACAAGTACACCATACCTACAGACAACCAAGCCTATGCCGTTGAAATTAATCAATATGCGTTGAAGGCAGAATATAATTATGTTTGTACGCCAAAATTGGATAGAGAGGCGTATTTGTTGGCTCGTATTGCAGGTTGGGAAAGTTTGAATTTGATAGAAGGTGATGCCAATGTCTATTACAATGACAGTTACATTGGCAAAACGTACATCAATTTGTTGCGGGCTAAAGATACGTTAGAAGTTTCTTTGGGCAAAGACAAAAAAAATATCGTAAACAGAGTGAAAAAACAAGACTACAGTAGCAAGAAGTTTATGAGCAGCACCGTTACCGAAACTTTTGAATACGAAATTACGGTACGCAACACAAGTGCCTTGCCCGTACAACTGCACCTGAAAGACCAAGTGCCTGTGTCGGGTAATAGTGAAATTGAGGTAGAAGTTTTGAATATCTCAAAGGCAGACAAAGACGACAATGGTTTATTGACATGGAAAATGAATTTGGCAGCTAACGAAACGCAAACAATGCTGTTGAACTATAATATTAAGCACCCTAAAGGCAAGCCTCTTACGCTGCAACGCATGAAAAACCAAAGGCAATACAAAAAATAATAGAGCTATTTTCTGTAGCTGCGGACTGAAGTCCGCAGCTACAGCTTTATGATTTTAAAAACCCTAATTCATAGACTTGTGGCTGCAATTTTTCCGTTAGTTCTTTATACGCAGCCTCAAAAGCCTTGAAACTCACAGGCGGAAAATCTCCGCTGGCGTTGCGGGCTTGCAATGCCTTGCGAACTTGATACCAACCTACGTCTGGGCGGTTTAACTTCAATTCTTCACGTACCGTATGCACGTCTGTATGTAGGAAATAGCTTTGCCACAATTTTTTGCCTTCTGTTAAAACATTTTCGGCTTCCAAACTAAAAGCCCCACCCCCTGCCCCCTCCCCACAGGGAGGGGAGTTTTTAAAGTCCCTCCCTGTGGGGAGGGGTTGGGGTGGGGCTAAATTTTGTAAATACTGCACCATAAAATCACTTTCAAACCTTTCGGGACTGCCGACTTCTGCCTCCGTAAAAGGAATAAAATGATTGACAATACTCCATTTTTTGCCATTCCATTCCAAATTATCGGCACTTGCAGTCAAATTACTACCATTAAACAACATCCAAACCAAACAATCTGACTTAAATTCGTCTGAAAGTGGTTTTGTAGGTTGCAAAAACTGGTCACGGTCATTCTGCCAAGTTGGTTTTATTAACCTGCGAACTGAAAAAATAACCGCAGCCTGCCAAAGATTTTCGGGAGTAATGTAAAAACCGTGTGCATCACCCCAAACAGAAGAAAATATAACTGTTTGACCTGCGTTTTGCATATCACTTGCTTTACACCAAAAATAACCAATGGCTTCATCAGACCATTTGTCTAAATATTTAGATGCTGTATATGGTGAGATTGCATTTTTTAAAGGTATAACTTGCACTTTATTAGGTTTAGGTCTATCTAACCAAACATTTAAAAAAGTATCATTTGGCAAATTATAAAAACTTTTTTCGCCAATCGGATTTACATTTTTATCTAAAACATCTACACTAATTGTAGTAATGTTAATTTTTTTCTCTAATTTTTGGTTAGTTTTCCAAACCAAAAAACCAATCGGAAAATTACCATTTAATCCCTCAAAAGATTTGCTATGCACAATAAAACCACCCAAATAGTTAGCATTCCAAACTTCCCTAAATTTTTCAAAATTTGGTGCATTAACATATTTCAAAGTGCTAAACATAGCAACGGTTGCAGTAGGAATTTCTTTGGCTATTCTTGCCAAAAATTGTGTAAATAATTCATTCGTTGCTTTGCCGTACTTTTCCATAAAAAAAGATGCAACTTTTGTTTTTGCAACATCATCTTTCGATTCTTTTCCTAATGTACTTCCTGCTTCCGCATAAGGTGGATTTATTAAAAGCAATATTTTTTTGCCTTCTGCAATGGCTTTTTGCAGTGCTGCGGGTACTTTGTTGGTTAGCGAATAATCAATTTGCCCAAACACATCAATATCGTCATTCAAATAATCGTATTGAAAACGGACAGCCGACACGCAGGTTTTGGTGGCTTTCATCACG
>CANGYA010000320.1 GCA_947457925.1 Cytophagales bacterium | reverse complement strand
TTACACAGACTAAAGTCTATGCTACAAATTTTAATCACCTCTCATAATCTATAAACTTTATTCAAAAATGTTACGAAGACCAAGACGTAATCGGCAGTCGGCAGCTATTCGCCAGTTAGTACAAGAAACTACGCTGAATGTGCAAGATTTTATTTTTCCTTTGTTTCTCACCGCAGGTAGCAACAAAAAAGAGGAAATTAAATCTATGCCTAATATTTTCCGTTTTTCGGCTGACCTTTTGTTAGAAGAAATTGCTGCGTGTAGGGACTTAGGTTTGCTCAATTTTGCTTTGTTTCCGCACTTCCAAGAAGAACTCAAAGACAGCATTGGTTCTTTGAGCTACCAGCCCGACAATATGTATTTGCAGGCTATTCGCCAGATTAAGCAGCATTTTCCAGAGGTAAGCATCATTACAGACGTTGCTTTAGACCCTTACAGTTCAGATGGGCATGATGGCATTGTGCAAGATGGGCAGATTTTGAATGATGAAACCTTAGAAGTTTTGGGTAAAATGGCATTGGCACAAGCACAAGCAGGTGCTACCATAGTTGCTCCGTCTGATATGATGGACGGCAGAGTGCAGCACATTCGCACTGTTTTAGACGAACAAGGTTTTACGAATGTGGCTATCATGGCATACACTGCCAAATACGCAAGTGCTTTTTATGGTCCTTTTAGAGATGCTTTAGACTCTGCCCCAAGGCATGGCGACAAAAAAACGTACCAAATGAACCCTGCCAATGTAAAAGAAGCCTTGATAGAAGCTGATTTGGACTTTTTTGAGGGGGCAGATTTTCTAATGGTGAAACCTGCCTTGTCGTACTTAGATGTTATCAAGACTTTGGCAGATAATTATGCCCTGCCCATAGCAGCTTACAACGTAAGTGGTGAGTATGCAATGGTGAAGGCAGCAGCCCAAAAAGGTTGGTTAGACAATGACAAAACAATGTATGAAATCTTGTTGAGTATCAGAAGGGCGGGGGCAAAGGTAATTTTGTCGTATTTTGCGAAGGAATTTGCAGAAGGAAGGAAAATGGGTAAGTTTTAGGTATTTCCAATCTACATAACTATCGGCAGGGTTTTCAACCACTGCCGAAATTGTTTTTTTATATCATTATTCCACTGTTAGGCTAAACATATCTTTGTAATTTGCCGATATTTTTTTAGCATTATCTCCGCCCATTACATCATTTATATCCGAAAAATTAATCGTATTGGGAGTTCTGAATAATTCGGCTGCATTGGCGGTTAATCGAATGTTTGTTGTTGCTCCTGCCGTAATTTCTATGTTTTTAGGTAATTTGATAGTATAAGTTTGATAGTTTTCGTCTGTGCCAATATGAAAAACTAAGCCCAAATTATCTTTGGTTTTCCCCTCCAATACCACAAAACGGTAGCCTGTGTTCCAGTCCCAAGCCATGTTATTGTTCGGGTCTAAATCTCCGACTTGTACTATAGACGTATTGCGGTTTTTATCTACACCCACCGCAAAGTTGATTTCATTGTAAGAACCGATAGGAACATCTTTAATCGTGAGGGTAGTTTTGTTGTTGTTGCGTTGGGTGCGAACAAGATGGTAGCTGTTGGGTACTGAAAAAATTGTATTATTACTATTTTTAAATTGAAGATTACTTAGATAATAGTCAAAACGGCTAATCAAATATTGTCTTCCTTCTTGGCTGTATGTGCCTGTTTCTAATTGTAAAGGCTGCCCATCAACGGTATTTTCTACGGTAATGGTAATAGTGCCTGCGGTGGCTGTTGTTTTTTCGTCTTTTTGGCAAGCTGTTAGAGTACCTGCCAAAATAGCTATGATTGCTATTTGAGTTTTCATGGGATAAAAAGGATAAGTTTTTTGTAATAACCCCTAAATTGCCTAAAAGGTTGATACATCTTTTGTTAATACAAATTAAATTTCTCTGCGGTTTTCACACAATCGGCAAAAATAAAGTCCAAAACTCCTAATAATTTATTGGCATTGTCTAAACCTATGCCCAACGGGTGTTTATAGATAATATTACCATCTAACTTGCCAAACTCCCACCCTTTGCCAATGCTGACAATGGCATAAATAGGAATGGCTTGGTTTTCATTTAACAGACGAGCTACCACTAATTGCCTATAAACATCTGCCCAACCCTTTTCGTAATCATCATTTTTAGCTTCTACCGTAATCAACAAGGGTTTTGAAAAAATGTTTACCCCTGTCTTATTTCTTGGGGCTACTACATAATCTGGCACTAAAATCAAATCTTCATATTTGATTTGTGGGTGGCTGTATAGTTTGGCTTTGGGATTTCGTTTCCATGCCTCTTTCAGTAAGGGCGAAATGAGGAACTCACAAGCATAAAATTCCATATCTGTATCTCCTCTTTCTGCAAGTACAAAACGAATATCTTTTTTGAGATAATCGGGAATTTCTATTGGGGCAATGTTCTCAAAGTTGATAAACTCTTCATTATGTACGGTATAACCAAAGTAGTCTAAGGTATCAGCTATGGTTTTAAATTCGCTAAATTTCATTGTGGGGAGTGGGTTTGTGTCGGAACAAAGATACGAGTTTTATTTCATTAACACCTTCTCCAACACTCCTTTGAGGTGTTTGATTTCTTCTTTGAGACTCTCTATTTGGTTTTCATATAGTTTTCGTTCTCTTTCAAAAGTATCACTATTAAATATTACTCCGTTTAGTCCGCCTGTTGCATGATTATTTACAACACCTGAAAAAATAGTTTTTTCATCAAATCCTAATAACTCTTGTAAACTAACTTTTAAAACCTTAGCTATTTGTGTTAAACGGCTTAGTGTTACGTCTGTATCGTCCCTTTCTATGTTGCCATAACCCGCCTGACTTAAGCCCAACTGTTCTGCCATGTATTCTTGGGTAAAATTACGGAGTTCTCTTATTTTCTTAATTTTTGTGCCAATCGTGTTGCTTTCTTCCATAGAAATAAGTGGTTTATTAGCAAAACTAAGGAATTATTAGTTTTAATCCAAATATACTTACTAAAATTAATAAGAAAAACATGGGGTGCAGTTGTAAATAGTATGTCCAAAATAACCTTTTACACAATGGCTATAGAAAGACAACTACAAGGAGCATTAAATACCGTTTTTACAGAGTTAATTAAAGAACGTAGATTAGAAAATAAACTTTCACCTTATACCATTACAGAACAAGGGCGGGCAGATATTACGCTGCAAAACAGCAAAGGCAAACCTATTTTTGGTTGTGGTAAAAAATGTATGATACTTTTTTTAACAATAATTGTAATTTTTACAATAAATACATATTTTCATAGCAGCCTCATGATTTTCCATTTTTTTAGAAAAACCACAAGTTTTTCTAACGGTTCTTCTGTTTCTTGACCTA
>CANGYA010000319.1 GCA_947457925.1 Cytophagales bacterium | reverse complement strand
TGAATTGTTATACGTAGTCTTCAAGAAGCTCTATAAAGATGACATCTTTCTAAAAGATGTCATCTTTATAGAGCTTCTTGAAGACAATCAAACTTATTTCTTTGAAAAAAATTAGTTTCACTATAAGTTTTTAAAGCACGACCCTATAAGCCCTTGCGGGGTTGAAAATCATTAATTTAGCAATCTCAATGTTAGCACAAATTGAAACAACAGCCCAATACGAAGAAGCATTAGCAAGTATCTATGAACTTTTGCAAAAAAATTTAATAGAAGGTAGTGAAGAAGCTAATAAATTAGCAATTTTATGTAGCTTAGTAGAAGATTACGAACAGCAACATTACTCATTCTCAAAACCATGAACCACCTCCTCACCCTATTTTTCATCACTTGCTTGTCGCCTACATTATTGGCACAAAACAGCCGTTTTTCAGCAGCCGAGCAAGAAGTAGTGAAAGTGATAGACACTTTTTTTACGCACTTCCACCAACGAGATAGTGCCAAACTACGCCCTTTGTGCTACCCCAAAATACACTTACAAGCCGTCAAGTACAAAGACGGTAAGCCCGAAATTTCGCAGGACAGTTTGCAGGGTTTCTTGAAAGCCATAGCCAGTATTCCGCCCACCTTAAAGGTCGAGGAAAGACTCTTGGACTACAAAGTGCAAATAGACGCAGATTTGGCTACTGTCTGGACTCCCTACCAATTCTTTGTCAATGATAAACTCTCACATCAAGGAGCAAATGCCTTTACCTTAGTACGTATCAACAGCACTTGGCAAATAACGGCTATCATAGACACACGCAGGAAACAGTAAAAAATATAGGCAGACCACCAAACATTGAATTTCTTTGCTATTTTTGCACTTCATTAAGGTAAACATAGCACTGTAAAATACATTCGCATTTAGGCGAATACAGTTATTTATTCGCCTGAAGGCGAATGTACGGTTTTATTACGTGCCATTTTTTGAATTTTTTATAATCAAACATTTAATTAGATTTATTTCAACAATGGGATTTTTAGATTTCTTCTCAAGTGATATTGCTATAGACTTAGGAACGGCGAATACACTGATTATACATAAAGGAAAAATCGTAGTAGATGAACCTTCTATCATAGCCATAGACAGAAACAACGGAAAAGTAATTGCGATTGGCAAAGAGGCGATGATGATGCACGAGAAAACCCACGATAACATCAAGACTATCAGACCTTTGCGAGATGGCGTAATTGCGGATTTCCACGCTGCCGAGCAAATGATACGTGGTATGATTAAGATGATAGACATGGGCAAAAGGCTCTTAGCCCCTTCGCACCGCATGGTCATCTGTATTCCTTCGGGCATTACGGAGGTAGAAAAAAGGGCGGTACGTGACTCTGCCGAACACGCAGGAGCTAAGGAGGTTTACATGATACACGAGCCTTTGGCTGCTGCCATTGGTATCGGTATAGACATAGAGAAGCCAATGGGTTCTATGATTGTAGATATTGGTGGTGGTACTACCGAAATTGCCGTTATTGCCTTGTCGGGTATTGTCTGCGACCAATCTGTCCGCACCGCGGGGGACGTTTTCAACAGAGATATTTTGGACTACATGCGCCGCCAACACAACTTATTGATAGGCGAAAGGTCTGCGGAGCAAATCAAAATTCAGGTAGGTTCTGCCCTACCCGAATTGGAAAACCCGCCTCAAGACTATGAAGTAAGAGGACGAGATTTGATGACGGGTATCCCGAAAGTTGTGAAAGTTACGTATTCAGAAATAGCCTATTGCTTAGACAAATCTGTGTCTAAAATAGAGGAAGCCGTTTTGAAAGCCTTAGAGGTTTCTCCGCCTGAATTATCTGCCGATATTTATACCAACGGTATTCACCTTACAGGTGGCGGTGCGTTATTGCGTGGTTTAGACAAACGTATTTACATCAAAACTAAGCTCCCTATTCACATTGCCGAAGACCCACTAAGAGCCGTAGTCAGAGGAACAGGCATTGCATTGAACAAAATTAATGAATTTAGAGGTATTTTGATGACGTAACCCCACCCTCAATCCCCTCCCCGTTGGGGAGAAAAACACCCCCTTTCCAAATGGAGAGGGGGAAGGGGGTGAGGTCATTTAACAAGATTAATTTCTACCACCCAAACATGGAACAACAAGATATAAAACCCACCATAGGTATTAGCATAGGCGACTTCAATGGCATAGGCGTAGAGGTCATTATGAAAGTATTTGCAGATAACCGTATTCTAAAAGTTTGTAAACCAATTATTTACGGTTCGGGCAAAATTTTCTCTAAATACAAAAAACTCTTGCAAATAGATAATTTTACCTACCACCCTATTCAAAGCCCTGAACAAGCCCAAGACAAAAAAATTAATTTAATTAACTGTTGGGAGGACAATTTAGAAGTAGAACCGGGTACTGTTTCGCCAGAGGCAGGTCGGGCAGCGTATTTGGCTTTGGCTCGCAGCACCGAAGACCTCCGCAGCCGTATCATAGATGCTGTAGTTACTGCCCCTATCAACAAGCAAAATATCCAAAGCCCTGATTTTCAGTTTGCAGGACATACAGAATATTATGCCCACCACTTCTCCAAAGACGACAGCCTGATGCTCTTAGTCAGTGATATGATGCGAATAGGTACATTAACTACGCATATCCCGTTGAGTGGCGTTTCAGAACATATCACACAAGAAAAAGTCATCAAAAAAGTTAATACACTCACTAAGTCTTTGAAAGAAGATTTTGGGATTCGCAAACCTAAAATTGCTATTTTGGGCTTGAACCCACACGCCGGCGAAGGCGGTATGTTGGGTGGCGAAGAAAACAATATTATTTTACCCGCCATTCAGCACCTCAAAGACAAAGGACATTTGATATATGGGGCTTTTCCTGCTGATGGTTTTTTTGGCATGGGACACTTCAAAAAGTTTGATGCAGTATTGGCAATGTACCACGACCAAGGACTTATTCCGTTTAAAATGATGTCTTTTGAAGATGGCGTAAACTTTACGGCAGGTTTGTCTATTGTGCGTACCTCACCCGACCACGGCACCGCCTACGACATAGCTGGCAAAGGTGTAGCAGACGAAAACTCTATGCGAAGTGCCATTTTCTTGGCTTGCGACATCGTAAAGCACCGTTACTGGAGCAAAATGGAGAAAGACAGCCGAGATAGAGAAAAAAACATTAGAGAAAGAGAAAAAGAAAAGCTAAAAGGCGAAAAAGAATAAAATGCAGTGAACACTTGTTAGTGGAATAGTCTTGTCCTGTAATAGATTAACTTTTAGGGTCGTGCTTTAAAAACTTATAGTGAAACTAATTTTTTTCAAAGAAATAAGTTTGATTGTCTTCAAGAAGCTCTATAAAGATGACATCTTTTAGAAAGATGTCATCTTTATAGAGCTTCTTGAAGACTACGTATAACAATTC
>CANGYA010000318.1 GCA_947457925.1 Cytophagales bacterium | reverse complement strand
GTTGGGCTATGGCTAGCTGGGTTTTGCCTTCTGCTGATAATCTTAGTATCATATCATAACGGAAGGTGGTGGCGGCATCTCCTTTTAATCGCATAAGGTATCCAAAATTTCAAAGAACAAAGATATAACATTTTAAGGCACGACACTAATGTTTTATAGCCACTTCTTCAAAATATTTAGGATATGTATTTTTAAGATAAGAATATACCGTACCCAAAACAACTGACGGCTTGCCATCTCTATTCTTGGTCTTAGTTATCATACTATTACCAAAATCAGTAATCCCATGGTTCTTAATATCCTTTGCTAACTTTGTTTGTGTATGTGTTTTAGATAGTTTACCCCACCAATCGAGGAAAATAATAAATTCCTCTCTAATTTTTTCTAATTCGTTTAAGGTCATAGTTTACAAAGCTTTGCTTGCTAAATTGATGTAAAAATATGTAAAATCTTGTGAATTTCTGTAAAATGTATTACAAACTTTTTACTATTTTAAAAATAAGATGTAAAACAATTTACCATAAAAAATACTATGAATAGGCTACTTACCTTTATAGCGTAGATTAACTACAAAGCAATTCAAACACTTAAACAAATCTAAAATTATGAAATTAACACAAAAATTTGCAACCTTGGGGATAGCTGCCTCTATGGCATTTTCAGCTTGTAACAAAGATGAACCGCAACTCAAAGAAAATCCAACTGAAATTAAAGAAGTTGTTAAAAATCCTAATGGGAGAGTAGAAAATAACTCTTTGACACTTGGTAATTTCAGTGCAACGACATCTTATTCTTCTGACTGGCGAAACTTACAGTTCACAAATCGTGTATATCGTTTAGCACATAATACACCTGTTGTAGAAACTGGTGGTTTTTGGGCTGATTATACAAATGTGAATAATTGCGGTAGAGTAAGTAGACATCACGGCTTAGATACCCGTGCAACCTCGAATACTCCTATTTACTCTCCAATTTCTGGAGTAGTTATAAGGTCTCTCAGTAGTTTTGGGCAATTAGCCATATACAATCGGGAAAAGCACTTAACTTTTATATTTGTTCACCTACTCAGTCGTAATGTGAGTGAGAACTCAAATGTTGCCGTTGGGCAATTGATTGGTTATAGTGGTGGCACAGGTTCTCTTGGTGCTCAAGTTTTTACGCCACATTTGCATACAGAACTATTAGCTGGTCGTATAGAGGCTGCAAGTAATAACCCTTGTACACCACATACACAACCCTATGACCCAAGACTTATTGTTGATTTGTTTCCAAGCGTAGAAATTACAAATAGTATTAATCAAAGTAGAGTAAGTTCCTCTAATCTGGTATCAGGCAGTCGTTTAGAAGAAGGAAACCGTTTAGTTATCAATTATGCTCATAGATACAATCATATTGCAGGACAAGCAAGAGTAGAACTTTCTGATGCTTTTGGTAATTTCGCTGCTACACCTAATGGTAATACAGTTTTAGCAAGCACAAACTTTTCAGCCAACGCATCTTTTGGCAGTTCGCAACAAATAACAGCTAATATTCCTAGTAACTTGACTACAAGTAATAATTACAAAATTAGAGTTGCTTTTAGACCAACGAATAATGTACCACCTGTTTTTTCTACTTTGGACAATATAAACATATTCTCAAATATTTCTATATCTCGAACTAATCGTACTTTAACAACAACATTAGTTAACGGAGCAACCTATCAATGGTTTAGAAATGGGTTGAGTATTGCTGGTGCAACAGCACAAACTTATAATGTACCTATAACAATTACAGGTTTCAATCGATATGAGTGTAGAGTAAATCGCAACGGTTTAATAAAAACTGTATCTTTGAGTTTCTAAACTTTTTTAAGCCCTAACAATTCAAGAATTGTTAGGGCTGTTTTTATATTCTTTAACTCAAATTCGCTGCTTTTTCAATCACTCTTTTTAATCCACTCACATCATTTCCCCCTGCAGTAGCAAAAAATGCTTGTCCGCCGCCGCCGCCTTTGATTTCTTTGGCAAGTTCCTTGATGATATTTCCTGCGTGCAAACCTTTGTCTTGTACCAAGTTTTCGGCAATCATTACCGCAATTTGTGGTTTGCCTGCAATGTCAGAAGCCAAGACCAAAAACAAGTTTTCTACCTGATTTTTGAGTTCAAAAGCAACAGTACGCAAAGCCTCTGCGTGTGGCAAAGTTACGATTTCGGCAATGACTGAAACACCATTTTTCTGCGTAATCTTGCCTAATAAACTTTGCTTAACTGCCTGAATTTCTTTGTGTTGATACGCCTCAATTTGTTTTTGCAACTCTGCTTTTTCGTCTAACAAATTGCTTACAGTTTTTACAATATCTTTCGGATTTTTTAGCAATTCCACCAAATCATCAACAACTTTCAATTTTGCATTGACTAATTCCTCTGCTTTTGTTGATGTTACAGCCTCAATACGTCTTACACCTGCTGCCACCGAACTTTCTGCAATAAATTTGAAAGCACCAATTTTGCCTGTACTTGGCACGTGAGTACCACCGCACAACTCAACAGAATAATTTTTGTCAAAAGTAATTACACGAACAAAATCACCGTATTTTTCGCCAAACAAAGCCATTGCACCCAAATTTTTTGCTTCTTCAATCGGCACATTTTGGCGTTGTTCGAGAGCAATATTTTCTCTAATCTTTTGATTTACAATGGTTTCCACTTTTGCTAATTCTTCATCTGTAACTTTTGCAAAGTGCGAAAAGTCAAAACGCAAAACCTCATCATTTACCAATGAACCTTTTTGAGCAACGTGAGTTCCCAACACTTGACGCAAAGCTGCGTGTGCTAAGTGCGTTGCACTGTGGTTATTTTCGGTTAAACTTCTGCGATGGCTGTCAATCTTTGCTTTGACTTCCAACCCCGCAAGGGCTTCAAGCCCTTGCGGGGTTAAAGATTTTGCAGCCACCAAATGCACAATCAAATCATTTTCCTTTTTCGTATCAAAAACATTTAACGTAACTGTTCCTTGATTACTGATAACTGATAAAGTTCCTTTATCTCCAACTTGCCCACCACTTTCTGCATAAAACGGAGTTTTTTCTAAGACAATTTGGAAATAGCTTTGTTTGGCATCTTTCACCTCTCTGTATTTCACAATTTTGGTCGTACATTCTTGGTATTCGTAACCAATAAATTCCGTTTTTTCAAACTCCTCATCAAGCACAATCCAATCTCCTTTTTCCACTTTTGTAGCCTGTCTTGACCTGTCTTTTTGCTCTTGCATCAAAACCGTAAAACCTGCTTCGTCTATCGACATTCCGTTTTCTCTTGCAATTAAAGCTGTTAAATCTAATGGAAAACCAAAAGTATCATACAATTCAAATACAACTTTGCCCTCAATCACATTATTTTTTACAGTCGGTTTAATAGCCTCAAACAAACGCAAACCATTTTCTAAGGTACGCAAAAACGAAGTTTCTTCTTCCAAAATCACACGAC
>CANGYA010000317.1 GCA_947457925.1 Cytophagales bacterium | reverse complement strand
GTGATAACGCAGTCTCTTGGGACTATTGAACTGTGCAGGGTGTAACATAGAAAACAAAAAGGCAGTTTCCAAAAACGTCATCTACGGTATTAAATACCTACATCTTGATAGGATGACTACCTTCTTTGTAAATGTAATATTTTGCTAGTGAAAGCAAAAAACTATTTACCCAACAAAGGTATCACATCTTTACGCATTGAATTAAATACTACTTATAATTGCTATTATATAATATCATTGAGCTACTTTTTTATCAAAAAGACTTAAAAACAGAAAAACTTTAAGGTACAAAAAGTATTAAAAAGTGGCTTAACAAAACTTATTCTTTCGTATAGTTGCCACTGAAAATTGAATAATTTGCTTAATTTGTACCATTATTCTTTTTCTGTTATATGAAAAAACTTTTTTATAGTAGCTTAATTATTTTCATGGTGCTGTTGATAGAGGCTTGTTCTTCAGGCAAAGCAGCCCTTCAACGTGGAAATTACGAACAAGCCGTTTTGCAGGCTGTCAATAGGCTTAGAAGTAGCCCCACCAACAAAAATGCCATTGCAACTCTCAAAGATGGCTATCCTTTGGCGTTAAATTGGCATCAAAGTAAGATTGGGCAGTTGCAAGCCTCCCAAGAAAAGTTCCGTTGGGAGCAAATCCTCCAATCTTACCAAACCCTCAACCAACTTTCAGACGAGATTTTGCGGTGTCCTGCCTGCCTGAATCATGTGTCTAATCCGCCTACATTTCTGAATGAAATGAATGATGCCCGCAATTTGGCTGCAACAGCCCGTTATGAGGCAGGCGATGAACTAATGAAAGCCTCTTACAGAGATAGAATGACTGCCAGAGAAGCCCTTAGGCACTTCCAAACGGCAGAAAATCTTGTCCCCAACTACAAAGATGTGCGGGAGAGAATGGCAGAAGCAAGATTTTTTGCTACGTTAAAAGTGGTGGTGGAGCAGCTACCCGTACAGTCCAAAATGTACTCTTTGAGTGATGAGTTTTTTAGGAATCAGGTGTACCAATACATTTCTACCAACCCACGCATGAATGAATTTGTCCGTTTCTACACACCCGACGAAGCCATGAGCCAAAAATTGGAGCAAGCCGACCATGTTGTCCGCCTCCAATTTGATGATTTTGTGGTAGGCGAAACTTTTATGAACACCAACACCGAAGTAGTAACCAGCAAAGACAGCGTAAAAGTGGGTGAAACGAAAGTAAACGGCAAAAAAATAGATGTGTATAACAAAGTAACTGCCAAGCTAATAAGCCACCGCAAAACGGTTACATCAAAGGGGCTTTTGGATATGCAAATTTATTCGCCAAGTATGAACAAAGTAATTTTTCAGGATAAAATGGTAGGCGAATTTGTGTGGTTTTCGGAGTGGAGTTCGTTTAATGGCGATGAAAGAGCCTTGACCAAAGCCCAACGTGAATTGTGTAATAGGCGAGAAGTGCCACCACCGCCACCACAAGAGTTATTTGTGCAGTTTTGCAAGCCTTTGTTCAATCAAGCTACGCAGAAAATTAAGGATTATTATAGAAATTTTTAGCTATTTTACCCTCTATTACTCCAAAGCCCTTTTTGTTAATAAAGGGCTTTTTCACGAAATTTAACGTAACTAAACCCAGAGGCAGTAACATAAACCGCCAAAAATCCGTAAATTTACCCCATTAATCATTTGTTTATGAAGTCAGCTAATTATATGACATTATTGGGCATACTTGCCTTGTTGGGTGGTAGTGGTTGGGGTGCGTATGCACAAGAGAAAAACACGCCTACACAAGAAATTGTGATAGACAAAGACAATGATATGTTGGAAGATAAAGACAAGCAACAAGCCCTAAAAGACGTAGAAAATGAAATTGCATTTACAGAAGGTGTAAAATTTTATGTTTTAGAAGAATACCAAAAAGCATTAGAAAAATTTGAAGAATGTTACAAGCACAACAAAGAAAATGCAGCCCTTAATTTTAAGATAGCAGAGTGCCATGTCCGTTTGGGCAAATACGCCAAAGCCATTCCTTATGCCGAAAAAGCCATTACTTTACAGCCCAAAAACAAATTTTATTATTGGTTATTGGCAGAAACTCACAAGGCAAAAGAGGACTACAAAGAAGCCATAAAAGTTTATCAAAACTTACTTGTGGTCATTCCTAACGAAGAAAATATTTACAATGAATTGGCAAGTGCCTACCTCTACATCAACAAGTTTGATGATGCCATTAAAACGTATGATGCAGCCGAAAAACAGTTGGGTGTAAGAGAGTCTATAGTTGCCAACAAACAAAAGATTTATCAGGCAACTAATGACAGCAAAAACGCCATTGCTGAAGGCGAAAAGTTGATAAAAGCCTACCCCGAAGAAGCTGATTATTGGTTTGCACAAGTAGAATTATTGTTGGAATACAAACAATTTGCAGAAGCCGAACAAGTGCTGCAACGGTATTTCAAAAACTTTCCCGAAGATGGTCATGCCCAACTCTTATTGTCTGAAGTGTATGCAGGCAATAATGATTTGGCAAAACAACGAGAGGTATTGCTCAAAGCCTTTCAAAATCCAAGTTTGGAATTGGACAGTAAAGTAAGAGTATTGGCAAATTACTACAAGAACTTGCAAACCACAGAAAAACGCAAAATGGGACTGGAATTGACCGAAGTTCTCTTGAAACAATACGGAGAAAACGGCAAGTTGCACCAATTACATGGCGATTTTTTGATAGTAAATAAACAACCCAAAGAGGCTCGTGATGCCTACGCCAAAGCCCTAAAATATGTAAAAGACAATTTTAAGAACTGGGAAAGAGTCATTACCTTAGATTTTGAGCTAAAAGACTACGCTGCGATGTTGAAACATACTAACGAAGTCGTAGAATTGTACCCTAATCATGGTATTTTCTGGTACTACAATGGCACTGCCCAACTGCTAAATCAACAAAACGAGGAGGCTATTATTTCTTTGGAACAAGCCCGAACTTTTGCAGGAAAAGACCCCGAACTCCTTTTTCAGATATATGCACGTTTGGGAGATGCCTATAACAGCACGAAAGAATATACAAAATCGGACAAATATTTTGACAAAGCATTAGAACTGAAACCTACAGATGCCATAGTGCTGAACAATTACAGCTACTTTTTGTCTTTGAGAAAAGAAAAATTAGATATAGCTAAACAGTTGGCTAACAGACTCTTAGAAATTTCGCCTAACAACAGTACCTATTTAGATACTTACGGCTGGATTTTGTACGTAGCTGGCGACTACACCAATGCCAAAACGTATTTGGAAAAGGCAGCCCAAAATTCTCAAAACCCAACTATCATAGAACATTACGGAGATGTATTGTTCAAATTAGGGCAAACAGCACAAGCCCAAGAATTGTGGAAAAAAGCTAAAACCCTATCAGGTAATAATTTAACAGACAAATTGGACAAAAAAATAGCCGAAGGAAAGTTGTATGAATAAAAATAAACTATTGTAGAACGGACTTTAGTCCGTTTGGGGAATT
>CANGYA010000316.1 GCA_947457925.1 Cytophagales bacterium | reverse complement strand
AGTGCTATTGAATGGATTTTAGACCAGTACAAACCCTATAAATCTGATGACAAAACCATTCAAGAACAATTTAACAACTACAATTTTGCAGACTATAAAGAACAAGTCATTGAATTATTGCAAAAAGTATGTTGGTTGAGTGTGGAAACTATGAAAATAGTAAAAAACCTGTAGCATAGCCTTTAGGCTGTGTTTGGAATTAATGCACAGCCTAAAGGCTATGCTACAGGAAACTGTCTATTGCCCAATGCCCATCGCCTTGAAACCGTAATAAATGGCAGCTTCTGTAGCCAACCCAAACGCAATACCAAAGCCAAAACCGTAGTTGATGAGTTTTGTGAAATACGTATCGGCAAAACTGTAAAACAGTTTTTCTATTTCCGAAGGGTGCATCGTTTTTATCTTGTCCACCACTATTTTTTTGAGGTCGACAGAGTTGATTAATGCCGAAATATTATTGTCTAAAGCTGCGATAGTGGCTTCTATAAGTTCTTTGGTCAAAAATTCCTTCGTTTCTACCGAAATATGCGAAGGCAAATTGCCCAAGAAGTGCGTAGAAAGTCTATGAATTTCTGTTCTCAAAAACGCCTGTGTCGAAGGTTCTGCAAACAACTTGCTCAAAGTCTTCACAATATCGTTTTCCAATGCCTCAATATCTACTAACTGGTTGATTTTCTGGCGTTTCACTTCCACAAAGAACCGTTGAATGAACTGCGTTTTCTGTTGCTCAAACGTAACTGACTGCAAAAGTTGTTGCACCAATTTATCGGCAGTTGCTTTGTAAGTTTCCTCGTCCATCTTCGCAAAAACGTCTTTCATGTACGTATTTCGCAGTTTATCGTCCAGCACATCATTCACAAAACGGCTTAGTTTTTCACCTATTTCGTCTTGTTGTTCTTTGCCTTGTTGCTGAATATGGCGGGTAACAATGTTAAGTTCATGGCTCATAATTCGTTGAAAATCACGCATATTCGCCACACCTGCCACTTTCAAAAACACCGAAACAGGCACTTTGAACAATTCTTTGAGGATAGAGTACGACAAGTTTTGTACGGACAACAACATTTCTTCTCTTGCCAAAAAAGTTTCCAAGAGTTCTTTTAAATAAGTTTTGTCCAATTCTATATTTAATTCACTCAATTTACTCATACCTATCGTTTGGGCTTGTACCGCCAACAAGTCGTGCAAACTTCTACGTTCATCTGCAAAGAAATTGGGGATACCGTTGTCCGCCAAGTCCAATACCGTATCTTTTATGGTAGATTGGTAGAAAAACGAGGCAGGATTTTTCCGCAAAGCCATTTTATAAACGTCATCAGCTATTTGTTTTCTGTTAGATTTGAGCCACAACATACCCATTTCCATTACGTTGTTCACCAAAAAATCCAAATTATCATTGAGCATCACCATTAATCTCCCGTCCAACAATTCATTGATTTTGCGGTCTGGCGACAACTCCTTAGCCAACTTCACATCTACAAAATTGAACAACAAACTTCTAATCTCCGTATCAATCAGTCTTTCGTGAATAAACTTGCTGACATTCAGCATGATAGCCGTTTTTTGTGTGTCTTCCAAATACTTGTCCAAACTGAACCGTTTGTACTTCATAAATTGCGGTTCTAACTTCGTAATCACATCTGCCTGACGGTCTGCACTTCGCACATAGTCAAACAATTCGCCCACTTTGTCATTTACCCACGTATTCAACAAAGTTTTGATGTTCTGTTGAATGTTGGTAGGAATGACCTCCGCCACTACTTTTTCTCTGTTCGCAAATTTCTGCAAACCCACAGCCACTTGTTCCACTACATTTTTTCTAAACGTATCTTCATACGTAAAATCCGAAATTTTTTGTTCAATGCGTTGTGTATCAATGTCTTGTAAATTCAAATTTTGCTGGCTGTTCAACAAGGTATGCAAAGCCTGTTGCCATTTCAGTTCGTTGGCTTCTTTGCCTGCAGCCGTTGGAGGCAACAAATAATCTATGGCAGCTTGCGAAATAAAATCAGCTACTTTATGTTTGTTTTCGTCTATCAGTTGTTGAATAATGGCGTAATGGTCTTTAGACAAAGCCTTGTAAATAGCTGCATAAGTTTTTTGCTTATTGACCTCAAAACTTACACGCAAAATTTCTTCGTTTAGCAAGTGGTTTGCCACAAAATTGCCCATATTTCCTGCAAAACGTGCTTGATTTTTGGCTAAAATACTTGGTGTAAACGGCACTTGCATACCGCCAATAAACACAGGTTCGTGTGGGCGAAACACCATTTTGATAGCCTGCCAATTTGTCCCCCAACCCGTAATGCCATACGCTAAGGCAGCTACACCGCCATAAGCCAAAGGATTGTCTGGAGTAGGTAGGTAGTACAATGCACCACCTGCCAAACCACCCAACCACGCACCCAACACCGTAATAGGTTTGAGTTCTTCGCCCATGAACTTCTCCACCACGTTTTTCAGGGCGGTGTCGTCCATTTTGTGCAGCCTATTCGCAATAATATCTTCAATCTTACCTTTTGTAATTCCCTCTAAGTTGTTCATTAACAAGTCTTTGAGGTACAACGTAGCTACGTTGCTTTGTTTGCTTGCATAAAAACGCAGATGTTCCAATGGTGTTTTGAGGGCTTCATCTATTTCTTTCACCAAAATATTCTCGGTGTTCAAATACAGTTTATCCACCAAAAGCCCTTTCCAACGGTCTGCTACCACATCACCCACTAATTTATTTTCTATTTGAGCATGAAACGTATCATATAAATAAAGGCTAATTTTAGAGGAATTTTGCTGGCTTGCCGTAACCAACTGCCCCGACAGTTCTTTGGCAAATTTTGTGAACCGTTGTTCATCTACCAACTGCCCCAAACTCTTTTCGCCCAAAGTCATAATTTGTTGTTTCAACTGTTCGGCTACTAAAGCACTGAATTTTTCGTCATATAAAGTCTTGTTTTTCAGTGAGTTATTGACTAATTGTTGCAAGCCGTTTCGCATGAAATCTGCAATTTCTGCTTTAGACACCAATTCGCCAATGCGTTTTTCGAAGAACACCGCAATTTCATCAGTCTTGATTTGTCGCAAACCATGTATCAAACCCGCCACCAATATATCGTGTAGGTTCATGCCTTTGGCGTTGTCTTTTATGCGTTTGACGATGCTACCAATTTTATTACTTTGCAAAAATTCAATAACTTTTTCGGTCAATTTTTCGGCAGTTTCAGCAGGTGTTTTTTGGTAAGTTTCTAACAAAATAACGATTTGTTTCACCACATCAGCCGATTGGCTAATGCTGTTTACAAATAAGTTAAAAACCATTGTTTTTAGTCCAGAAGGTACATTGCCTTTAAAGGTTTGGTCTATCAATTCTTCGAGTTTAAAACGTCTTTCTTGCACCCAAACAATCAAAGAGTTGATGATGGTGGGCAGTTTATCACGCAAAAAATCTCTTGAATTTTGCGCTAAATTATCGGACAAGAGGTCAAAAATTGTAGATTGTTCTTGTTCTAAAGTCTTGATAATAAAGTCT
>CANGYA010000315.1 GCA_947457925.1 Cytophagales bacterium | reverse complement strand
TTGTTAGAAAAATGTTAAATGATGAATAAATGAATAATAATATAAGCAAAGTGTAAGGCTTACACTATTTGACTGCAAACCTAACGAAAGATTTTTTTGAAGTGCAACAGGTAGGTAAAAAATATTTTGTTAAATTCTTTAAAAAGTTCAATTAGTATTTGAATAATACAAAGAAACAATGGTGTAATCTTCTCTGCACATACTATTGGGTGAGTGGAAAAGGTTACTCAATAATTGTAGGAATAGCCACAAAATAAAAAAGCCTCCTTTCCATTTGGAAAGGAGGCTAATGACAATAAAACCTTAGTAGGTTTAGCAAAGCTACTAAGGTCTATGCTATTAGTTTTGACAAAACTCTGCAAAGGCATCTACCAAATGGTTGGCTATCATCTCTGCATTGCGTCCTTCTATGTGGTGTCTTTCTATAAAATGCACCAATTCACCATCTTTGAATAAGGCAATCGAAGGCGAAGAAGGCGGATAAGGAGCCATGTGTTCACGTGCCGTATTCACCGCCTCTTTGTCCACACCCGCAAAAACCGTAGTAAGATGCGTAGGCTTAACAATAGCTTTTTGTAAAGCTAATTTTACACCGGGACGAGCAGCTCCCGCCGCACAACCACACACAGAATTTACCACTAATAAAGTAGTCCCTTTGCGTTGCAATGCCTCCGCTACTTCTGTAGAGGTTGTTAAATCTTCAAAACCCGCAGCCGTTAAATCTTGCTTCATGGGTGCTGTTAAATATTCTGGATACATAATGAAAACGAATTGATTAAAATAATACAATACTCTCAATTAAATATTTTTTACGCAGAAACACCTAAGCCTACATAAAACCCAACTCCAATTTGGCTACCTCCGACATCATCTCTTGTGTATAAGGAGGCTCAAAAGTAAGTTCTACCTTTACCTCATTGATTCCTGCTATCCCTTTTACTTTTTGCTCTACTTCACTTGGTATCTGTTCGGCAGACGGACAGGCAGGTGAAGTGAGTGTCATTTTGATATACACATTGTCGATGGGGTAGGTAGTGATTTCATAAATAAGACCTAATTCGTAGATGTCCACAGGAATTTCGGGGTCATATACGGTTTTCAGAGCTTCCACGACTTTATCCCGTAGATTTTCTTCCATTTTTATTTAGATTAATTACAAATAGAAACACAAATGTCGCCTAAAAAGTTTTGAAAAGAAATAAATCTTTTGTCTAATTTAATATGGGTAGTAAGCACAGATTAGTTTAGGTAATTAGTTAGCGTAAAATTTATATTAATAAATTGATAATCAATCATTTATATTGATTTTTGCTTAAAAATTACTAATTACTCATTGTGTGTCAGCATTTAGGTTTCCTTTTGCTATGAATGGTATGAATAACAGCAAATCTTATGAATTACGATGAACTTTAACTTTTCTATTCAAGAAATAGCCTCTGTAACCCTTACGCTGTTTGCGGTTATAGATATTTTAGGCTCTATTCCTATTATTATCAACATCAAAGCCAAAGCAGGGCAGATAGAGTCCGAAAAAGCCACCTTAGCAGCAGGACTCATTATGTTTGTCTTTTTATTTTTGGGCGATACTATACTCCGCCTTTTTGGTATAGACCTTAGTTCCTTCGCCATTGCAGGGGCTATTATTCTCTTCCTTTTGGGTATGGAAATGCTGTTGGGTATCCACATTTTTAAGAGTTCCTCTACTTCTAACTCCATGTCCATTGTCCCTTTGGCTTTCCCTATCATAGCGGGGGCAGGTACAATGACCACACTAAGTTCTTTGCGGGCAGCCTACGAACTACCCAATATTATAATAGGCGTTTTAGTCAATTTATTGTTTGTGTATGTGGTCTTGAAAAATACGCAGTGGATAGAAGATAAAATAGGCGAAGGTGGCATAGAAGTCTTACGCAAAATCTTCGGAATGATTCTCGTTGCCATTGCCATCAAATTATTCAAAGACAACTTTTTAGTAATTGTAAAGACTTTTCATGAAAGTATGTAAACTCAATGCTTTTAAGTAATTGGAAAAAATAAATGTACCACAGACTTTAGCCTGTAATCTCTTGATAATCAAAGACTCACAGACTAAATTCTGTGGTACAATATTATCAATTAATTAGTTACTCTTACTTAATAATAAAAAAGCTATTCAAGACGAGTCTTGAATAGCTTTTTTATTTCTCCTCTCCAAATAGAGAGGCAAATGAGTTGTAAGGTGTGGGTGAGGTAATTGCTTACTTCATCAAAGCCTTAAACGCAGCTTGTGCCCCGTCTATGTCTTTTGCTTGTTGCGAAGCCTTTAACAAGGCATCAACATTTTTGGCAGCACTGTTGTTAGGGTCAGCAGCTAAGGCTTTTGTCCATGCTTCTTCCGCCTTTGCTTTGTCTTTTACTTTACATACATAGTAAATAGCCAACCAAGATTGTGCTTCAAAAATATCTCTTGCAGACTTAGTTTTGTCTGTTTGTTTATCTACCAATTCCAAGAATTTCTCAAAATAAGGTCTTGCAGCAAAAGTAGCCGTACTTGTCAATGGGTTTGTAGATTCTGGGTCTAAACGTACTTTGGCTCTGGCTTTCCACAAATTAGCTACTGTAGAATTAGGGACTACATTTAATAACTTACCAAAAGTTGTATCGGCTAATACATTCGTTTCTGGTGTTTTTAAGAAATAATAAGCCAAGCCTTGACGCAAATAGACATTAGAGTTTACATTCTTAATGTATTTTGGTATAATGTCCAATATTTCGGCAGCTTTTGCATACTTCTTCGCTTTATAGTAATTTTCGCCTAATGGGAACAACAGTACTTCTGCCTTTGCACTATCTTTAGCAGCAGCTTTCTTAAATTGTTCAATAGCTCTCAAAGTATCTGCCTCAGAACCACCCTTTGCCATAATAGTCTTGCCATAGTATTCATAATCAGAAGCTATCACTTTTGTCGGCTTTTCTTCTTTAAAAAATTGCTCAATATTGGCAATACTACCATCATAGTCCTTAGTTTCGTACATAGAATATGCTAACAAACGGTGAATGGTTGCTTTATTCAATACTTTATCCAATTCTTTCAGTTGGCCTATAGCCTCCAAATGGTCACCACAAAGGTACAAGAAAGCTGCATACATATAACGAGAATCCAAGTTGGCATCTGAATTAGCAATGTACTTTCTATATGCCTCAATACCCTCCTTACATCTGTTTGCCAAGAAATATAAATCACCTAATTGGCGGTAGGCAGGATAATAGTCTGGTTCAGCAGCAATACCTTTGTTGTAAAGCTCTAAAGCACCATTGTAGTTTTTAGCACGAATCAACACCTTACCCGAACTGATATAGCCTTTAGCTTTATTAGGAGCTAAACGAATAGCCTCATCATAAGACGAGTTAGCTAAACCACCTTCGTTTTTCATCAAATACACATCACCTTTTAATAAATGTAGGTCGGCTCTTTTGGCTTCTCTTTTTATAGCAATGTCCAATACTTCTAAAGCAGCAGCAGGGTCGTTAAAATTGAACATTACGTATGCCTCTGCCACACGGTACAATACCTCTACATCTTTAGATTTGGTCATTTGCATTGCATTAGAAAAATAGCCTTTAGC
>CANGYA010000314.1 GCA_947457925.1 Cytophagales bacterium | reverse complement strand
CATACTTGGCACAAAAGACGGGTTAATTTTGTGGATACCTGCCCAAAAATAACAAGCCCCAAAGACAATTCGCATGGCAGTTACAAAGTCATTTTGCGAAGTGAATACGGTAATTAGCAACAAAAACAACTCAAAATAAAAGTAAGGCTGCAAACGGTTAATGTCCGTAAGCACCAAAACCAAAAAGCACATAACGAAAGTACCTACACACAACAAACGGTATTTGGGACTAATCACTAAGCCAATATTTGCCAAAAACTGTATGATTAGAACAAAAGTGTGCAAATAAATAGGCAAGGTAGGCACAAAATCAAAGGCTGGCACACAAGGAAAAGTCCGCAAAAATGGCAACCACAGTGGCAAGGCTAAACCAACAGTAAGCCACCAAGCAGCCGTAATGACCACCAAAAAATATTTTTGCAACATAAACAAAGTAGTTTTTTGTAAAGATGACCACTTTTTGATTATTTTCAATGTTTTATTAATGCAGGCACATTGCCAATGGTTGGATTTAAATTTAATAGAATTACTATCACAGGCTAAAGCCTATGCTACATACTTTTTTTGCGTTTTTGTTAAAAGTCAAATTACTCAAATTTTTTTTGTTTTGCCAATGCTTCTTGTTGTTGGGTTGGGTTGTGTACGGACAAAACTACACTTTGCACTTTCGTTATACAAATGCAGCCCAAGACAGCGTAATAGTGCAAAAACTATTACCAAGTACCGCCACTTATCCCGATAGCAGCACTGTAAAAATAGTGCTTAAAAAGCTAATTCAGCAGTTACACGAAAAATCGTATTGGGCAGCATCAATAGATACTTTACGGTTTTTACCCAAAAAAGCCCTTGTTATTTTGCATTTGGGGCAACACTACCCTACTATTCGTTTAGCTGTCTTGCCTTCTTCGCAAAGTTGGGTGGCAGCAGCAGGTTATCCGCCTTCTTTTTTTCGCCAACGCAACCTGTCGCACAAAGATTTTTTGCAACTGAAAGAAAGATTGCTAAAAGAGTTTGAAAATAATGGTTATCCCTTCGCCCAAGTCTATTTGGATTCTGTGCAGTGGAAAGACCAAGTACCTCACGCCAAATTGACAACGCAACAAGGCACTTACATTGTTTTTGATTCTTTGATTATCAACGGCAGTGCAAAAATTAACCGCAATTTCCTAAGTCATTACCTCAAAATCTTGCCCCAACAGCCTTTTAGCCAACAAAAAATAAAAGATGCCGAAAAAATATTGAACACTTTACCTTATTGCAAACTCAAACAGCCAATAGACATAATTTTTGTGCGGGACAGGGCTTTTCCTCGTTTGTATTTGGAGGCAGTGAAAGCAAGCCAATTTGATGGTATTGTAGGTTTATTGCCTAATAGCTTGAAAAACAATGAATTAGTATTGGCAGGACAGGTGCAACTGAAACTACAAAATTTGTTTAAATCGGGTAAAACTTTTGGGGTAGATTGGCAAAGACCACAGCCCAATACGCAACTTTTGCAAGTGCAGTACCAACACCCTAATTTGTTGCGAACTCGTATAGATGTAGAAGGTAAATTAGATTTGCAGTTAAGAGATACCGCCTTTTCCAATTTGACTTTGGGTTTGCGGTTGGCGTATCCCCTTAATGCCCGCAGCACTTTTTCTGTTTTTACAGACTACAACAGCAGCACCGTTTTGGACACTTTGCAGTACACAGGCAAAACTTCGCAACGCAATTTGGCAGATACACAACTACAACTCTACGGCATAGGCTACCAATACCAAACTCTCAATGACTTTTTCAAACCCCAAAAAGGCTGGTGGTTGCGTACAGAAATAGGCATTGGCAACAAAAAAATACAACCCAAATGGCAGCAACAAGATAGTATTTACCAACAAATAGCCTTGCAGTCGCCACAAGTCCGCCTCAAAGCAGATTGGCAACAGTTTTTTCCTACAGGCAAACAAAGTACCTTGCTGTTGCGGTTACAGCTGGGCGTGATGTGGAATAACAGTTTGTTTATCAATGAGTTATTTCAAATTGGTGGATTAAAAACCCTAAGAGGTTTTAATGAAAATTCCTTTTTTTCAGACCAATACGCTATTACTACTTTGGAATATAGGCTTTACACTACGCAAAACATTACACTGTTTGCTTTTACAGACGGGGCTTGGTTGTCTTACCGCACCACCCAACAAAGCCTACAAAGTACAGTCTTAGGCGTGGGAGGCGGTATGAGTTTACAAACACAAGTAGGTATTTTTCATTTTGTCTATGCTTTGGGGCAATCTGCCACGCAAAACATGAGTATAGCCCAATCCAAAGTGCATTTTGGTTTGACAACAAGGTTTTAAGTGCTAACGCACAATTTTTAATTAGTAAATTATTAATTTAATGTGTAATGCTTTACTGTCTTTAAAACAACTTTTCTAATTGGTTCTCGTAATTTGGCGTATGGCTTCGTCTTTTTCTGTGTCTGTTCCGCCTGCCAAACCCTTACTTTTATACGTAGGTGTGGTGTTGGTTTTGGGTGTTTACAGTTATTTTTTGCCTCACATCATTTGGGACATCAATACGTTTGGAGGCTTGCTTTTGCTGCCTTACCTTATCATTTTTCACCCAAAAGCACAAAAAACTGCGATTAGTTGGCGGTTTGGAGTGTTAAGTGTCTTGTTTTTATGCCTTGCGTTTGCTTTGCCTCGCCAAAACAGCCCTTTATTTTTTTCTCTTTGTTTTGCTTTATTTTTTTTGGTAGAAAATCTTTTGGGAAAAATAGCCCTTTTTTCTTTGTGGACTATCGGCTTAGTTTCGCCTTTGTTAAGGTATGTAGGCACTTCTTTTAGCTTTCCTATTCGGTTAGAACTCACCACTTTAGCAGGAAAATTTTTGAGTATTATTTTCAATGATGTAAATGTCGTAGGCAATATTATTACACTCAACGGACAAGAATTTTCTGTCGACCCTGCCTGTGTAGGGCTAAAAATGATAGGCACTTCGCTAATGGTAGCTTTATTGTTCATGGCATATTTTCAACGGCTTACCCAAAAAATTATTCCTTTTGGGTGGTCTTGCGTGCTTATTTTGTGCGTCATGTTGCTCAATATTATCAATAATCTGCTACGCATCATGATTTTGGTTGTCTTTCGTGTCATGCCCGAAACACCACTGCACGATATTTTAGGGCTGTTGAGTTTGATAATTTATGTTATTCTGCCGTTTTATTTTATTGTTAAATACAGTATGTCTTTACGTCTTCATGTTCCTTTTTCCAACAAACAAATAAATTTATCACCATATTCACTACAATATGACATAAATTTAAAGAAACACAATGCGGTAAAATCTATTTTCTCTGCCCAACCGTTTACTTGGGGGCTTTTTGTACTATTAAGTATAGGAATTTGCGTGCAAGGCTACCGTTTATCACAAAAAATAGATAGTGCAGACAGCGTAAACGTAGATTTAAAGGGGTATCACAAAGAAGTATTAGCTAATGGCACACTCAAATTTACAACACCAGAGGTACTTGTGTATGTCAAACCTTTGGCGGGTTTTCATAGTGCCGAACATAGCCCATTGTTTTGTTGGCAAGGTAGTGGCTACAGTTTTCAACATAACAAAAAAGTGATAGT
>CANGYA010000313.1 GCA_947457925.1 Cytophagales bacterium | reverse complement strand
ACAACAACCCGCAAACACTAACAAGTCTAATCGGGTCGCAAAAGTAAAACTCTAAAACTAATATACAAAAAATTTCACAACTTTTTTAACCTAAAATTGTCAGATATTTTGTAAAACTTCTACTAACAATCAATTAAATTTTAAAGTAGAACCCATCATAAGTTATTCGCAGATGCTAAGTTGAAGAATCTGCGAATGAATAGCTTTTCTTGAACATGATAATTTTAACCAGACCAGCTATCTCTATCTAAGCTACGATATTGGATAGCCTCTGCTAAATGCTCTATTTTAATATCTGTGCTATTAGAAAGGTCGGCAATAGTACGTGCTACTTTAAGGATACGGTCATAAGCTCTTGCTGATAACCCTAATTTTTCCATAGCTCGTTTCAGTAAAATTTTGCCTGCCTCATTAATAATACAGATTTCTTTGACCATTTGTGAGGGCATCATGGCGTTAGAGTGAATTTCTGGTGTGTTTTTAAACCTTTCTGTCTGGATTTGGCGAGCCTGAATTACTCTTTCTCTAATAGTTGTACTATTTTCGGCAGGGCGTACTTGTGTCATTTCATCGAAAGAGACAGGTGTAACCTCTACGTGCAAGTCTATCCGGTCTAATAAAGGTCCACTTACTTTATTTAGATAACGCTGTACGGCACCCGGTGGGCAAACACACTCTTTTTCAGGGTGATTGTAGTAACCACAAGGGCAAGGGTTCATGCTTGCAACTAACATAAAACTTGCTGGAAAGTCGACAGAAACTTTTGCTCTTGAGATGGTAACTCTACGTTCTTCTAATGGCTGACGCATTACTTCTAATACGGTTCGTTTGAACTCTGGCAATTCGTCTAAAAATAATACGCCATTATGAGCTAATGAGATTTCGCCCGGTTGGGGATAACCGCCTCCACCTACTAAAGCTATGTCACTGATGGTGTGGTGTGGGGAACGAAAAGGTCTTTGAGCTATTAAAGATGATGATGCCCCTAATTTTCCTGCAACAGAGTGAATTTTGGTGGTTTCTAAGGCTTCGTGCAAAGTAAGTGGTGGCAAAATAGATGGCAACCGTTTGGCTAACATGGTTTTACCTGCACCTGGAGGTCCTATCATGATTACATTGTGTCCGCCTGCTGCTGCAATTTCCAAAGCACGTTTGATGTTTTCTTGACCTTGTACGTGAGAAAAATCTGCTTCATAATGACTTTGGGTATGGAAAAAAATTTCTCTTGTATCTATTTGTAAGGGTAGAATTTTCGTGTTTCCCTCAAAAAAATCTATTGCCTCTTCTAATGTGCTAACAGGAATAATGTCTAATTGATTGACTATGGCTGCTTCATAGGCGTTGTCTTTGGGTAGTACAAAACCTTTAAAGCCTCTTTTGCGAGCTTCTATGGCTATGGGTAACACCCCTTTGATGGGACGTAAAATACCATCTAAGGCTAATTCACCCAAGATGACGTATTTATCTAAATTTTCGGAAGCCATTTGCCCTGATGCTTGTAAAATGCCTAAGGCTATGGGTAGGTCGTAGGCTGCACCTTCTTTGCGAAGGTCGGCAGGGGCTAAATTGACTACTACTTTTTGACGTGGCATTTTGTAACCATAATACTTTAAGGCAGACTCTATGCGTTGTTCACTTTCTTTGATGGCACTGTCGGGCAAGCCTACCATAAAAAACTTTGTACCTTGTGCTATTACATTGACTTCAACAGTAATAATGTGGGCATTAACACCAAAAACAGAACTACCAAAAGTTTTTGAAACCATAAATTGTATTTGTAAAAAGGTTTTGTAAATTTTGTCTGCCAAAAATATAAAACGTAATCATTAACAAAGTGTTTTATTGTAGAGATTTTTAGTATAAAAAAGTCATTGACAACGTGTTTTATCAATGACTTTACGATAAATAAAGATTTTTTTATAATGCTTTAACCATTAATAGTTTTTTAGCTACTAAGTGTTATTTTTTCTTGCCTTTATAGTTGGGGTTGTAGTTTGGGTTTCTGTTTTCTCCACTATTGTTGTTATTCCTATTTTGGTTATTAGTAGGATTGTTGTTATTATTGCGTTTAAAGTTGTTGTTTGTATTATTATTTTGTTGGTTACCTCCTTGTTGCCCTGTATTTCTATTATTTTGGGTGTGAGGTCGGTTGTTATGATGATGTTGGTTGTTGTAATGTTTTTTGTGTTTGCGTTGCTCACGAGGCAGTTCATATTCTTTGAGGTCTTCCATTGTATAGTTCAGGACACCTTCGGACATTTGTTTAATGTCTTCCAATAATATATCTTCTTCGATATTATCATTGTTCCAAGCACTATAAAAGCCTTTCATTAATTTGACTATTTGCCAAACTACCTGCCCTCTTTCCTCTTCGTCTGTAATGATAGCGGCTTTTTTTACTAATAACTCTACGTTTTTGCCATAATGTTTAAACTTTACGCTGGCAATGTGGTAGCTTAGGTTTTTAGGCTTTTGGAAAATGGTTTCGGGTGTGGGTAACGGAAACGGTGCGTCTATATCTAAGGTAAAGTCTGCCATGTGGTGCAAATGATCCCAAATGCGTTGCATATTATCATTATGCTCACGCACAGAAGGGTTGAGTTGCTTCATTAGTTCTATGAGGGCGTATGCAGCACGAGTTCTTTCTTCTTTGGTGGGTAGCGTGGTAATGTGCTTAATTAACATTTGTACGTTGCGACCATACTCTCTAAGCACCAGAGGCTCTCTATAAAATTCTTTTTCCATGTATATAAATTGCGAATTAAAATTACGGATTAAAGTTTATGTAGTTGTTTTCTACTTAAAGTAATACTAGCAACTGTTAAAGTCTGTTAGTTGCTTGTTAATATAGGTAATTGTGAATATTTTTTGCAAAAGTGGTAGTAAGAATTTGATTTTCAAATTACTAAATACCAGAACGAAGAAATATTTTACATACAATCACTTAATTTTGTTACATTTGTTCAGCTTATTTCCAAAAATATAAAAAATAACTTCAAAGTGGGTGTTTTAAATTCAAATTTTTACGATTTATTTTGTTACTTTTTATTGGAAAGGAATTTTATTTATCTTAAGTACATCAATCATCTACCAGATTTGAAATTAGATTAGATTTCAAACCTTAATTAAACCTACAGCAATGCAAATGAAAAGGTTATTTTCCGTATTTGTTGCCGTTTTTTTGGTCTTTGGGGCTTTAGCTTTATCGGCACAGACATTACAAGATGCACAAAAATACTTGTATGCAGAACAGTATTTGAATGCAAAAAAAGCATTTCAGGGTTTGGTGAAACAAGCACCTACCGCCGAAAATTACTACCATTTGGGGGATTACTACTTGCACGTTTTTGAGGTAGACTCTGTAGAGGAGTACATTGATACGGCTCGTATGAACTTCGAGAAAGGCGTAGGTATAGACGCTAAGTATGCGTTAAATTATGTGGGTTTGGGTGCTGTGAAGATGTTTCAGCAAAAGAAAGATGATGCTAAAGGCTATTTTTCTAATGCAATGCAAATGACCAAATCTAAAGATGTAGAGGTATTGTACCGTGTGGCAGAGGCATACGTAATGTTCAATTTTAACGACCCTGCTGCTGCTTTAGAAGTATTGGACATT
>CANGYA010000312.1 GCA_947457925.1 Cytophagales bacterium | reverse complement strand
ACCTTAGAAAAAGATGGCGAAAAAATAGCTTTGATTGGTGTTGAGTACATTAGTGCCATGCGTAATGTATTTGGCGGTGGAGATAATAAAAACAAACAAGCCACATCGTCTTTTGTCCGCCAAAACAGAGGAGATTTGGCTAAAGCCTACGCAGGAGCAGAAAATTACCCCATAAAACTGTTGTTGTCGCATGACCCCACACACTGGGACGCAGAAGTCCGTACACAATACCCAAATATAGACATGATGTTTGCGGGACATACACACGGTTTTCAGTTTGGGATAGAATCCAAGTTTTTGCGTTGGAGTCCCGTAGAATATGCCTATAAACAATGGGCTGGTTTGTACCAAGAAGGTGAACAATATTTATATGTGAACAGAGGATTTGGTTATGTTGGTTACCCCGGTCGTATTGGTATTTTTCCTGAAATTACAGTGTTTGAATTGACAAAAAAAGTATAATACTATAAAACGTGAAAGTAGTAATGATAAATGAAAGTTGAGTTTCATGCTTTCTAAGTTTTTTTATTGTCGTGTTTTAAATCATTATATCAAACCTATAGACAATTCGATTATGGATTTAAAGCCATATAAATTTAAAGTAGGTTTTGATATTATTGTTTAAAGCATAATGTTATGTAAAGGCTACATCTTAAATTAATTACTAAATTGTATGATTATAGAGGTATTAAAAAGTACCTAGATAAATTCTATGGAAAACACTTCTTTGCCTAATACAGACCACTCAACAGAAAACGTAGTGGTAAACACTGAAAATTCACCACCAACATCTCCAACAGTAAGCAATAATTTGCCTCAAAAACGAATGAATTTGGAGTTAGTGCTGGCGTGCTTATCTTTGTTTATTAGTATTTTTACCTTCTTTATTACGGCTTTGCAAACGAATATTATGCAGAAACAACAAAAGGCATCTGTTTGGGCATATTTAGAAGCTACCGCAGGCATTTCTGACGATGGTGCTTATATAGACGTACATAACAAAGGTGTAGGGGCTGCTATTGTAAAAGAAGTAACTTATGAAGTCAAAGGTAAAAAATTTAAGAGTTTCGAAGACCTCGCCAAATATGTTATAAAAGATAGTAGTTTCAACTATAATTATTACAGCACCAACCCCATCAACAAAAAAGTGTTTGCTCCTTCCGAAAAAATACGAGTTTTTAGCATAAAAGACATGAAATATGCCACGCAGCTTGCACAAGAAAGTATAAATATTGAGATTATTTATACAGATATTTACGAAGAAGTACAGGTTTTTAGAAATTTTTAGAGGCAGTTGTTAAATATCCATACGGTAATTTTTTATTCAACATAACCTTCTATTTTCTTGATTTTCCCCTTTTCCATAGCCAAGTCACTGCCCCAAGACGCAATGGCAAGGACAATCGGCAATAGCGTTGTGCCAAATTCTGTGAGTGAATATTCTACTTTTAATGGTGGTTTTAGATTATAGACCTCACGCCTGATGATGTTATCTTCCTCTAACTGCCGTAGTTGGATACTCAATGTTCTTTCTGTAACAAAAGGAATTTTTTTACGCAACTCCTTGTAGCGTAGCTTGCCGTCTTTTAAATAGTAGAGAATAACAGCCTTCCATTTGCCCCCAATCAAGTCCATTGTCAAACTTGTTCCACAAGGATAAATCTTGCCGTTTACTTCATACACTTCGGTTTCGTCTTTCAAATACATTTTTATTTTTGTTTTAAAGTATTGATAATAAATAACTTGAAAAATATTTTGAAAAATAAATGACCTTTTTGCCACCTATCCATTTAGATAGTTATTGCAAAGCTATAGAACTATAATTAGTTTTGCAACTATAAAAAAGATAGTTTAAAATTAAAATTTATGAAAACCTATATTTTGAATGCTGCTGGTGGCAGCGAAGAACTGAAAATGGTTCAAGTGGCTATTCCTACACCTATGGCACAAGAGCTGCTTATCAGCATAAAAGCTTTGTCTATCAACCCTGTTGATATTAAAACTCGTACGGGCAAAGGTATTTATGGCAGATTAAAAGACTTTTCTCCGTTGGTACTTGGCTGGGACATTTCGGGGGTTGTGGAGGCAGTAGGCGAAGGAGTTACGGACTTTACAGTGGGAGATGAAGTTTTTGGTATGGTTAATTTCCCTGCTCATGGACAGGCGTATGCGGAGTACGTAGTAGCTCCTGCTGCACACCTCGCCAAAAAACCAAGTAACATCAGCCACCAAGAGGCTGCTGCTGCGTGTTTGGCTGCTCTCACAGCTTACCAAATCTTGCAGAGGCACGTTAAGCATGGCGATAAACTGCTTGTTCATGCTGCTGCTGGAGGAGTTGGGCATTTTGTCGTACAAATTGCCAAAATTTTAGGGGCTTATGTCATTGGTACTGCCTCTGCAAAAAACATAGACTTTGTAAAGTCATTAGGGGCAGACGAAGTGATTGACTACACCCAAACAGATTTTACAAATGCAGTGCAAAATTTGGATTTTGTATTTGACACAATGGCAGGTGAAACATTAGAAAAATCTATTCAAGTGGTTAAAAAAGGTGGTAAAATCATTTCTATTCCTTCGGGTATTCCACAAAACATAGTGGATTTGGGCAAGGCAACAGAAGTAAGTATAGCTTTTGAACTAGTACAAAGTAATGGCGTGAATATGCAGCAAATAGCTGATTGGTTAGCCACAGGGCAACTAAAAGCCGTTGTTTCTCACAATTTTGCTTTTGGGGAAATGATACAGGCACACCAACAAATGGAAACAGGACGTACAAAAGGGAAGATTGTGGTAAGTATTTAATATAATTTACCAACCAAACCTATAAGGTTTTAAATTCTAAAGGAATTGCTTATAGGTTTGATATAGTAATTTAAAGCATGACACTAAAAACTTGAAAGCATTTTTTATGTTACTACAAACCTTTTAAAATTTCAAAACTTTGAATAGTTCCAAAACTTTCTAAATGTAAGGCATAAAATTTTAATAAATAATCTGCAATTTCACTACGCAAAACTCCGTTCATGTTCAATGTAGAAGTGCTATAATCCGAACTAATGAGTTCGTTAATAATGTCGTGGTGCTGCGAATTGAATAATCTGTAACCTGCTTGTATCAACTGTGTCTGTAGCTCGGTGCTGTCGTGAATAGCAAAACCCAAAAATTCAGACAGTTGAATTAAAAATTGTAGATGAAAATTAGCAAAGTGGGGGAGTTGGTCAAAAATTTTGATGCTATTTTCCAAAAAATCAAATAGTTCAATATTGCCTGCCTCGTCTTTTAAACTTTTAGTAAGTACTTCAGTCAAAAAAAAGCTAATACTAATTTTGTAAGGCTTGAAAGGAATGGATTGGAACGGATAGGCTATTTGTATTTCCGAAATTCGTTGAATATCTGTTTTCTCTTTGTCATATACCACCAAATCCAATAAGGTGAGAGGTTGGAACAAAGCTATTTTACTTGTTTTTATATTTCGCACACCATTCACAATATACGACCTTAACCCTAAATCTTTTGTATAAATACGTACAATGATAGAAGATTCCTTGTATCGGATAAATCCTAAAACTATTCCTTGTGTTTTGGTGAGCATATTGTTAGTAAATATCTGGTAAAGATAGTTATTTGTTGTT
>CANGYA010000311.1 GCA_947457925.1 Cytophagales bacterium | reverse complement strand
GTTGAATTGTTGTCGTGATGTTTGTGTCAATTAAATACGTTGATTCAACTGTTTTAGCTGTATTCTTTTGTCTGTTATCTAACCCTTGTTCGGTTTCACTATGTAGAGCTAAGGTAATATCAAAATAAAAAGTGCTGCCTATACCCAACTGACTTTGGAGTTCCAAATGGCTGTTCATCAAAGCTAATAGTTGGTTAGAAATGGTGAGTCCTAAGCCTGTACCGCCAAATTTTCGGGTAATAGATGCGTCTTCTTGCGAAAATGCCTCAAAAATTTTGCGTTGGTTCTTCTCATCTATCCCTACGCCTGTATCTTTGACTGCAAAACGCAGGGTTGTTATTTCCTTGTTGCTGCTTATTGGGACAACTTTTAACTCTACCTCACCTTTTTCTGTAAATTTAATGGCATTACTCAATAAATTCAATAAAATTTGCCGAATCCGTATCGCATCTCCCCACACCCATTTTGGTAGATTTTTAGACAAATTGAGTAGTATCTCAATGCTCTTTTGTTGTGCTTGGTACTGCACAATATTGATAACTTGGTTAAGTAATTCTACTAAATCTATTTTATCAATAGACAATTCTAATTTACCTGCCTCTATTTTTGAAAAGTCTAAAATATCGTTGATAATATCTAACAAAGAATTAGCCGATTGCAAAACAGTTCCCATGTATTGCCTTTGTGTCGTATCCAATTCTGTTTTCATCAATAAGTCCGTAAAACCAATGATACCGTTGAGCGGAGTGCGTATTTCGTGGCTCATATTCGCCAAAAATTCCGATTTAGCTTTATTGGCTTCTTCGGCTTGTTGTTTGGCTATTTGTAGCTCTTTGAGGGTGCGTTGTTGTTCTTTACTTTGTTTCCGAGCATTAATAAGCAAGCCAATCGTAGAAATAAGAGGGCTAAGTTCTTCTAATAATTCATTGTCATAGCCTTCGGGTCTGTTGGCAATACCCGCCATGCCTATCAGTTGGTTATTTAACAAAATAGGAATGCCTAAAAAAGCATTAAGAGCAGGGTGTCCTTCGGGGAGTCCACCTCTGCGAGAGTCTTTGGCAGGGTGATTGGCTATTACAGGCTGTTTGCTGGTCATTACGACTCCAAATAGTGTTTTGAGATTGTGAAACTCTATCCCATCTTTAATATTGCTTTCGTAAAAATGTTTTGAATTTTCATTCCAAGAAATATTAGTAATCGCATATGTTTTTAGATAAGGCTCTTGTTGGTCGTTATATAAGACTTCTCCTAAAAAACCATACTCCGAATCAGTTAGTTGTAGAAGTTGTTGTAGCAATAAATTAAATGCCTCATTATCATTAGATTTTTCTATAAATGTGCGTTGGACGTTATTAAGGCTATCTAATAATTGGGTTTGTTCTTGTAAGGCTAACTCTAATTTCTTTTGTTGGTCTATATCCTGAAACACTCCATAAATACGTTTGCAAAGCCCATCTTCAAACTCTGCTTGCCCTATTTTGCGTACCCATAGTTCTTTCCCTGTGCCTGTGATTATTTGTAAATCTGCATGATAAGGTGTTCCATTTTCAATCAAATTTTTGACTAAATGCTGAATCGTATTTTTTGAAAAGCCTTCTTTATAAAAAGATATAGCTGTATCTATGGTAGGTATGTAGCTAATGGGGACACCATAAATCTCTTTCGTTACATCAGACCAATATAACTCTTGTGTTTGCAAATTAAACTCCCAACCGCCTACTTTGGCTATTTGGTTGGTTTGTGCCAATAACTCTTGGGTTCTTTGTAATGCCAACTCTGCGTTTTTTCGTTGTGTAATATCTTTGACAACAATAGTATAATACAAACCTTCATTGGCATAACTGTCTATTTTTTGAATAGTTGCTTCAAACCAAGCCGTATGATTATTGGCTAATTGTCCTATATATTCTAATGCTTGGGGTACTTCTGTAAATTGTAATAACTCAAATAAAGTAAGAATTTTATCTAAAAAATCTATTGGGAGAACATCTTGCATACGTTTACCCAAAAAGGCTTCTTTGGGCATAAAAAGTAAATTTTCATTACGTACCCATACTTGTTGATAGGTATAATCTTCATCAATTAAGAAGATAATGTCTTCTAAACTTGTCATTAAGGTCTGTAACTCTATATTGTTTAACAGTAGCTCTTCTTCTAACTCTTTTTGTTTAGTAATATCTCTTGCTACGCCATATATCAGCTTGCCGTCTGTATGTCCCTGCCATTCCAAATATTTGTAGCTACCATTTTTAGTTCTATACCTATTGATATTGTTACTAAGACTACCTTTTCGCATCAAATCGTCAAATACTAACTGTTCTGTTGTGGGGTAGTCTTCTGGGTGAACAAACTCTTTGATATTGTGGTGAAGTAACTCGTTTAAGGTGTAATCCAATACTTTCTCCCAACTTTTATTTAGCTTTAAAAAATTACCTTTAAGGTCGAGAATACAAAATAAATCCATGTTAAGCAAAAAGAAGTTTTCGTATTCATTGGTAAGGGCAGCTATATAGTTTTCGTTATACACCTCTCTTTCTATATCAAAACCAATGGCTTGTATGCCCAATAACTCGCCAGTTGTGGAAGTAATACAAGTAAACTCCCATTGAGAATGTACAATATCTCCATTGGCGAGAGGTTTTCTTAGTCTTATTTTAATAGGGTGTTGGGGGTGCTGTAGGACTTGCTGTATCAAAAGACTACATTTCTCTTGGTCTTCGCTAAAAATGGTGTCTAAAGCCCTTTTTCCAATAGTTGCACTCTCTGTCATGCCAAAAAAATCGCAAAAATATTGATTGACATACGTATAATAACCCTTTATGTCTGTTTTAATAACAAAAAAAGATTGTGAATCAAGTAAGGCATCAATAGAAAAAATAGGAGGCATAGGATTAAAATAATAATTTTACAATAGTCAAATCTACATAAATTTCAATAAATATACAACAGAATTACCAAAACCCACCCTTTCAAGTAGATTAATTTCTGCTAATTTAGAAAAAAAATTTCTACTTTTGCTACTTCAAAAGACCGCAACGTATTTCAATCATGACAAAGTACATCTTCGTTACAGGTGGCGTAACATCTTCATTAGGCAAGGGTATTATCTCTGCTTCCTTAGGCAAATTGCTACAGGCAAGAGGCTTTTCGGTAACTATCCAAAAATTTGACCCCTACATCAACATTGACCCCGGAACTCTCAATCCGTATGAACATGGCGAATGTTATGTAACTGATGACGGTGCAGAAACCGACTTGGACTTAGGGCATTACGAAAGATTTTTGAATACGCCCACTTCGCAAGCCAATAACGTAACTACGGGACGTATTTACTACAACGTTATCACGAAAGAACGTAAAGGCGACTATTTGGGCAAAACCGTACAAGTCATTCCTCATATTACAGACGAAATTAAACGCAATTTTAAGGCGTTGGGTGAATCGGGTAAATATGACATTGTAATTACAGAAATTGGCGGTTGTGTAGGGGATATTGAGGCATTGCCGTTTATAGAGGCTGTACGCCAAATGAAGTGGGATTTGGGAGCTAACGACATGATTGTCATACACTTAACTCTACTGCCTTACCTCAAAACTGCGGGAGAATTGAAAACAAAACCTACACAACACAG
>CANGYA010000310.1 GCA_947457925.1 Cytophagales bacterium | reverse complement strand
GGTCGTGCTATGAATTGTTATACCTCTTGCACCGATTGTCAAGGTCTTCGACCATTGCCAACGGTTTAAAATACGTTGGCAATGGTCGAAGACCTTGACAATCGTATAACATTTTAAGGCACGACACTATAATCTTTTAGAAAGATTACATCTTTAAGACTACCCAATCAAGTTTTACTTCCTCAAATCCACAATCAAATTATCTATCAACCGTACCTCGTCCATAAAAACAGCCGTACACAAAGCTACTTGTTGGTGTTGAGCAAGGTCTGTAACAGTGGCTAAGGTGTCGAGATTAGCTATTTCAAAATATTCAAAACGGAAAGTTGGTTCTGCCAGAATCTGTTGCGTATAAAAATCTTGGGCGGTTTGTAGCGAAGCCCCACTTTGTAAAAGTTGGGCGGTTTGTTGCAAAGCTGCATAAATTTTCGGGGCAGTTTGGCGTTGGGTAGCACTCAATCTGCGGTTGCGTGAAGACATAGCCAAACCGTCTGCCTCCCGTATTGTTGGCATGATAACTAACTTTATATCAAAGGAATAATCCTGAATTAATTGTTTAATGACTAAACATTGTTGCAAATCTTTTTGCCCAAAATATGCCTTATTAGGCTTTACAATATGAAATAATTTGGCTACGACCATACCCACACCGTTAAAATGCCCTTGCCGAAAAGCACCTTCCATGACAGTTTCCACTTCCCCAAAATTCAATGCTGTTCTCACAGGTTGGGGGTACATATCTTCGGGGTAAGGTGTAAATAATATATCGCAACCTACACTTTCCAACATTGCCACATCTGCGTCTTCTGTGCGAGGATATTTAGCAAGGTCATTGGCGTTATTAAACTGCGTAGGGTTCACAAAAATACTTGCCACTACCAAGTCATTGTGCCGTTTGGCTTCACTTACTAAGGCTAAATGCCCTTCGTGCAAAGCTCCCATTGTAGGCACAAAACCAATTTTTTGGGTAGAAAGCAAAGGGCGTAAATACTCTTTAATGGCGGTTTGAGTACGAAAAATTTGCATAAAAATAATTTTCGTTAAAAGATAGGTTTTATGAAACGCAAAGATGCAACCTCCTATTGAAAGATTGCATCTTTTGAGCTATTTAAAATTAAGTAGCCATCAATTTTATCATTTATTTTTAGCTTATCTCTTGATAATCAAACGGTTACTTTTATCATAAGAGAAGTAACTATTTATCCAGTTTATCAATACAAACAGCTTATTTTTGAAGCCTACCAAAAATAAAACGTGGATAAACAACCATATTACCCATGCAGCAAAACCACCAATTTTCAGATTGCCAATGTCTGCTACGGCTTTGTTTCGTCCTATGGTTGCCATGCTACCTTTGTCAAAATATTTAAAAGGTTTCAAATTTTTATTGCCTTTCAAAAGTCTTTTGAGGTTTTCGCCCAAGTTTTGCCCTTGTTGAATGGCAGGTTGAGCAACCATCGGGTGTCCGTTAGGCGTTGTTTCTCCAATGACACAAGCCACATCGCCTACCGCAAAAATATTTTCGTAACCTTCCACTTGGTTAAACGCATTGACTTTCAGGCGGTTATTTTTTAAAATGGCATTGGGATTAATCCCTTTCAATGGATTGGCTTTTACACCTGCCCCCCACACTAAGGTTTTGGTTTGAATTTGCTCCCCTGTGGACAGCGTAACGACATTGCCGTCATAGCTTTTTACACCTGTGCTTAGTTTGACTTCTACGCCCATTTTTTGTAAATAGGCGAGGGCATTTTTACCTGCTTCATCAGACATACCATTGAGCAAACGAGGTGATGCCTCTATCAGGTGAATATCCATGCGAAATAGGTCTAATTCTTTATAGTCTTGAGGAAACACATGACTGCGAAGTTCACTTAAAGCCCCTGCTACTTCTACCCCAGTAGGACCTCCGCCAACGACCACAAAGTCCATCAAACTATTCAGTTCTTCTTTGTTACCTGCCTGCAATGCTGCTTCAAATTTTTCTAAAATATGATTACGCAGTTGAATCGCATCATTCAGATTTTTGAGGGGAATGGCGTATTTTTCTATGTCTGCCATGCCATAATAGTTGGTGCTTGCACCTGTGGCTATGACCAAATAATCGTAGTGAATGACACCAATAGACGTTTCTACAAGCCCTTGTTCAGGCAAAACTTGTAATACTTCGGTTAATCGAAAATAAAAGTTCTTTTGTTTACCCAAAAATTTACGAAACGGGGCAACAATAGAACTTGATTCTAAGCCTGAAGTGGCTACTTGGTACAAAAGAGGTTGGAAAGTATAGTAGTTGTTTTTGTCTATCAAGACTACTTGTGCATTCACCCCAGAAAGAGTTTGAGCTAAGTAAATTCCTCCAAAACCGCCACCAACTATGACGATACGAGGAAGATGAGTGTCAGGAATACGAGCTAATTGCTCTGAGGAAGTTGTCATACTATTGGGTTACTAAGCAGCTAAATTATCTGGGTAGTACCTACCTTTACAACGATTTTTACTAAAAATAGTTATCTAAGTCTATTAAAAAACTACGAATAGTTTGTGCGACTTATTGCCCATCAGTAGAAAAATCACTTTTTTGTAAAAAACAAGGAGTAAAGAGTATAAATTTTACATTATTTATGTATTTTTGTAAAATAATATAAGTTTCATTGAGCATTTAAAGCTACTGCAAAAGCCAAAATAAACTATGAAATACCAAAATATACGAGAAGAAGAACTGAAAAACAATATAGCTCAAGACTATTTTTGGCTGTACGATTGCAAAAAAATCATAGGCAATGTAGATTTTTGTGTTAGTCAAAGCCCCCCAACCCCCGAAGGGGGAGTAAGCCCCACCCCAACCCTCCCCACAGGGGAGGGAGTTAAAACTCCCCCTTCGGGGGTTGGGGGGCTTAGTCTTTTATGGGCAGAAGCTAAAAAAGGTTCGGCAGACCTCTATAAGTCTATTGTGCAGTTGATTTTGACGATTGGTAAGGCTCGGACTTTTGATAAATATTTGCCACCGCCTTTTTTGGGTGCTTTTGATGCCGAAAAAATAGCTTTTGTGCCGTACAGCGAAATTTATGAGGTGTTTTACCAAAATGATTTTAATTGGAATGTAGCTCCGTCTAACCACGACACGAAGGAGTTTAAGTTAATTTTGGATAAAGTAAAAAGTATTATAGACGAAGAAGCCCTTTTGTTTTTCTATGAAAAAGACGACAAGGAACTGAAGCTGTTTATCAAAGAGAACTTTGTGGTAGGTAAGTTGGACGTTACGAAAATTAGGGTTGATAAAAACAATTTTATTAGTATTTATACCAAATGGTTGGCAACAGTAAAGCCTACGATTGGTATTAACTGGGAGATAGCGAAGAAAAATGGCATCTTGGATGCAGATTTTTACTTGGCAGATTTACTTTCAAAAGACAATGAAAGCCTGAAAGAAGCCTTGTATGTGTTGCTCAAAAAGACGCATTATGAATTAGACAGAAAAATAGATGAAATGGGTATGTTTAACCCACGCAAAGCCTCCTTTTTAGACCAACAAAAAGCCCATACTTTATTTTGGAACAAATATGAAAGACCTCCCAAAGAGGAATATTGGGATTATATTGTAGAAAGACGAGATTTGTTAGTGCCTCAAGACGTGAGGGAACGGAAAGGCAGCTTTTTTACGCCTCAAATCTGGGTAGAATTGTCCCAAAAATACT
>CANGYA010000309.1 GCA_947457925.1 Cytophagales bacterium | reverse complement strand
TGTTGCGAGTAGAGCAAGGGGGCAGTTTATCAGTATCCGCCTTTGCTACGTATGACAAAGGCGAGGCTACGTTGGCAAGGGTCGCAGACCTTGACAATCGTAGTAAAACTACAGCCCTTGTTGCGGGTGCAGCAGCAGCTTTATCTGTGCAAGATGTGGTAATTGGCGGAGAAACCAAAGGAAAAGCCTTGAATTTCAATGTATTAGCAGCTATTCCATTGGTTAAAAACTTATTTAGCAAATCAAAAAATAAAGACAACATTACCATTCCTTACGAACCCGAAAAACCGAAAGCCTACGTAGAAGTTTCTATTTTTGCAGACAGCCTTTGCAGTGAACAGTTATACAGTAAACAGTTAGCTATTTCTGAAAATTCGGAATATTTTTGGGAAAAACTCCAAGATAGTTTGGTTTTTGAACAAGATGGTTTTGCTGTGGTTTCCCTCAAAAATAGTTCGGATTTACCTGTGCTTTTTGATAATTTGGAGCTAACTTTATATGGCACTACCGAAGCTATGATAGTGCAGGAGAACCACTATGAGCCGTTTGGTATGACTTTGAGGGGGTTGGATTATGTGCTGGAGGAGAAGCAGAAAAATAATTTCTTGTATAATGACGGAACGGAAAGAAATGAGGATTTGGGCTTGTTGTGGGACGAGACACCATTTAGACCGTATGATAAACAGTTAGGCAGATTTACTCAAATTGATATATTAGCAGACTTTATGTCACCCGTTACGCCTTATTGTTTTGGCTTTAATAACCCTATATCTGCAAATGACCCTGATGGACTTGCGCCACTAACTGGCTTACACAGGCTTTGGGTTAAATTTAGGAGTGGAGTTGATAAACTATTTGGTGGAGATGGTAAAGTTCAATATACACAAAGCCACAAATATTGTGGTAAACGGGAATCAAGGCGTTTTACATATTTTCCAAAAGAAGATAAAAAAGAAAAAGAACAAAATCAGCCTCAACCTCCTACAACGCCTTCAGAAGTTACTATAGGTGATAGTGATAATCAAAAAATTGATATATCAGGAGATTTAAACCCTCTACCTCCACGTTTTCCTACTAGTGATATTCCTAGTCCAAATATAACTATTAGGCCTATTCCAGTACCACCACAACCTAGAGTGGTTGAGAGAAGGTATGATTTTTATTTTATGGGAACATCAGTAAATTTAAGCAATCATCCTGATGATGTAAGGCGACGTAATGGGTCTTTAAATCAAATTGCTAACGCAATTTTAACAAATTTTTGTGTAGTCGAATTAAATCCTTTTACTAGTGATGGGGCAACTGCTTTATATAGACAGGCAGGGCAATTAGGTGGTCTAGGTACTTTGCCTGCTAGCGTAGGTTTAAATAGACGTGCAATAGCTGTTAGAAACGCCCTAATTAATTTAGGTGTGCCTGCACAAGCTATTCGAATTATGCCAACAACAAATAATTCATTTAATGTGCCAAGTAGAGGTTCTACTAATGCAGGGAATTTCCAATCAGGTGATAGATTCTTAATTAGATTTAGCTGCATCATTCCATTACCATGAAAAAGTTAACTTTCATATTACTTTTTTGCTTTTATGTTAGTTGTGTAAATGCAACTAACATAAATTTTAATTTCTATGGAGAAAATATTACAATAAACTATGATAAAAATATTGTAGCTGTTATAGATAATATTCCACGCCTGAAGAATGATAAAAATATTGCATTAGGCAAGCTATATTTAGAAAAAATAGACCACAAGAGTTTATTAGCACAATTTATCGAACTCAAAACTCGTTTAAGTTTGAGTGATTGGTTATATTATGAGTTGATTTATGAGTTTACTAATCAATCATTGAAATCTGTTAGTACAACAAAACGTATTTTCTTTACTGGCTTTTTACTCTATAAGTCGGGGTTTGATGTAAAATTTTGTTACACTAAAAGAAGAATAGATTTATATGTACTTTGTGATAAGTTTAAATATTGTTTAACTACATTAATCAAAACAAATCATACTTATTTAATTGGCAATACGCTAAGTAAAAAAACTATTTTATCAAAAGTAATTTTTAGAGAAAATAATAAAATATTTTCTTTACATTTAGATAGTATGCCTAGTTTTTCTAATTCTAAAAATAATTTACCTGTAGAAATTAGTTTTAAACACAATGAAAAATCTTATACTTATAGCTTCTTTGTCAATATCGCCTATATAGATTATTTACAAAGACAACCTGTTTGTGATTTTAAAGAAAAATTTAACTTTAATTTATCTGAAATTGCTTACAAATCTTTTTTATTGCCACTCAAAGAAGAATTAAAAGGGCAAGACACTTTACAAGCTATAAGGTTCTTATTGTCTCTAGTTCGCACAGGGTTTGCCTATGAAACAGCTACAAATCAAAAATATAATATAGAGATGTCTCCAGAAGAATTACTATATTATAAAATTTCTGATTGTGAAGATAAATCAGCCTTGCTATATTACTTGGTAAAAGAGATATTAAATTTACCAATAATCGTACTTCAGTATACTAATCATATCACAATAGCAGTTGCATTTAACTATAAAAAATCGCCACAAAAACCAATTATTCATAATGGTAAAAAATATTATGTTTGTGAGCCAAATAATAGTAAAAATGATAGACTAATAGGGCAGTATCAGGAAAATAGTCAGGAAAATGGTTTCGAAATTATATTTGAGTATTTACCTAAAAAGTAAATTACTCCATTTATTCGTAGCATTTACAGAAATAACTAAAAAAGCATCAATAACGTGTTTTAAAACTATTTGATTATCAGTTGATTAAAAACACGTTATAGTTAGTGGAGAGCAACAAGACCAAAACCACCGACTATATTGGAGGTTTGGTGTATGAAAACAATGTGTTGCAGTTTGTACCAACTATGGATTTAGGCTGTCTATATCAAACTTAATTCCAAGTTAAATAAATACCCAAGAATTCTAAAACCTTTTTAACGTATGAAAACCTTTAAATATTTATGCAATACTCTTGTTGAGGGTAAAATTATAGCAGTTGAAGCATTTGGTTTTTTTGTAAATATAAAAGACGAAGATTACCATGTTGGCTTAATACATCGTGATGAAGTATTTAGAGAAAATTTAGTTTTTGCTGTTGGACAAAGTGTGTTATGTAAAACTTTACATGACTCTGACGAAAGAGAGATAAAACTACGTTTTGTTAAGTTTCTGTAGAAATTAAGTACTTGGTTGTTCTTGTCATCAATAGAAAAAACTCTAAAAAAATCACGAATAATATGTTTTTAAAACTACTTGATTATCAGTTGATTAAAAACACGTTATAGATAGTGGAGGGCAACAAGACCAAAACCACCGACTATATTGGAGGGTTGGTGTATGAAAACAATGTGTTGCAGTTTGTAACAACTATGGATTTAGGCTGTCTATATCAAACTTCATACTCTCAAAGGTTTTATTTCCTTTTATACCAATAACTTCATAAGATTTGATAGCAGACTTGGCTATAAATTTGAATTGCATTACCGCAAGTTCGGGACAAATACAAGTAAAAGAGCATTGATAAATACCTACAATAACAAGTATTTTACGTAGTAAAATGGAGGAAAAAAGGAATTTCATAATTTAATCATATTATCATTGGAATACGATTAAATTATTGTTTCTGCAACAAATACTGCACTTATTAGCAAGAAAAATAGCATACTTAAAACAACAACC
>CANGYA010000308.1 GCA_947457925.1 Cytophagales bacterium | reverse complement strand
TTGGCGTTGAAGAAGTAGAAAAAACATCTTCAACTTCTAACTCTGGGACAAGTATTAAGAAAAACTACGATTTGAAAGAATTGGAACAAACTATTGATGACTATATTAGGCGTGAATATGAGTATGTAAAAAATCCCAACACACCCGAAAAAGACATTTTATTATCTTTCCGAAAACTGACTTATTTAGCCTACAATAAAAAGCCAATAAAGAACAATAATACGAAGTTTTCAGATGACGAGGTAAAAGATTTTCTGCGTGCCTACGACATAAATTACAAAAAACCAATTATGGAATTACTGGTAGAATATTACAGAGTTAAAAATAACCCTAACTTAGTTTTTGAAGGAAAATTACTTGAGCAATTAGGTTTTAAACCTTGTAGTTATTGTTGTAACCAATCATCTTAAATCAAATGGAAAATAACGAACCTATATTACCTATACAGGTATAACAAAAGAGTGGGAATTAATCCCTAATTTAACAACTATTGATAGTCATGATGGAATATACTTTATTAAACGTGAATTTTCACATCTATCAAGCACTAAAAGAACAAAATATTATACACATACAATTTTTGACTCACAGGTTAATGAAACATCAATAAAGGCAGGCAAATTTGCTATCAAACTTGGTGGGGAACATTGGCTTTCACATGAACCAAAAGAGGGATATATTTTTTCAGGTGAAGAGAAAGAATATATTCTCTATATAGTGGGTGTACGCCCAGATAAAGCTAAAGAAATGAAGGTAGATTTTTACTATCCAACAAACTTAGATTGGATATATAGATTTTCTTCTCCTAGACGTAATCCTAGATTGAATTATATTTGTCATAAAACACCATATTATGATAGTAAGTGTTGCATAGTTAAAATTACTGATACAGAAACTAATGTTGTAAGTATTGGTAGAGTATCTATACCAATATCAAGTTTTGAAGTTTATTCTGAGTTCGTTATGCTTTGTAAAGCATTAAAGAATTGCAATAGTATTGATGATTGGCAAGCTAAACAACTAATTGATTTTATTCAACCCGAAATTGATTGTCTTGTTAAAGAAATTGATAATTGGGATAGTAGCACAAGATATAATTGGAAGAACTACTTAGAAAAGTTCAGAACAGAGTTTGAGTTTTATCTGCCTTTTATGAAAAAAAGAGGAGTAGATATTGATGAGTATTTGCAATTATTGGAGAGTAAAATATAGCTTTTAGTCTTTAAAATCTTCCAAAGGTTCATTAAAATCATCTGCAATAAACTTAATTAAGTGCTTCCCAGCACCAAATTTTAAGGGCAACTGTTGATGGTTTTCTTCTTGATTATCAATAACTTCTATGCTTTCTGTTGTTGTATGTTGTCGCTGTTCATGGGCAAGCCTAAGCCATTCAAAAATAGCTTCTTGGTAAGTGGGTGGTAGCTGTTGCACAAAATATAAAGCAACATCTAAAGGGACTTGCATAGGTGCAGTTTGCATAATTTCCTACGATTTTCTTACTACAAATATACTAAAAAAGAATAAAAAATTATTATAGTTTATGAATAATTCCATAAAACCCTCTCCAAATGGAGAGGGCAGGGTGAGGTCATAAGAAAAAATTATTCATAAACTCTATTGTTAAAACTACTCTCAAGCAGAGATTATTAATACCTGTAGCATAGACTTTAGTCTGTGAAATAATAAATTAATTATCAATATACTAAGCACAGACTAAAGTCTATGCTACAAACTTTGGTAGCTTAGCAATTTAACATCATTTAATTTAACTTATTCAATCAAAAAACGTATATTTGATGAAAAACCTAAAAGTCTATGAACCGTAAACTCATCTTTGCAGCTACACTTACTTTGGGACTTTACCAAATGGGATTTGCCCAACAGCCCACTGCCACCCAAAAAACACCCGAAATTGTAAAGCCTACCGACAACCCACAAAACCCTAACGAAAAGTATTTTGAGATAGCCAAAAACTTGGACATCTTCGCTACTTTGTTCAAAGAAGTCAATACGTTTTATGTAGATGACGTGAACCCTTCGGAAATTATGGAGCAGGGCATTTACTCTATGTTGTCCAATTTAGACCCTTATACGGTGTACTATCCAGAAGATAAAATAGAAGATTACCGCACCCTTACCACAGGACAATACGGCGGAATTGGGGCTACTGTAGGCACTCGTAACGGCAAAACTACGATTATCATGCCTTTTGACGGCTACGCAGCCCAAAAAGCAGGCTTGCAAATTGGCGATGAAATTACGCAAATAGACGGAGTAAATATTGTGGGCAAACCGTATGCAGAAGTGAGCCAAATAATGAAAGGACAAGCAGATACAGAAGTTTCGTTTACTATCAAACGGTTTGGTGTGGCAGAACCTTTACAGTTTAAACTCAAAAGAGAAAAGATAAAAATAGACAATGTTACGTATTGGGGCATGGTAACAGAGGATATTGGTATGATAAAACTAACAGATTTTACGAGCAATGCCAGCAAAGAAGTGAAAGATGCCTTGTTGAGTTTGAAGGAAAAAGGAGCAAAAAAAATCATTTTAGACCTTAGAGATAACCCAGGTGGTTTGTTGAGTGAGGCAATTAATATTTCAAATATTTTTGTGCCAAAAGGCGTAGAAATTGTAAGCACCAAAGGCAAGGTTAAAGAGTGGAACAAAAAATATACTGCCCTTAATACACCTGTAGATGAGCAAATTCCGTTGGCAGTATTGACCAGCAGCACAAGTGCATCGGCAGCCGAAATTGTGGCGGGAGTGATTCAAGATTATGACAGAGGTGTGTTGATAGGACAAAATTCTTACGGAAAAGGCTTGGTGCAAGCTACAAGGTCTTTGTCTTACAATGCCAAATTGAAAGTAACCGTAGCGAAGTATTATATTCCGAGTGGTCGTTGTATTCAGGCTATAGACTATTCGCACCGCAACGGAGACGGCAGTGTAGGCAAAATTGCAGATTCGTTGAGAGTGGCTTTTAAGACTAAAAACAGTGGCAGATTAGTCTATGATGGTGGCGGTGTAAAACCAGATATAGAAACGCCAAAAGACCGTTATGCACCGATTACGAAAAGTTTGGAGCAAAAAGGCTTGTTGTTTGACTACGCCACAGAGTACAAAGTGAAACACAAAACCCTTGCAGATGCTAAAACTTTCCAACTTACAGATGCGGAATATGAGGAGTTTATCAAATGGTTGTCTAACAAAGACTATGACTACACGACTAAAGTAGAAAAAAACATAGCTGAATTAGAAAAAACCGCCAAAGAAGAACGGAACTATGACGACATTAAACAACAAATAGAGAGTTTGAAGGCAAAATTATCGCACAACAAAGAAAATGATTTGCGTAAATTCAAAGACGAAATCAAGGAGTTGTTAGAAAAAGAAATTACTTCTCGTTATTACTTCCAAAAAGGTTTGATAGAAGCAACTTTTGATGATGACCCCGAAATACAAGAAGCCGTAAAAGTGTTGAATGACTCAGCTAAAATGAATAAGATTTTGGTGGGGAAATAGATTTTTATTACAAAATAGCTAAAATACATATAATCAGTATTTTAGCTATTTTTTTAATAATTTTATTCAATATCAACATGAACCACAAGAACACAAATTCACTAAGAAAATAATGAAAATTTGGTAGTGGTAAAAAATGTATGATAAATAAATATTTGATTATCAATACCTTATGGAACACGGATAACACGGATTTGGCAGATAATCACGGATAAACTAAAAAAACAGTAAATATCAGCGTCATCAGTGTTCCATTAAATAATTGATTAT
>CANGYA010000307.1 GCA_947457925.1 Cytophagales bacterium | reverse complement strand
CTTATAGTGAAACTAATTTTTTTCAAAGAAATAAGTTTGATTGTCTTCAAGAAGCTCTATAAAGATGACATCTTTTAGAAAGATGTCATCTTTATAGAGCTTCTTGAAGACTACGTATAACAATTCATAGCACGACACTATAATCTTTTCGAAAGATTACATCTTTAACACCAATGTATTTTGATAAAAAGTAGGGTTTGAATATTTTATCTCAAAGCTATTACACCGTCTTCGTCTTCCTATTTTTCCATTTTTCCTTCCATCTTTCAAAGAAGACAACGTAGGCATCTATGTCAAATAAACGAGAATCATTACGAGCCTGCCACAAAAACACCAAACCAAAGACTAATAAGACCAAGTTAGCCACCCATGCAGCCACAAAAACGTCCATAATTCCCTCTTGTGCATAACGCATACAAGTCAATGATACTGAATAATATAGCAAGAAAAAAGCAACAGAAATCAATGTAGGTACGCCCAAACCTCCTTTTTTGATGATAGAACCCAGTGGCGCACCAATCAAAAACATCATAAAACAAGAGACCGCCAAAGCTACCCTTGTCCACATCTCAAACCTAAAATTCCTTGCTTCTTTCAAACTGCCCTCTACTTGGTCAAAACTACCTTTGGCATAGGTTTGAATATTGCCGACTTTCATCAAGGCTCTTTCGTACAGGGCATTCCAATCTTGTGTGGTCATGGAGTCTTTGAATTGGAAAGTTTGATAAAATTTTTGGTCTTGGAGCAAAGAATCTTTGCGGTTTTTGGTCAATAAAGCCCTCTCTGCCGAATATTGGAAGTCGTGATAAGGCTTAAACATTTCGGCATTTTGTTTGGCTAATTTGGCTGCGTCCCTGTCCAAAGAATCGGCTGATTCGGCTAATTGCGGTATGTCTTTCATTACCTTGTTGCCCTTAAAGAGTTCTTCGGGAGTTTGTTGCAAACCAAAATGCGACATATCAAAGACAAATTTTGCTTGTTGGAAATTATCACGCACAAACTCTTGGCGGTTTTGTCCGATAGGGCTACGTTCAGAAATTCTGTACCCTTTTTTCATTTCTATGACCAAATAGCTGTCATTCATCATCGTGTACATTTTGCCTGTATCCGACAAAATCACGTCCACATTGCCTCTATTTGCCGAATGGTCGTATATCATCAAACCGTAGATGCCTGTGCCTCCGTCCTTGTCTTTTTGCTCTATTCTAATGCTATAATTGGGCAAACCATTGTAAAAACCGCCTTCTTTTAAGTCCATTGTAGGCTTTTTTTGGCGGACATCATACATCAAACTAAATGCTTTGAGGTTGGCTTCGGGTACAATATAATTGTTGAATAATAAAGCTAAACAACTGATAATGAAGGCGTAAATGCCAACTGGTACTAACAAACGAGGCAACGAAATACCCGAACTTTTGAGGGCTGTAATCTCAAAATGTTCTCCCAAATTCCCAAAAGCCATTAAAGAGGATAAGAGTACCGACAAAGGCAGGGCTTGAGGCGTAAGCACCAATAAAAAATAGGCAAAAAGCCGAGCATATACGCCCCAACTTAGCCCTTTACCTACCAAATCTTCAAAGTATTTGGAAATAAATACAATGAACAAAATGAATAGGACAATGCTAAAGGTGAGTAAAAAAGGGGCAAAGAAAGCCTTAGAAACTAATTTATCTACTTTTTTCATGGAGATTGCTAACAAAAAACTTTCAGTAGTTTTAACTGTAGAACGGACTTTAGTCCGTTTCGCACTTCCTAAACGGACTAAAGTCCGTTCTACAGATTTGCTAAAACTACCCCACAAAAGTAGGAAAATTTGGTGGCGAATGGTAGGGCTTAACAATTTTTATGCTGAAGAACAGCTATAGCAAAATATAAAAAAGGCAATAATATTTCCTGAAAACATTATCGCCATAACTCATTTTAAAACAACCTATAACTTAAACGAATAGCTAAGTCATTCCATTTAAAGGCATCCCAACGGTTCTTATTAAATCTTGCGTCAAAATAACTCTCTACTTCATACCTACCAAATAAAGTAGCATAAGAAATCTCAAAATGCCAACGTTTGTACAGTGTATTCTGATAACCAAAACCTGTTAAGAGTCCGTAAGAGTGATTATTATACATTGCATCTTGAACAGTTGAATAGGCTAAACCTGTTCTTACAAAAAAGCCCTTAAAGGTATAATTATTTTTTGCTTTGCGAAAATAATAACTTGTACCTACATAGGCAGCTATTTCATAATACCCTTGTAGATGAGATAATGTTCTAAAAGAAGTACCTATATCATAAGTAGTTTTTTTACCCCAAGTACCTTCATATACAACTCCATTTGGTATATACCAAGGATTATTAGGATTGTTAACTAACCAATGTATTTTCAATAATCCTTTGGTATGATATTGTGGCAAGGTTTGCAATAAACTGTCTGTGATAGCAGATTTATTTTGTGCAAAAAGGGTTTGCGTAAAAATAAAAAATAGGGCAATAGCACTATAAAAATATTTATATTGACGAACTGTAAGCATAGTAATAATAGATAATAAATATGAAGGGGGAAATTGGTAGCATCGACTTTAGCCTGCGTATTTACACAGACTGAAGTCGATGCTACAGTGATTAGTTATGATTAACTGCCAAGCGGAAATGCTCCACAGTAGTTTTTGTTACAAATCTTAGGAGATAAGTGTCGGTAGGGTATTTAGCCACCGAAAACTGGAAGCCATTACTCACATTGTCAAACTGTTGCAACACTTCGCCCATTTGATTGGTGATATACAATGTACCTGTTTGGCTGGTTTGTAGTGTAGCTATGTCTGCCGTAGGGTTTGGATATACCGAAAAAGCTGTAGTAGTTACCCTCTCGGCTGCATAATCGCCACTAGTAATCAAGCCTACGTTACGTATAAAAGTTCTGCCGCAAGCATCTCTACCTGTAAGGGTAAGGGCTGTCATAGAGTTCATACTATTAGGGGCTTGAATACCAATTATGGCACTGCCTTGCCCGTCTATGATTGTCCAATCTGAATTAGACAAAGACCAATTCAATTCTGTGGCATTCACTTGTTGCCCACTTGCCATATCATAAGCTGTAAAGTATCTCATAGCATTCAAACCAAAACCTCTCTCTCCCTCAATACTTACTTGGGCTGCTGTTTTTTGGAGGCTTAAATACTGGGTTTTACCTGCTCCACAGTTGTCGTTATAGGCGGTTACTCGCAAAGTAGCCGAATTGCCTATTTGTGTAGGTGTAACAACACAAGACTGCCCTGTACCATGCAAAACATTGTTAATAAACCACTTATATTGTGTTGCTCCCTCTACTGCGTCTATGCTATATACATTGCCAGAAGCTGCACAAGAAACCGTAGCACTTCCTTGAATACCCGCCATAGCTCCCAAACCATTTAATACACCTATCTCGTCAGAGTTCCATTGTGGTGTGCCAAAAGTAGGAAAGCCAGGATTGTAACGTACTGCTGCGTAAAAACGACCTCTATCTGGTGTATTATTCCAACGAACTCTTACTCTAAAATCCTCTGCCCTTGCCCCTTTGGTGTCCACTGTAGCAGAAGAACCATTGATAGTAATAATAAAATCTGGATTAGTGTAGGTCAAACTAACAACTTCTATAATACTACCTCCACTTACATTAATCTGTACAAAATGATTGACAAAAATCCCACCTGTAAGCACCTCATAATCTACCACGTCATTCGGGCATACATTAGAAGCCCCACGCACTACACAGTAGTTAAATGCCTGTGCTTGGTGGTTTTGCAAACCCATAAAAGCAAAAAAAGCCAACATCACAGACAGTTTTAAAGTGGAGAATAGGTGTTTAGTACCAAATTGATTTGG
>CANGYA010000306.1 GCA_947457925.1 Cytophagales bacterium | reverse complement strand
TTATACGTAGTCTTCAAGAAGCTCTATAAAGATGACATCTTTCTAAAAGATGTCATCTTTATAGAGCTTCTTGAAGACAATCAAACTTATTTCTTTGAAAAAAATTAGTTTCACTATAAGTTTTTAAAGCACGACCCTAAAAGCCCTTGCGGGGTTAGCTGTTCATCTAATTTTATTTTAGCTAAAATTAATTTTCTTACAGTATAAATTTCTCTGTAATTAAGTCTATCAAAGATTGTGGCAATTAAGATAAAAAACTTTTTGTTAATCCTAACCTTTACCATTAAAAATGTTACCAGCAAAACTACTAAAAGAAGTACAACATTTGTCTAAAGAAGACCAACTGTCTTTGTACGAACACCTACAGCAGCAACTTTTCTCGTCTAAAGACGAAACAACTTCTTTGTTAATTGCCCCTTTGGAAAGTTCCTTGATAGGCGAAGCACAACGCAATGAAATGACCAGCAGCATAGACGGCTACCTGAAACGCAAGCCGATTGTGCGAGCTTATATTTTTGGTGAATTTACACATTGGCAAAAAGACAAATTGATTAGTACAGATTTATTGGTAGATTTTGAGAAGGGCGTAAGCCATTTTGAGGTATTGGACATCAAAGACGGACTACAACGGCACTTGCAACAACCTGTCGACCTGATTTCGGGCAGAGTGGCATTGATGCGAATATTGCCGAAAGCCTTGCCGAAATAAGGCTTAAGGTTTTCAAAACCTGTCAATAGGTTTATCAAATATATATTCTTAATTTTGTAAGTGTCATTTCCGAACAATAGAGGTTATTAAGGTCTGTAGCATAGACTTTAGTCTGTGCCTATAATACATTGATAATCAAATAATTATTTCACAGACTAAAGTCTATGTTACAAATATTCATTACGTCTAATAATTCCTTTTTATATTCCAATCATTCTCAATGTTTTCATATAAAACTTTTTTTGAGCAAGTTACCTTAAAAGACAAAATCATGGAGTCTATTATTTGTATAGATGGGGTAGTGGGTGCAGGCAAAACTACCTTAGGAGAAATCTTATGCCAATCTCTTGATATTTCATTTTTCAAAGAACCCGTTGATAATAATCCTTTATTAGAAAAATTTTATCATAACCAAAGCCGATACAGTTTCCCGATGCAAGTCTATTTCTTGAACAAAAGATTCAAGATGTTAAAAGAAGCTGCCCAACTGTCGGGCTGTATCATGGACAGAAGCATTTATGGAGATGTGATTTTTGCTCGACTGCTGCAAGAAGGTGGTAATATGTTGCAAGAAGAATATGACCTGTACGAAGAATTGCTGATGAATATGTTGGAACACGCAGCACGTCCACGCCTGATGATTTACTTGGACATTACGGTAGAAAACGCCATCAAACGTATTCAACGCAGGGGCAGAGCCTACGAGCAAATCGTACCACAAGACTATTGGGCAAGACTCAACGAACATTATACAGCCTACTTCAATCACTATAATTTTTCGGATATTTTGCGAATAGATGTCAATGATTTGAATTTTGTGGACAGCGAAGAAGACAAAAAAACAATTATTCGGATAATAGAAAACCATTTAGAGCCACAAACTGCCTAAAAACCTCACCCCCTGCCCCCTCTCCAAATGGAGAGGGGAGATTTGTGTCAATTCTTGACCTTAAAAAGCTCAAAACCCCCTCTCCAAATGGAGAGGGGGCAGGGGGTGAGGTCATTAAAAAAGGTTTGATAACCAAAAAGTTACAACTAAAAAATGGAAAAACTACTCTTACTTTCAGGCAAATTATTGGACATTACCATTAGCAGACTTTGCCAAGAACTGATTGAAAACCACGAGGATTTCAGGCATACGGTTTTGGTGGGTATGCAACCCAGAGGCAAGTTTTTTGCGGACAAAATCCAACAAAGGCTACAGACTATTGCCAATATCCATGTGCCTATTGGCTACTTAGACGTTACGTTTTACAGAGATGACTTCCGCAGACGGGACAGCCCTTTGAAAGCCAACGCCACTTATATGCCCTTTGTGATAGAAGATAAAAAAGTAGTGTTGATAGATGACGTACTTTATACGGGGCGTACTATTCGGTCTGCTTTGTCTGCCTTAGCCGAGTTTGGCAGACCCGCCAACATAGAACTATTGATTTTAATAGACCGTCTATACAGCCGAGATTTACCAATTCAGCCCGACTATGTGGGCAGGTCTGTAAACACCATTCAGTCGCAAAGAGTACAAGTAGAGTGGGCAGCACAAGGAGCTACCGAAGATACGATTTATTTGTGTTCGCAGTAATTTTTATTTGTTTGATGGGGTAGTAAGATTTACAAACATTATTACCCTATCAAAGAAGTATTTACCCTAAAAACCAATTTTTTGATACTAAATATATAAGGCTTAGAAGTCTATCAACGCACCTATTTTAGCCTCTCTCTCACCCTATTCCAGAGGCATAAAGAATATTTTATTTTTTAAATTACTATGCTTGCATAATATTTTTTTTCTACATATATTTGCCCTATAACCTAAAAATCTATCAACAACATGAATGCATATATTGTCGCAGGCTATCGTACAGCCGTAGGTAAAGCCTCAAGAGGTGGTTTCCGTTTCACTCGTCCAGACGACTTGGCAGCAGAAGTCATCAAGCATTTAGTAGCCTCTGTTCCTAATTTAGATGCTACACGCATAGATGACTTGATAGTCGGCAATGCAGTTCCCGAAGCTGAACAAGGTATGCAGATGGGACGCATGATTTCATTGCTTTCTTTGCCAATGAATGTACCCGGTATGATTATCAACCGTTATTGCGGTTCAGGTTTAGAAGCTATTGCGTTGGCTTCGGCACGTATCCATGCGGGTACGGCAGAGTGTATCATTGCAGGCGGTACAGAGTCGATGTCTATGGTGCCTGTGATGGGTTACAAAACAGCCTTGAACTGGAAAATTGCCGAAAAACACCCCGAATATTATTTGGGCATGGGCTTAACTGCCGAGCAAGTAGCCGTAGATTTCAAGATTAGTCGTGAAGAACAAGACATTTTCTCTTACAACTCTCATGCAAAGGCAGCAAAAGCCATAGCAGAAGGCAAGTTCAAGTCTGAAATTGTGCCTGTGAAAGTAACAGAAACGTATATAGATGAAAAAGGCAGACGCAAACATCGTGAGTTTGTGGTAGATACAGACGAAGGTGTACGTGCAGAAACTACAGTAGAGGCTTTGGCAAAATTGAAGCCTGTGTTTGCAGCTAACGGTACGGTTACGGCAGGTAGCAGTTCTCAAACGTCTGACGGTGCAGCTTTTGTGTTGGTCATGTCTGAAAGAATGGTGAACGAATTGGGCTTGAAACCAATAGCTCGTATGGTGGCGTACACTGCCGAAGGTGTGAACCCTCGTATCATGGGTATAGGTCCTGTGGCAGCTATTCCGAAGGTATTGAAACAAGGCGGTTTGAAGTTAAACGACATTGATGTCATAGAATTGAATGAGGCTTTTGCAGCACAATCTTTGGCGGTTATCAAAGAATTGGATATGGACACTAGCAAAATTAACCCTAACGGTGGAGCTATTGCCTTAGGACACCCATTAGGCTGTTCTGGTGCGAAATTGTCTGTGCAGTTGTTCAACGAACTACGCCGTCAAGGTAAGAAATACGGTATGGTTTCTGCCTGCGTAGGTGGCGGGCAAGGCGTAGCTGGTATCTATGAGTTATTGAACTAAGCCTATTTGCAGCTAACAATAATATGGAATTAAAAACTCTACAAAGGTTTTAGGCTTTTGTAGAGTTTTTTTGTGTAGTTATCTGCTTATACCAATTATAATACCAATTATAGATTAGATACAGTCCAAAGATGTCATCTTTTTACGAGTCTGAAACCTTGCAAGTTTACTGTTTTTACAAAAGATGACGAACTGTCTTGAAAAACAAGCAAAAAGTGAAAAATTTATTCATTTTTTGCTTGTACCATTTTCGCCAAATTGTAGCCATTTTCAAAT
>CANGYA010000305.1 GCA_947457925.1 Cytophagales bacterium | reverse complement strand
TGCTATGAATTGTTATACGTAGTCTTCAAGAAGCTCTATAAAGATGACATCTTTCTAAAAGATGTCATCTTTATAGAGCTTCTTGAAGACAATCAAACTTATTTCTTTGAAAAAAATTAGTTTCACTATAAGTTTTTAAAGCACGACACAAATATTCTTTCAACCTTTTTTGTTTCAAATAGTAATTCTTATGCTAACAAATTAGTCAATACACTTGGGTACACCCCTAACAAAATAGTCAATGCTAAGGCTAACCACAAAGCTGTTCTTTGCAAAGAAGACAATTCTATTTCTGCGGTATTGCCGTCTTTCATATACATAGCAATTATTACTTTTAGGTAGTAGTAAATGCTTACGGCAGACATTAAGACTGCAATCACTAAAGCCATTGTCATTCCGCCACGTTCAAAGGCACTTGAGAAAATTAAGAATTTGCCTACAAAGCCTGCGGTCATAGGAATACCTGCCAAAGACAACATAGAAATAGTAAGGGCAAAAGCCAAGAATGGATTGTTTTTAGCCAAACCATTGAAAGCCTCAAAATCTTCGCTGCCTTTGCTGTCTGCTACGTTGATAAGCACACCAAAAGCTATGACGGTAGCAAAAGAATAAGCTGCTGAATAGAAGATAATGCTATCTTGGGAAGAATCTTTAAGGGCTGTAACAGCTAATAACAAGTAACCTGCATGAGAAATACTTGAATATGCCATCATTCGTTTAAAACTATTTTGGTAAACGGCAGTAAGGTTGCTAATCAATAAGGTTAGGATAGCCACTGCCAAAATAGACAACCACCAAAAACTGTAAAGTTCTGTGAATGCCACCGACAAAATTCTGTATAATGCTGCAAAACCTGCTGTTTTTACAATCGTGGACATGAAGCCTGTGAACAAAGAAGGAGCCCCTTCATATACGTCTGGAGTCCAGAAGTGAAACGGTGCTGCCGATACTTTGAACAATATACCAATTAACACCAACACCAAACCAATATACAACAGAGGAGAAAGATTCCCCGCATTTTCGGCTACATACGTGCCAATGCCTTTGATAGAAAAACTCATTGTAGCTCCGTACAACATAGCAAAGCCAAAAAGCAAAATGCCTGTGGCAAAAGAACCCATTAAAAAATATTTGAGGGCTGCTTCGGTAGAACGTAAGTTGCGTTTGTCGCTACCTGTGAGTACGTACATAGAAATAGACAAAATTTCTACCCCTACGAATAACATAATAAGGTTCTCGAAAGAAGTCATCATCACTGCCCCCACCAAAGAGAACAGTAGAATAGCGTAGTATTCGGCAGGTTGTGCTTGTTCTTGGCGAATATAGCGTTGTGAGAAAGGCAAGATTAAGAAAGCCGTTGTCAATAAAATGCCTGAAAACAAGACAGATGTTTTGTCTATGGACATCATGCCGTTGTTGTAGGTGCTTGAGAGGCTGAACGGTGTAGTCCAATCTAATAAATTGGCTACAAAGGTTACAAGCAAAAACAACAAAGTGGCGGGTAACAACATATTTCGAGATTTGTTGAACCCTAAAAACAGGCTTGCAATGCCCGAAATAGAAAGCAGTATAATCGAAAGCATTTATCGCAATGTTAAGATGTGATAGTACAATATTCCAAAATTCATACTTTTCTGCAAATAAAACAGAAAATCACAAAACTAAAACAATTTACACAAAAGAAAAATTTAACCTTACCTCAACCCCTCTCCAAATAGAGAGGGGCTTTTACCCTATTTTGACTTTTTAAAGTCAAAGTAGGGCTTTCCAAAATATAACTAACAGGTAGTTTGATAATAGACTTAAAATTTTTGAAAAGTAAAACACCTATTCAATAATACATTGAATAGGTGTTTTGTTATGAAAAAAGGTGATTATCTACCGCCACGTCCTCCACTGCGACCTCCGCCACCACCTCCTCCGCCGCCACTGCTGCGACCTCCGCCACTGCTGCCTCCGCTACTACCGCCATAGCTACCACTACTGCCATACGAGCTTCTGCCTCCACTACCGCCACCGTAAGAACCGCCTCCACTGCCGTAAGTGCTACCGCCGTTGCCGTAGCTGCCTCTGCCGTAGCTGCTGCCACTACCGTAGCTGCTTCCGCTATTACCGTAAGAGCTTCCTCCGTTGCCATACGTACTGCCTCCGCTGCCGTAGGTGCTGCCTGCACTGCCGTAAGAGCCACCTCTGCCGTAGTAAGTAGAGTTATTGCTGCTGCCAGTAGCACCATTTGAGTTTGTGCCAGAGCTACCATAATAATAGTCTGAACCTCTGCCACCTTGTTGTACGCCGCCGCCTTGCGAGCCACCATAGTAACCGCCTCTTGTGTATGTACCTTGCGAAGAACCTGCTGTACGACCACCGTTATCGGCTGTACCACCACGACCATACGTAGCTCCACCACCATTGTAGTTGGCTGTGCCACCTCTGCCGTAGCTGTCACGTCCATAGTTTCTGCCACCACTGTTATAGACTACCCCACGACCACCCGTATTGTACCTATCGCCATAGTAATAGTTGTTTACTACTACAGGTCTGTTCCAACCCCAGCCGCCGCCGTAGCCCCAGTTGCACCAACGGTTGCCCCAGCCCCAAGAGTTTCCTCCCCAGCCGTAGCCAAAGCCTACATTCCAACCACTCCAACTGTTCCAACCGAATCCCCAACTTGGTCGCATACCCCACGTATTCCAACCATAAAAGTCCCAATAAGGGTTGTAGTACGAATTGAAACGCCAATCGTAAGGCGACATACCGCCACCATACCAATAAGGGTCATAAAATGCAGGATTAGCCCAATAAGAAGCCCCCATTGCATAAGGCGTATAGAAACTTACATTGTGCGGGTTGTTATACAAAGGTGCGAAGGCACTTTGTGAACTACCTGCGGTGTTGTTCAAATTGCGGTATTGTGGTAATTGGTAATATTGGTTGTTGCTGTTATTATTGGCTGCCGTTGTATTTTGTTGTTGGTAATCGGGATTAGAAAATTTAGACCTATTTTGGTCATAATTCGAGTTCGTGTTACGCCATTCGTTGTTATAACGGGCTGCTTTTGCTGCTTCTTCGGCTTTAAGTTGTGCTTGCTCGTCTGCCTTTTTTCTATCTTTTGAAGAGAAGTACAAGGCATCATCTTCGTCTTGTGCGTGCAAAGGCAGTGTGCCTAACGCAAATAGACCTAACAATATTATTTTTTGTAGTTTCATAACCGTAATATTTTAGCTCTGTAAATAGTAAGTTGTAAAAAGAGATGTAGTAGAGTGTTTCATGTAAATTTCTACTCAAATATACGCAGAACTCTACTGTTTTGTTAGTCTTTTAACAATTTTAATACAAGTTCTAAGGTCTTGTTAAAATAAAGAGAAAAAGAGATTGTACTATCTTTCCATATGGAGCCAAATACGGTAAGTTTTATACTACTTTCCCCACTTTTTCAGGCAAAAAATACATTAAAGGGACTAACAAAAAGCCAATAAAAGAGGCATATACAGATACAAAAGCCAAAGGAATGGTTAAAAAATAGAGGCTAACCCCGATAATATTTTTCAGGAAACTACGGCGTTTTTTATTGGAGCTTAAAGGGTGTTTCAGTAAGTCTTCGTGGCAATTCGTGTAGTGGCGTAACAATAAAAATGAGGTGGAGTTCATTAACATTACAAAACCATACGCCATACAGGTTTCTTTAAGATGTGGATTATCTCCTAAAAGGTTGGTAACAAAAGGAATAAAACTCATCCAAAATAACAGCAAAAGGTTGAGCCATAATAAAGGTCTGTCTGTTTTCTTGAATAAATGAAAAAGTTGGTGGTGATTTATCCACATAATAGCCACCGTAAGAAAACTTAGCGTATAAGACGTAAATTTGGGCAGTAGGGCATAAATAGTTTGCCAAAAATTAGCCTCTTCCACACTATTATTGAGTTTCAAGTCAAAAATCATAATAGTAATGATAATCGCAATTACTCCATCACTAAAGGCTTCTATGCGGTTGGTGGTCATCACAAGCAAGTTTTACGATTGTAACTATTTGGCAGCTAATTAATTTTCTTTAAGAGCCTACTGTAGAACGGA
>CANGYA010000304.1 GCA_947457925.1 Cytophagales bacterium | reverse complement strand
TGAAAACGTGATAAAAACTTTATATCAAACTGAAAACGTGATAAAAACTTTATATCAAACTGAAAACGTGATAAAAACTTTATATCAAACTGAAAACGTGATAAAAACTTTATATCAAACTGAAAATTACTCAACTTGTCCGACACCTCGTAGGTGTCGGACAACTAAGCAAAAATTAAAACTATCCAACTCTTTAAGACTTGGATAGTTTTAATATGTAACCCATGCAGTAGCAGCAAAAGTTAAAATAAATAAAAAACTACCCTTTCAATTCGAAACGAATTTTTGTGCAACTTGCATAAAATTTGGCTTGTAACGTATGCACCCGTTTTTCGATACACCACTGTCGCAATTTCCGCTATTGCAGGGCGGTAAGGCTGCCTTATTGGGCAAAGATGTCAATTTGTTTACTTATGGCGATTTGTTGCTCTACTTTCCGTTTCGGTACGAGGACAGAACTACATTTTATGACATTGGCGAAATTACCGAAGAAGACAATTATGTTTTGCTCAAAGGGCAAATTACGCAGATAGACACTGTAGGCACTGGCGAAAAACGCAGAATGACGGCTATTTTGCAAGACGACACTGGCGAAGTGGAGTTGGTGTGGTTCAAAGGCTTGGAATATGTGAGCCGTACCGTACAAAAGGGCGTAACGTATTCGGTTTTTGGTAAACCGACCCTATACGGCAAAAAATTTAACATAGCCCACCCCGAAGTAGAGGTTTTTAACCCGAACAAAGTACAGGAACAGGCTTTTATGCCGATTTACAACAGTTCGGAAAAGATGAAAAAACGTGGTTTGGACAGTCGAGGCATTGGTAGCCTTATTAAACGGCTGTTGCCCCAAGCCATGCCCCATTTACAAGAAAATTTGCCGATGTATTTGCTTGACCGTTACAAACTGATTAGCAAGCAAACTGCCCTACAAAACATTCATTTTCCGAAAAGTCCGCAACATTTACGCCATGCAGAACGGCGACTAAAATTTGAGGAATTGTTTTTTATTCAACTCAATTTGTTGCAACAACAAAAAGATTTGAAAGATAAGCACAACGGAATGGTACTCAAAAATACGCAGCTTATCACAGAATTTTACAATAATCATTTGCCTTTTGCCCTTACGAATGCCCAAAAAAGAGTATTGCGAGAGATATACGAAGATGCAAAGTCGGGTAATCAAATGAACCGTTTGCTACAAGGAGATGTGGGCAGTGGCAAAACCATTGTGGCGTTTGTGGCTGCACTCATGGCGATTGGCAATGACGCACAGGCTTGTTTAATGGCACCTACCGAAATTCTGGCAGACCAACACTACAACGGTTTGAAGGTCTTTGCAGACAAAATGGGCTTGTCCATAGCTTGTTTGACAGGCTCAAGCAAAACGGCAGAAAGGCGAATGATTCACGAAAAACTGTTGTCAGGAGAATTGCATTTATTGGTAGGCACTCACGCCTTGTTGGAAGACGTGGTGCAGTTTAAAAACTTGGGTTTGTGTGTTATAGACGAGCAGCACCGTTTTGGTGTGGCACAAAGGGCGAAATTATGGGCTAAAAATCCACAATTTTATCCGCATATTTTGGTCATGACGGCTACGCCTATTCCGCGTACTTTGGCAATGACGGTGTACGGAGATTTGGACGTTTCGGTGATAGACGAGTTGCCCGCAGGTCGTAAGCCTATCAAAACGGTGCATAAATACGAGGCGGGCAGGTCAGAAGTATTCGGGTTTATTCGCAGAGAAATAGAAAAAGGTCGGCAGGTGTATATTGTCTATCCACTCATAGAAGAATCGGAGGCAATGGATTACAAAAACCTAATGGACGGTTATGAGGCGGTAAGTAGGGCTTTTCCTGAATTTCCGATTTCGATTGTGCATGGAAAAATGAAACCTGCTGAAAAAGACTACGAAATGCAACGGTTTTTGAAGGCAGAAACCAAAATTATGGTGGCTACTACGGTCATAGAAGTAGGCGTAAATGTACCCAATGCCAGCGTAATGGTCATAGAAAATGCCGAAAAATTTGGTTTGTCGCAGTTGCACCAGCTACGGGGTAGGGTAGGGCGTGGGGCGGAACAATCGTACTGTATTTTGATGACGGAATACAAGTTGAGCAAAGATGCCCGTTTGCGGTTAGAAACCATGGTACGCACCAACAACGGTTTTGAGATTTCGGAGGTAGATTTAAAGCTAAGAGGACCAGGGGACTTGTCGGGGACACAACAAAGTGGTGTTTTAGACCTTAAAATTGCGGACATCGCCAAAGACCAAGCCGTCTTGCAAGAAGCCCGCAAATGTGCTGCCGAGATTATCGCCAAAGACAGAGAACTGTTATTGCCCGAACACGAGGCTATTCGCCACTACATAGCCCAACGCCAGCGTGGAAATGGACAGTTGAAGTGGAGTTTGATTAGTTAGGGGTGATGAACAAAGAAATTTTGGCACTATTTTTTACCTTTGTCTAAAAGTATCATTAAGACATACGAATAGAACAAACCAAAGTATCCACCAAATTGATTTTATATGATTGACACGAAAAAATGCTTAGTAGTAGCCTTTTTATTGGCTGTGGTGTTGTATTTGCCCACACAAGCACAAGAAGTAAAGATGACTAAACGCAAAATAACAGAGGTCGTAACTGCCAAACTTCCAGAGGATTTTCGCCCTATGACAGACCAAGAGTTAGCGTCAAAGTATTTTACTTACAAAAAGCCAACGGCAATGTTTACAGACAACTACCTCAAAGTAGATTTTGGTGTAAATGAAAATGATACAGAATTTGAATACAAAGATTTGGCTTTGGTCAAAGGCTTTTACAAGTCGTCTTTGTTGCGTATGTTTACCCGTGTGCAGATGATAAAAGAGGACATGATAACGATTAACAAAAAACAATATGCTCGTTTTGAGTTTATTTCGGAGGTAGAACCCGAAAAATATGATGTGAAACAGCTGCCTACTTTGCGTACTTACAGCTATATTCTTTACACTATAGAAAATGACAAGGCTATTATTATCAATTTTAGCTGCCCTGCCAGCTTGCAAAAGAAGTGGCAGCCTGTAGCCCACGAGATTATGGAAAGTGTTAAATTATAGACCTCACCCCCCAACCCCCTCTCCAAGTGGAGAGGGGGCTTTTTTTTACCTCATTACTACGCCCTTTTCTCTTAAATACTGCTTGAGTGTAGGAATAGCTATTTCTTTGTAGTGAAAAACACTTGCTGCTAAAGCTGCGTCTGCTTTGCCTGTAGTTAATACCTCTGCAAAGTGTGCTTGCGTGCCTGCCCCTCCCGAAGCTATGACAGGAATAGACAAGTTTTCGGCTAATTGTCGGGTAAGTTCTATGGCAAAGCCGTTTTTTGTGCCGTCATGTTGCATAGAAGTCAAAAGAATTTCGCCTGCTCCGCGTTGCATACACTCCTTTGCCCATGTCAGTGTATCTATTTCGGTGGCTACTCTGCCTCCATTCAAAAAAACTTTCCATTCACCATTCACTAAGTTGGTGTCTATGGCTACGACAACGCATTGGCTACCAAATTCTAAGGCTAATTCGTTGATTAAGTCGGGTCGGCGAACTGCTGCCGTATTAATAGAAATTTTATCTGCCCCAGAGTTTAACAGTACAGCTACGTCTTCTTTGGAGGCAATGCCGCCGCCTACACAAAACGGAATATTGATGTGTTGGGCTATACGTTTGACCAATTCAGACAAAGTTTTTCGTTTTTCATTGGTTGCCGTAATATCTAAAAACACCAATTCGTCTGCTCCTACCGCAGCATAATACGCCCCCAATTCCACAGGGTCGCCTACATCTTTTATATTCTCAAAATTAATTCCCTTGACAGTTTTACCATCTTTTACATCTAAACAAGGTATCAGTCTTTTACTAAGCATGATTGAATGGAATAGGTTAAATTTCAAATAACGTAAATTTTTTTATTGGTAATTATTTAGGTACTACATTTATTATACGATTGTCAAGGTCTTCAAGCATTGCCAACGTACCTAAGAGTTATTTTTTGTGTATTTATAGTATCGTGCTATAAATTGTTATTATCTCTAACACCGATTGTCAAGGTCTTCGACCATTGC
>CANGYA010000303.1 GCA_947457925.1 Cytophagales bacterium | reverse complement strand
TCACTTACAGCCCATTGTGGTCTATTTCTGCAAACCACGCTTTACTCTCTTTGTTATCACTTTGATAACCTTTATAACCAACCGTAAACAGACGGTTATTTTCTATCACTATACTATTAAAAACGGCTCGACTGTCATCTTTGCCAAAAGTTTTTGAGCCTAATAAATTACCCGAATTGGGGTCTATTTTAGCTGCCCAAGCATACCCAAAATGATTTTTTCCACTGTTTAAAGTGAAAGTTGAGGCTTCGCCACATACATAAAAAACACCTTGATGAAAAGTAATAGAGAAAAATCTATCTGAATTTTTACTTGTAGTTAATATACGATTGTATAGTATATTGCCATCTTTATTTAATTTACAAATCTGTCCCGATGCCCAGTATCCATCATTAGGCTTTGCATTCTTGCCATCTTCTGTGGAGGCTCTACCTATCGTGTATATATCACCTCCTAAAATAACTAAATCGTCTATATAATTTGAGTATATGGTAGATTGTGGATTGACTTGCTTACGCCAAGTGAATTGTGTAAAATTGCTGTAAGAAGAAGTATTTGAATTTAAAAATTCAAAGTCAATGTCCATTTTCATTACACCAACATCAATATTCAACCCTGAACTATTACGTTGATAATAAGATAGATATTTCGACATAATTATTTTCATATAACTCATGGAGCCACCGCCACCTGTTCCACCACCTGTTTCCCCTGAACCTACACCACCATAATTACCAGCAGGGTCATAAGATGTGGGAAATCTGCCAAATCTTGTTTGTGGATATTGTGCAAGTCTTTCAGCAATAGGAAATTTTTTACTCAAAATTCCCTGCGAATTTATCGCAAAAGTAGCATAATAAGGGGCAACATCATTGGTATTATTGCCTGCACCACCTATGGCAATGCCTATGTATTTGATAGAATTATCTGTAAAACCTGTGGCTTCTACGGTTACATCATTGAAAAAAATCAAAGAATGTTCTGCAAAAGAAATATCAGATACCAAATTACCATTGGCATTATACAATGCTACTACGCCTCTGCCTGTTGCATCATTAGTATTACCTGTTCTGCCTGCAATAAGTAATGAGTTTTTTAAACTACCCTCTCCGTCAAACAAGCGAAGTGATGTGTCTATAAAATTCAAATTACGTTGCCAAACAATACTCCCTTTTGTGTCTATTTTTCCTACTATTCTTAGTCCATTCAACTGTCCGCTAAAAAAGAAACTTCCTTGTCCGTCTGCAATTATTTGGTTGAAAAAAGAAAATTTATTATTTTCTCCCAAAGTTATTTCACTCGTTATCAGACTGTTACCTGTGGGTTGAGAGTTGTTAGTGGCGGGTTTGGTGCTATCCTCTTTCTGACAAGCCACCCCAAAAATGGCTATCACAAATAACATAAATATTTTTTTCATAAATTTTTTGATTAAAAAGTACATTTTCCCAAAAAAAGAAATAAATTAGCATTTTAGATAATCAAAAACTTATTAGTTTCATTCAAAATTTGAAAGATGAAAATGCGTATCGGAACAAAATTGCACACTGTTAGAGAAGATAGAAAAATGAGCCAAGCAGAAATGGCGGATTTGTTGGGTTGCCCCTACGTACTCACGTTTAGAAAGAAACGATACCGCAGTAGATTTAGAACAAGTTGTAAATTTTTCTAAAATCCTACAAATACCTACCCAAGAGTTTCTACCCGAAACAATTACAATTAACGGACAAAATCAAAGTGGACAAATTGGTTTAGTAATTGGAACAGTGAACACATATTTTGATAAAGACACTTTCTACGAAATAGACAAATTGCGTGTAGAACTTGCCCACAAAGACGAAAAAATTAAAGGTTTAGAAGGCAAAATCAAAGACTTAGAAAAATATATTGCTTTGTTGGAAAAAACCAAAGAAAGCTAAAACAATACAAAAACTTTCTATCTTATTGCAAGGTAGAAAGTTTTTTGTTTTTGTAAATTCTTGCAATATTTTGTATATTTGTGTAAACAAAATCACAATATTATGAATGAGTTAATTCTTTATTCACGATTACAAATGCTTACTTCCGAACATTTGCAAGTTGAATTGTTGCTGTTTATTGATGAATGATTGCAAAAACAGTTAGCACAGAACCTACGGTTAAACGTATCCCTCGTTTTGGTTTGTATAAAATACAGATGATTTGGTAGAAAAAATAGATTTTCACTAAGCCAAAAATGTTATCATTCATTTTACACCTTTAAAAACCTACTCCCTCCACACTTTCTACAGCCACTCAAAACTAAGCAGCTGTAAAAGGTATGAAACGGATAGCCATAAAAAACAAGTAATACAACCGTATAAGCCTTGCATTAGAAGGATTTATTTAGGCTAATAACTTCAAAATACCATTCAAAGGAATTAGCACCCAATCTGGACGGTTATTAACCTCATAACACAATTCGTAAACGACTTTTTCTAATAAATAAGCCTTCAAGACTGTTTCCAACTGTGCTGTTTGCTTAGGAGCTAAATCTGTATGAGCCACCGTATCGAGGTAAGCATCTATGTAAAAACTACGCACACACAAGTACCACGCCTCTGCCCACGCACTTAGGTAATTGTGTTGTTGCTTAAATTCATCGTCTTGTAATAAAGTAGCATACGCAGCATAATGAAAAGACCGTACCATGCCCGCCACGTCTTTCAGGGGGCTGTATTTCAAACGTCTTTCGGCAAAAGGCGTAGCTGGTTCACCCTCAAAATCAATGATTACAAAATCACTACCTGTAAACAAAACCTGCCCCAAGTGGAAATCTCCATGAATACGAGTGCGTAAACCATGAATAGCTTGTTTTTTCAACGGTGCAAGGGTGTCTGCCATTTTACTTTTTTGTTTTAAAACCTTTTCCACATCTTCTTTGACAGGCTTTGGCAATTTAGGGCTAATGTCTTCTAAAAAAGCTAACTTTTCTTGCAAAGCATTGCCCAAATGTTGGTGCAAAGACTGTTGATAATCCACAGAAAAGGGCTTAGGAGCAAATGCAGGCACTTCGGTAGTAGAGGCTAAAGCAAGGTGCATTTCGGCAGTTCTTTTTGCTAATAGGGTAACTTGGTGGTACACCTCAGACGTAATGAGGTCTTGTAAATCTTTGTGGACACTCTTAAAATCTAACCTGTAGAAGTTTGGAACAATAGGCGGAGTAGATTTTTTAGGTAGTTTCATCACCTTCTGAAAAAACTCTTTTACAAACTGCAAAGTTAGTTTCCATGCGTCCCCTTGGTTCACTATCATTTCTTGCATCATAGCCACCATGATAGGCTCTACATTGGGTTCTCGTAGCTCTATAGCCCCTGCAAACGTAGGTACATTTGTATATTGTGTGTTTGCTGCAAAAAAACGGTTAATTTCCAAATCAGGATTAATAGCCCTGTCTAATTTGCGGAAAAGTTTTAGAAAATATTTGTTGTTATAGATGATGGACGTGTTACTTTGCTCCACTGCCAACACTTTGGAATGTATAGGGGTTTCGGGTTGGTACTGTTGCAACAGAGATTTACCTGCCTCAAACACCATTTGCCCATTGCTTGCCCCCAAATGTCTGTTTGCAGTAATGTACTGAAAGAGTTGATTTCTAAATACTTCGCTGTAAACGGCATCAAAAAATACACCTTGTTCGCCATTAATTTCAAATTCTCCAATAATAGCTTTGGCGTAGTTTGTTTTGAGGTCTGCTACGTCTGTGGTAGTCAAAGAAAAAGGCAGTTGGTAGAGTTCCGAGTAAGCATCTTCATAAAACACTTGTAAAATAAACCAATAGGCAGCAACATTTTCGGCTAACCGCATATCTATCATTTCCAAGATTTCTACGTGCTTAATAGGTCGGGCTTTGCCACCAAACCAACGGCAGGTTTTTAGGTAATTGGGCAATAGTATTGACTCAAGAACAGTCAAATTTTGCTTAGAAAATAGCTCTGATAAGGAGTTTTGGAATGTAATCATTAGAATAGGAGAAGGTTTACTCGATAGAAATTATTTTGAGGAAAGTTAGTCTTTGTGTAGTGGCTTTATATAATAAAGATGTCATTTTTTAGTGTCGTGCTATGAATTGTTATACGTAGTCTTCAAGAAGCTCTATAAAGATGACATCTTTCTAAAAGATGTCATCTTTATAGAGCTTCTTGAAGACAATCAAACTTATTTCTTTGAAAAAAATTAGTTTCAC
>CANGYA010000302.1 GCA_947457925.1 Cytophagales bacterium | reverse complement strand
TTTTACGTTGTTGCCTATATCCTCCATTCTATCTCTGGTTGCCATCATAATTTTGCGAGGCGACAGTTTTTTACCTGTCAAATTCGCAGGGCAAGAAGCCGTACAACGTCCACACTCCGTACAAGAGTAGGCATCCATGAGGTTTTTCCAAGTCAAATCTTGTACGTCTTTCGCCCCAAAACGTCCCACTTGTCCGTCTGTACTTTCGGGTACTTCTACCGTTACAGGTACGCCCAACATAGATTGCACTTCTTTGGTCACAGTGTCCATGTTAGAAAACTGCCCTTTCGGGTTCAAATTAGCAAAATACGTATTCGGGAAAGCCAAACCAATGTGCAAGTGTTTAGAGTAAGTTACATACACCGCAAAGCCCATAATACCCAAAATGTGTATCCACCACGCCAATCTTTCTATCACTAATAATTGCCCTGTACTAAAATTTTTGTAAAGAGGAATAAAGAATTGACTCACCAAAAACGTGCCTACAGGTTGGTAGTGGGCGGCTACATAAGCTCCCCATTGTGTATCTGTTGTTCTTGTTTGTAAAATGCTGTCTGTGGCATTCATACTGAACAAACAAAACATCAAGAAAATCTCTGAAACTAAAATAATATTGGCATCAAAACGAGGGAAACCGTCAAGGTCTTTTGACAACAAACGAGGAATGATTAAGGCATTTCTACGCACCAAAAACACCACACACACCGCCAACACACCAAACGCCATAAACTCAAAGAAATTAATCAAAAAAGGATACAAACCACCCAACAACCCTGCAAAAAGGCGATGATGTCCTGTAAATCCGTCTAACAAAATTTCCAATACCTCTACATTTATCAACAAGAAACCCGCATAAATGACAAAGTGCATGAGTCCGATAAGAGGTTTTTCAAACATTTTTTTCTGCCCAAAAGCCATGAGCAACATATTTTTCATTCTCTCGTCTTTGCGGTCATCTATGTGCAGTGCCTTTCCCAACTTGATGTTATTAGCAATAAACATCACACGACTATATACCACAAAGGCAGTAATGGTTATAGCCCCTGCAAATAGGATTTGCTGTAGGAGTGAGATAAAATCTTTCATGATTCAGGTATAATTTGTAACAAAGATAAGTTTTGTCTATGAATTTGGTTAGCTATTTTGCCAAATTTATTAAAAATAGTATGCAAGCATAGTATTTTTTTAGCAAACTACAAAATATTTGAAGGGAAAACTCTTAGGGTTTATTTTTTAGGACTATTTATGCGAAGGATTTTGAAAAATGTATAGTTTACAATTCTGTACAACTGTTTCTGAATAAACCACAAGTTCACTAAGAAAAATATAGCAATTAATTTTGTATCTTCCCCTTATCTCCAATTTTTCTACTCAAACACATTATTGCCCTCAACAAAAATGAAAAACCCTCAACATCAGCCTCAATAGTGCTGTTTTTTTATGTAATTTGGTGGTTTTAAAGATGTAATGTTAAAAGTGTAATCTTGCGAGAGGTCGCACCCTTCAAAAGATTACACCTTTTTTGCTTATATAGCATTACTTGTTTAATACTACGTGTAATTTTTTTGGTAAATGTAAACTACCTAAAATTGTATGGAAACTTAAATAAAATTGAAAATAAAAAAAGCCCTTTTAAATAATTAAAAAGGGCTTTTTTAGGAAACTTGTTGTCCGACCTGGGGTCGAACCAGGACTCTTCTGAACCAAAATCAGACGTGTTGCCAGTTACACCATCGGACAATTTTATTTTTAAATTAGGCTACAAATTTAAAGACAATTTTCAAAGTTCAAAAATTTCAGCTAATTTATTTTAAAATTACTTCGTTTAGTAATTTTAGTACCTAAGACCGGGGTCGAACCGGTACTGATGTTACTCAACAGGTGTTTGAGACCTGCGCGTCTACCAATTCCGCCACTTAGGTATGTGTGTTTGTTTTTGGTGTTGCAAAGGTAGCAGCTATTTTTGAAAATGCAAAAACTCTGTAAGAATTTTTTGTTAAAAATTTTTAACGAAAAAATAAGAAGTTCATTTTCAATGAATTAAGAAGATAGATTTTCTTAAAAAAGCTGCTAATTCACCAACTTATCACTAAAAAGGTTTATTTTGAATACTTGTTATTTGCAAAACATTTCTACTGATGATGACCTTTGAAGAAACTCTACACTACCTTTATAACAAGCTGCCTATGTTTCAACGCATAGGAGCAGCAGCCTATAAAGCCAATTTGGACAATACCATAGCCCTTTGCAACTATTTGGGCAACCCTGAACGGCAACTGAAAACCGTACACATTGCAGGGACAAACGGCAAAGGCAGTTCTTCGCACCTTGTGGCTGCGGTCTTGCAACAAGCAGGCTACAAAACGGGGCTTTACACTTCGCCACACCTCAAAAGTTTTACGGAACGTATCCGTATCAATGGGCAAGCTATTGAAGAAGACTATATTACGCATTTTGTAAACAAGTATTTTGATTTTATAGAAACCCTACAACCTTCTTTTTTTGAAATGACTGTTGGTTTGGCGTTTAGTTATTTTGTTGAAAAACAAGTAGATATAGCTGTAATAGAAGTGGGCTTGGGCGGAAGATTAGACTCTACCAATGTAATTTCACCAGAGGTAAGTTTGATAACCAACATTAGTTATGACCACCAAAATCTGTTGGGAGATACACTGCCACAAATAGCTAGCGAAAAAGCTGGCATTATCAAAACCCATACGCCTGTGGTCGTAAGCCAACGACAAGAAGAAGTGGCAAAGGTTTTTGAGCAAAAAAGCCAAGCCGAAAATAGCCCTTTAATTTTTGCAGATTTACAATATCAAATCATTACAAATGAAGTTGCAGATAGTTTTACAGTCTTAAAAGATAATCAAATATTATTAAATGGCTTGTTATGTGAATTGAAGGGTGGTTATCAACCAAAAAATTTTAAAGGAGTGATAGCTGTCATAGAATGTTTGCGACAAAAAGGCTATGACATTCGTGATGAGGCTATCCAAGAGGGTTTTGCAAAAGTGTGTAGTCTGACGGGACTGAAAGGACGTTGGCAACAATTAGGGCAAAATCCTTTGGTAATCTGTGATACAGGGCATAACGAAGATGGTATCAGGCAGATTGTAGCTCAAATTCAACAGCAAAAATTTAAGCAATTACATTTTGTGTTGGGTGCGGTAAATGACAAAGCTATTGATAAAATTTTAGTACAACTTCCTAAAAATGCTATTTATTATTTTTGCAAACCTAATTTGCCAAGAGGTTTAGAGGCGGATAGTTTAAAAACACAAGCCCAAGTATATGGTTTGGCGGGCAATGTATATGCGTCTGTGCAAACAGCTATTGAGGCAGCCAAACAAGCTGCCGAAGCTGACGACATGATTTTTATAGGTGGTAGTACGTTTGTGGTGGCAGAAATAGCCGATTTGTAAGTATTTTTGAGCTAATTTGCTCAAAAAATGAGTTCAAAAAAAATATTTCTTTGTACGTACATAGTTTACGGTATAGGCGTATTATATTCGCAATAGCTACTGGTATTCTTGAAAAGGAAATGCCTATATTGCAAACAAAATATAAAGTATCTTGTTTTTATCACGAAATTTCTACTATTATGGTTAATAAAGTAACATTAATGGGACATTTGGGCAAAGACCCTGTAGTCCGCCGTACAGAGTCAGGTATTCCTGTTGCTACTTTTTCTATGGCTACCAGCGAAAGGTACAAAGACAAAGAAGGCAACGTACAAGACAAAACCGAATGGCATAATATTGTGATTTGGCGGGGCTTGGCAGAAGTCGCAGAAAAGTACCTTAAAAAAGGGTCTTTGGTGTATATAGAAGGCAAACTACAAACAAGGTCGTATCAGGCACAAGACGGCACGACAAAGTACGTAACTGAGATTGTTGTAGATGAAATGAAAATGTTGAACAGACCCGAAGGCGGGGGAGGTAGCCATGTACCACCACCCACAGAACCTCCAATGGCAAAGGATAAATCGTATGGCAACACCACAAGCAGCACACCTACCAACGATGCTCCACCTTATGTAGAAGATGACGACTTGCCTTTCTAAAAATACCTAAGCATAATTTTTAATGGCTTTGTTGCACCGCTAAATTTTGTTTAAAAGGGCTTTTTGAGTAACTTTATTTTGCTGAATAAACAGTTACATGGAAAATCCGCCAAAAAGCCCTAACAAATATAAATATAAAGTTACTAATTGGAAAGATTATAACAATTCT
>CANGYA010000301.1 GCA_947457925.1 Cytophagales bacterium | reverse complement strand
AGACTTGCCTACACAGGTGAGTTTTGAGTATGAAAAGCTGATGTTGGAAAATGGTGTGATAGCCTTTGATAGTGCTGATAAGTTGCAAAGCTATTTGCAGCTTTAATTAGTGTCCTTTCCTAACTTTAATACAGTAGCCATTTTGCATAAAAAAGCATTATGGCTACTACGCTCAACACGATTGTAAATACAGATGTTGTCATTAGAGGTACACAATCTCTTAATGAATTAGGTATGCTACAGGCAGAAGCAAAAGAACTCAAATTAGCCCTCAAATCCATTACGAAGGAGTCCGAAGAATGGAAAAAGCTGAATGACCAAATTAAAATACAAGAAAGAGAGCAAGCCAAACTCAATGCAGAAGTGGAACGTAGTAATAAGCTACAAGAACAACTTGCGTATAAAATCCAAAAAACCAAAGATGAAATAGCTGTTTTCAAGGAAATGGGTATGCAAGGCACGAAGGAGTTTAAAGAGTTACAAAAAACTTTGCAAAACCTTACTATACAGTCAGATAAAAATAATTTGGCTTTAAGCACGTCAAAAGAAAAGTTAGATGCAGTCAATAAAACTACTGCACAACTCAATGCAGAAATCAAAAAAACGTCTAAATACACAGACGACTATATTAACACGACCAAAAGGCAAGAGGAAGTAAATAAAAAAATAGATGAAACCCGCAAAAGTTTAGGGCTAACAGGCATGACCTTGAAGCAACTCAAAACTATGCAAGCAGACTTGAATAGAGAATGGGAAAATGTTACAAGAGGAACTAAAGAATACACAGAACTTAAAACGGAGATACAAAGAGTAAATGCAGTCATTCGCAGCCAAAGAGATGACCTTGACGATACACGAACCAGATGGGAAAAATTTAAAGATGCCATTAAAGGCATCAAAGAAATAGCCTATGGTAATATTATGGGCGACCTCACACTACAGGCTTTTCAGGCGGGTGTAATGTTGATAGGTGGTAGTATTTCAGGGGCTGCAAAGTTATCTGATGAATTGGCAGATATTCGCAAGTCAGTAGGTTTAACCGCCAAAGAAGCTGAAACCTTAAACAAGGAATTAGGCAAAATAGACACACGCACAGGCAGTTCAGATTTACGTTCTATTGCCAAAGTTGGCGGACAATTAGGCGTAGCTAAAGATGAAATTTTAGGTTTTACGCAAAGTATTGACAGAGCCGTAGTAGCATTAGGAGATGAATTTACAGGTGGTGCAGAGGAAGTAGCCAAACAAATAGGCAGCGTACAAAAACTATTCAAAGATACCAAAGACTTACGAGCTGATGAAGCCATTACCCGCATAGGTTCAGCTATGAATGCGTTAGGGGCTGATGGTTCTGCGACAGCCCCCGAAATTGCAGAGTTCTAACGCCGTATTGGTGCATTAGGCAATCTTGCCCCCGAAATTTCAGAAGTATTAGGCTTAGGGGCAGCCTTTCAAGAGTTAGGTTTGTCCGCAGAAATATCGTCAGGCGGTTTGACAGCCATTTTAGGTACAGCAGGTAAGGAGTCCAAAGCCTTTGCCCAATTTATGCGTATGTCTGTGGACGAATTGGAAAATCTCATTAACACAAACCCCAACGAGTTTTTATTGCAGTTGGCTAATAATTTCAAAGGGGCAAGTAATACGGAAATAGTCCAAACTCTTGAAAAACTTAAAATAGGCAGTCAAGAGGCAGCCAAAGTATTGTTGTTGTTGTCTAACAATACAGAGTTTGTAAGGGAAAAACAAGCCCTTGCGAATGCAGAGTTTCAAAAAGGAACATCTCTACTAAACGAGTTCAACATCAAGAATGAAACATTTGCAGCCAATTTGGAAAAGGTGCAAAAGTGGGCTATGGGCTTGCTAATGGCAGGGTTTCAACCTTTAGTAAATGGTTTAGCAGCCTTGATTAACTATACTTCCGAAGCCACAAAAAACACTGATGGTTTAACCAGAACGTATAACGAACAAAAAAGAATTGTAGAAAGCCTCAACACGACCACCACCGCCCAGCTCAAAAGGTATGATGAATTGAAGTCTAAAACTACTTTGACCAAAGATGAGCAAACTGAACTTAAAAACATTATCGTGCAAGTTACTTCTGTTATTCCAAGTGCCATTGCCGAGTTTGATAAATACGGCAATATCTTAGATATCAATGCTACCAAAGCACGTACATTCATTGAAGGGCAAAAGCTATTAGGCAAAGAGTTGAAAGATACGACCAAAACAGCCCTTGAAAGTGAGTTAAAAAACTTACAAGGTGAGTTAGTTTTAGTAGAAGATAACCTAAAAACAGGACAGGAGAGAGTAGGAAAATTGTCAGAAACTTGGCGAAGCTTCAAAGGTGTTTTCACAGGTGAAGTGAAATTAGAGGAAGATATAAATAATGAAAGAGCCAAAGAATTGATGATGCAACGTGAGAACATCATGGAACTCATCAAACAGCGTAAAGCTGAATTAGATGCGTTGAATGGTACGGCAGCACCCACAGACAAAGTTACACCTAACACCACACAAGGCGACTTTGATTTTAACCCCAACGAAAAAAACCAGAAAGACAAATTAGCCAAACTTTTAGAAGAAAAAAACAAGGCTATTGCAGAGGCTCAAAAAAACTTGAATGAACTGCAAATCAAGCTAATGGACGAAGGGGCAGCCAAAGAATTAGCAGCCCTTGAAAGTAGGTACAGCGAATTAGGACTAAAAGTAGCCGAAGCCATGGAAAAAGGCTTGCCAAAGGATTTAGGCAATGCCCAATTAGAGTTATTGACCCAAAACTTTGATAAGGAGAAAGAAGGTGTTTTGGAAAAATGGCGTAAAATAGGTGAGGAACAAGCCAGATCCGAGTGGGAAGGCAAGCAAAATGCCAAACAAAAACTCTTTGACAAAGAAGTAGGGGCTGTAGAAGTGAAAAAGAATACGAATACAGCCACTGAAAATTTAGACTTTTTGAACAAATCTACTGATTTAGCAGCACAAGCAGCAGGTACAGACGACACCAATGCCAAACAAGCTATACAAGTCGCCTTAGAAGATTTGGAGTTTTTGCACAAGCAAAAACTACTAAGCATTGAAGAAACTTTTTTGAAAGACAAATTAGCCATCAATGAAAAGTACGGTGTATTAACTACTGAACAAGTAGATGTACTCAATAAAGATGTTGAGTTACTCAATGCCCAAAGAACCGCCAATGAAGTAGAAGAAAATAACCGCAGAACAGAAGTAAACCGCAATGGTTACAGGGCTATTCTTACGGCAGCAGGTAGTTTTACCAATAGTTTAGGGCAATTACAAGAAGCCATAGGCGAGGACGGCGGGGCATGGATTGATTTTAAAAATGCAATCACTTTGGCACAAATAGCCATAGACACCGCCTCCGCTATTTCCTCTTTAACCAGTGCGTCAAGTGCGAACCCAAGCAATGCCGTAACTTTTGGGGCAGCAGGGGCAGCACAGTTTGCAGCAGGTATTGTCAAAATTACGGCAAATATAGCACAGGCTTACAAGGTCTTAGAAGGTGGCAAAAAGCCAAAAGCACCCAAAAGTAAGGCAGCAGACGCAGGCGGTTACTTCTTTGAGGGCGGTAAATTACAACCACGTTTAGCCGAAGGTTACACAGGGGGCAATAGCATTTACGAGCCTATTCCATTTATTGGGCATGGGGGCGAATACATTGTCAATAACAGACTAATGCAACAACCACCAGTAGCCAACTTTACAGCTATGATGGAGTCCGCAAGGCTAACTAAACGAAATATTACCTACGAAGACATTGCAAAATTATTGCCCGACAACTACAAAACTTCCAATACAAGCAATAACAGCACAACAACAAATAGTGCTGATAATCAAGCAAATGCACTATTACAAAGGCTTATTACACTACAAGAAGCCCAAATACAAGCTACCCAAAATTTCGGGGGCAGGTTGCGTGTGGTGGCTACTGATGTGCAAACAGGCTTAGATGAAATCAATCAATTAGACAAAGAGGCAAACTTTTAACAAGGTATGATAGGCTTAAAAATACATAATACTTGGGTTGATTTATTGCCGAATCAATCTATCAAGTTTGATTTGCAATATCTGTTATTGGAAACGGATTTTGTGGCAGGGCAAAAGACATTCAACTTTAAGTTGGCTTGCAACCCGAAGAACCAAAATTTGTTTGGTTTTCCAGAGAACATACCCGCATTGGAAACGGTGAACTACTTTGAAGCAGAGTTATACTTCAAAGGTGTATT
>CANGYA010000300.1 GCA_947457925.1 Cytophagales bacterium | reverse complement strand
GTCTATAGCTTTTAACCAATCTTGCTTCTTTTCGTGTCCCTGTTCGGTATCGTTGAAGTAGGTGTCTGTAAGCCCCGGTAAAATAGAGCTAACTTTGATACCAAAAGGCTGTACTTCTTTTCGCAAAGCTGCCAACAAAGCATCTTGGGCGTGTTTGCTGGCACAATACAACGCACCTGTAGCAAAAGTCCTACGCGAAACATCAGTCGTAATAGAAATAATATGCCCTTTGCCTCTTTGTTTCATCATAGGTACTATTGATTTACAAAACAAAAAAGTGCCTTTTACATTGGTGTCCATGACCGTATCCCATTCTTCTACGGTAATTTCTTCTAACTCCCTAAAAAGCCCTACACCTGCGTTGTTAATCAGTACGTCTATATGCCCAAAATATTCTTCTACATGGGCAACTATTTCTGCCACTTTTTTCTCGTCTGTTACATCTCCCGAAAAGGCTATGGCGTGGCAACCAATATCATGTAGTTCGTTGATAATGTCTTGTAAATCAGTGGCATTGCGGGCTATCAAGGCTAATTGATTTTGCGGACTTGCCAATTTACAAGCTATGGCTTTGCCAATGCCTCTTGATGCCCCTGTGATGACGATATTCATAGATAATTAAAAATTAGAAATTAGAAGTTGTATGTATCCCCTACCCTACAAAGTTGTATTTATGAAAGTCTGTAGTAATAGGCTTTAGCCTGTGCATTCATTAATTGATTTTCATTGTATAAAAGCACAGGCTAAAGCCTATGCTACAAAAAAGATGTTATCTTTCACAAGATAACATCTTTGTAATGTTATTTACACTATTTTGCCCACCATTGCTTTGGCTTTGGCATCTAAAAACTCTTTTACTTGTTGTTTGGCAGTCAAAAAGTCGGGGTATTTGGGGGTAATAATTTTGCCTGTTTTAGACTCGTCCAACATTTTTTGTAGGCTTAATTGCCCGAAAACATTGTTGGCATCTAAGGCTGCCTCCATCAACAAACCATGTTGAGAGGCTTTTGAGTACCAATTTTGGTGCAACCACACCAAAACGTCATCTGCCACCACTTGCAACATACTATGGTCAGAGATATAAACTTTTAATCTTTTATCTCTAATAAAATCTGTAGAAATTTGCATTTCTTTCACAAAATCGGGGTCATTCAGTCTATAAAACCCTTTCCAATATGCAAATGCCACATACGGCAACTCATGGCTCATATCATAAATCTCTGTGTATTTACCACTGTAAAGTTTTGTATAGCTTTCTAAGAGTTTGGGATTAGTCATACAATTTTTAATTGATTAGGTTGTTTTATTTGGGTAAATATACAAAAAATCCATCTACAAACAGTTTGTAGATGGATTTTTTGCTTAAACAATAAAAATACGTGGGCTGAAACTCACACTACAGATATTACGCAACTTATATTACTTAACGTAAGTTGCGTAATATCTGTAGAACAGACTTTATTCCGTTTGTAGCAATGCAAATAAAAATTTGTTTTCTTACAAAAACAAATTTTTATAAGAGATACCCAAAACGGACTAGGCATCCCCGACTAAAGTCCGTTCTACAGTTAGGCACTACGCAACTTATATTACTTATTCATCGCCTCTACTAATCTTTTCCATAGCTCGTCTTGAAATGTAAAAGGCACTAAACTATTATCTGGACTATCTCCCATACGTACTACCACTAAGTTTTTAGAGGGAACAATGTTAATCAACTGCCCATTTTTGCCCATAGCTGCCACCATGTCTGTAGGGGCTTGTGGGGACATTATACGCGGAAAAACAGTTTGCAGCGTAGGCACCATAAAAGACGTTTTGCCATTGAGCCACCACAAATAACCATAAGACAAATTAAGGTTTTGTGAAGTGTTCAACATATCGTTATAGTAGGTCGTATTGCCCAAAATAGTTTCGTTTTGCCATTTACCTTTTGCCAAAATCAATAAGCCAAACCTTGCCATGCTGCGAGGCGTACTGTAATAGACATTGTTGTCGCCTGTTTTTTGCCATGTACCGTCCATGCCTATTTTATCCCTCAAACGGCTGTTGAAGTAGTTTGAAAAACTTTGTTTAGTAGCTCCTTCAATAATTTTATCCAAAATGGTGTACGGAGCATTGTGATATGCCCAACGGCTACCTGCTGCTGCCAAATACTGCATACAGTTGGGCGTAGTACAGTCAGAATTACTTACACCATCATTTAGTCCCGTAGTCATGGTAATATGGTGGCGTACCGTAATAGCCGTTTCTTGGGCTGCGGTCAAACTCGACCAACCTGCCCCCAAATACTGCCTCGAAGGTTGGTTAAGACTCAATAGCTTTTCTTCTTCGGCTTTTCCTACCAAAAAAGACGTAAGAGTTTTGCCTGCCGAAGCCCAATACCAATTACTTGTAGCACTAAATTTTCTGCCTAAAAAATCATTGTTAAAATACTTTTCGGCAACAATTTTACCATCTTTCAGAATAATAAAGGCTCTTGTATTATTTTGTTCCAAATAGGCATACAAATTTTCTAATTTGGTAGCATCAAAACCTGCTTGTGTTGAGGTCATGGTTTCCCAAGTGCTGCCTGCGGTTTTATCGGGAAAATAGAGTTGTCTGCTGGGGTTAGTGGGTGTAGTGCTGCCACTGTCTTTTTGGCAAGCTCCCAAACTTAGGCAATAACCTAAGACGAAGAGGCTTAGTAAATATTGATGGTTTTTTAGCATATTTTACAAAGTTTAAAAGTACGATTGTTAGATAGAAAAAGAATAAAAAGGTTTAAAACATTGTAGCATAGACTTTTAGTCTTCGTATTTAATACATTCAAAATCAAATACTTATATTACACAGACTAAAGTTTATGCTACAAAATTTAAGGATACAACAAATATTTAGCTCTTAATTGTTTGTATTTCTCTAAATCTTGTTGCCAAGTAGCACGTATTTCCTCTTCTGTCTTGCCCGCCTCTATTTGTTGGCGAAGTTGCTTTGTCCCTGCCAATTTGGTAAAAAAGTCATTGAAAAAAGCCGTTTTATTCGGGGCAGTTTGGTAGTAATGAATCAAGGGGGCTAATGAAAAATTACTTGTACCTACATTGCTTTGGCGGTAGTCCGTACCATAACAAAGTTGATTGAGGTGAGGCGGATTTTTAGCCCCTTCTTTGCTCACTGGCGTAAAAGAAAAGTCTTTTTTAGGGTAATCTGGATAGCCGATGACCTGAAACGGAAAATCTGTACCTCTGCCCACACTTACCACTGTTCCCTCAAAAAAACACAAACTTGGATACAAAGCTATACTACGGTCATTTGGCAAGTTGGGTGAAGGTTTGATAGGCAAACTGTAGGGCGTATTGTGTGTATAATTTTCACAAGTAACCACCGTTAAATTACACTGTTTTTCATTGGCTAACCATTTTTCGCCGTTTATCATCTTTGCCAACTCACCTACCGTAAGCCCATGTACTACAGGTATAGGGTGCATACCCACAAACGACTGACAATCAGGCTGCAAAACCATACCATCTACATAATGTCCGTTAGGATTCGGTCTGTCCAATACAATAAAAGTCTTGTTGTTTTCTGCACAAGCCTCCATGACATAGTGCATAGTAGAAATGTAGGTGTAAAACCTTGCTCCTACGTCTTGAATATCAAAAATTACAACTTCCACATCTGCCAACTGTTCGGCAGAAGGTTTTTTATCTTTGCCGTACAAAGACAACAATGGTAGCCCTGTTTTACTGTCTTTTGTGCTGTTAATTTTTTCGCCTGCGTCTGCCGTACCTCTAAAACCGTGTTCGGGTGCAAAAATTTTCTGTATTTTTATATTGTAGGTCAATAGTGTATCTACCAAATGCGTTTGATTGACCACCGAAGTTTGATTCACGACCAATGCCATTTTTTTATTTTGTAAAAAAGGCAAATATTGGCTCAATCTGGCAGCCCCCACCGTAATAGGCGTGTTCAATTTAGCTGCATCTTTTTGTGTGGTTTGCTGCGAATAACAAGCATTCAAGCCTACTAATAATGCAGCAATACAGGCGTACAAGGTATATTTTGTTTTTTTAATCATATTGATTACAAAGGCTTTTAAGGTTATTTTTTTAGGCTACAACTCTTTGCTGCTTACTCCGTTAATACGTAAATAATTCAATAATACTGTTACAGTTAAATTTTATGAATAATTGCGTTTTATTTGATTGTATGAAAGATGTAAAATATGACCTTACACTTGAATATATAATTAGTTTTATTTTATTTTTAATACTTCTATTTTTATTCGTAAAGTTATACAAAAACATTAGGTATATAGAGGACAATGGAAT
>CANGYA010000299.1 GCA_947457925.1 Cytophagales bacterium | reverse complement strand
CCTCGCACTTCGCACAACTTTGGGTTTACGCAATTCCAAAAAAAATCCTTCGCTTCGCTCAGTTTTTTTTGAAACTGCGTAAACCCAACGAGTCGTTGTATGCCATTTTAAAAAACAAAACTACAATGAAAAAAACACTACTGATAAGTCTGATTTTCAGTACGATAACAAAACTATTCGGACAAATCCCAACTTTTCAAAGCCCACAAACCGCTACTTTGGGGAATTACGGAAATGTTGTAACCTTTCCTACGCAAAAACAAAACCGTTTTTCACAACCTAACCAAAACAATGTGTTGCAAAATTTATTGCTTCAACAACAGCAACAAATTCATCTGCAAAACCAAATGCTGATAAATCAAGCCACACAACACCAACAGCAGCGAGGCACTTTGCCCCAAGATGTTTTGGACGATATTGCAGAATTTGAAAATCCAAAATATTCATCTGTTGCAGAGGCTTACAATTCCTTAAACTACAAATTTCCAACTGTAACCAAAAAAGGAACAAATTTTTATGAAAATGCTTTTCAAAAGTTTCAAAATATGCTTTCAGGCAAAGAGCCTTTAAACTTGAAAAGAGCAGTGTATTTGGTAGAAAATTCGTATTACGAAAACACAATGCCTTACCAAGAATTTGACGAAACTTTGCGAAATATTGCAGGCTTGATTTCGCTAAAAATGAAACAAGACAAAATGCCAAATAACCAATTAGCCAAAAATTTGGCAATTTATCAGTTTATGGCAGACACTTTTAAGGTTAAAATTCCGCACAAGGAAAATCAAACTTTCGTGCATTATCCTTTCAAATACGACTTTGAGGATTACAGAGGAGAGAAAGATTACCGCAAAATGTTTGTTTCTAAACTACTTTTGCAACATTCAGGGCAGTGCCATTCTATGCCACTTTTGTATTTGCTTTTGGCAGAGGAATTGGGTGCTAAGGCTTGGTTAAGTTATTCGCCTAATCATTCGTTTATCAAATTTATGGTCAATGGCAGACTGCAAAATTATGAAACGACTAACGGACATTTTACGACTGATGCTTTTGCTTTACAATCGGGATTTATCAAGGCTGAGGCATTGGCAAACAAGGTCTATTTAGATACGTTAAGCAAAAAACAACTCATTGCACATTGTTTAATGGACTTGGCTCTGGGCTACGAACACAAATATGGCTACAATGAATTTTCTTTGAAATGTGCAAATTTGGCTTTGAAACACCACCCACAAAATATAACAGCCCTGATGACAAAGGCAAATTATTACGGTGCTTTGCTGGGTTATGTGGCAAAACAAAGCAAAGAAAAACGACTTCCGAATGTAAGTTTTAGCGAAGTGCCACAAGTTTATGAACTTTACAACAAAATGAAACAAGCCCAACAAGATTTAGATGATATTGGTTTTGCCGAAATGCCCCAAGAGGCTTATCAAAATTGGCTCAAAGGCGTAAATAAAGAAGCCGAAAAGAGTAAGCAAACTTTTCAAAACATTCAACAAACCTTGTGGAAAAAATAAACATCAACAACCCAATGAAACAGTTTATCGCATTCATTTTCAGCATTTTACTTTCACTCAATTTTGCCACAGCCCAAGAGCAGCAAGGCAAAAACCAAGTAAAATACACCAACCCCTTTGAGCAAGCAGGTATCAAGGGCATTAAGATTTTGACATTAAGCAATGGCAAATACCAAGAGTTTCACGATTTGGACAGCGTGGTGCAGATAGGCACGACTTTGATAAATGTCAATTCACGTAAAATTGTAGGTTTTGTCAAAAAAGATAGTGCCAACAGTATGCCTGATGCGAGTGTGAGTAGTAGGTGGATTTCCGTTGACCCGTTGGCAGAACATACATATAACCTTACGCCTTATAACTTTGGTTACAATAACCCTATCTACTGGAATGACCCTGATGGGAGATGTCCAATTTGCCCTTACTTAGCAGGGGCTATTGGTGGAGCAGCATTAGATTACGGTATTCAAGTTGCCACAAATCTTTATGAAGGTAAAGGGGCAAGTTCTTTTGTGGATATTGACGGTACATCTATTTTGATTTCAGCAGGTGCAGCAGGAGTTGGTCTTGTTAAAAATGGTGGTAAACTTATTCAAATTATAAAAGGCGGAAATAAAGTTGATGATGCTGCAAAAATTGTTGATGATGTAGCGAAATTTGGAGATGATTTGGCTTCAAAAACAGATAAAATAGTAGAAAGTGCCTATGATATTGCCAAAAATGGGGGCACTCACTCAGGTTTTTACAAGAATTACCTCAATAAAACTACCAAAGAATTGAAAAGTGGTATTGAAAAATTGCAAAAACAAATTGACGAGCATACAGAACTTATTAAAAACCCTGCTGAAATGATGAAAAAACTTGATAAAGGAGAGTGGGAAAAACTTGACCCAAGACAACAAAAAGCACTTTTAGAAAAAAAATGGCCAAGTGATATTCAAAGACAGAAGGAACAGCAGGATATTCTAAGAGGACTTTTAAACGAAAAAAAGTAATGGAAAATACTCAAAATATGTTTATAAAAGATTTAGCATTTATCTTAATAGAAAAATTAGAGGTAAATGCTACTGAGTTAAGAACTTGTAACAATGTAGAAGAAAAAGAGTATCTTAAAGGTCAAATCTTTGCTTACTATGATATTCTTGATACTATAAAAAATCAAGCATTATTGTTTGATATAGATATAGATTTTTTACAAGAAACTAATCTTCTAAAATATTTAGAAAATGAGTAAAACTGTTTCAATTTTTGAATTATCTATAATTTTTCAAAGAATTATAGATAAACTACAATTTGAGGAAATATCAGAAATGAATGTGTCAATAGATTTCTATAAATATATTCCAACTGATGAATGGGCATCTTTGTCTAATGATGTTATTGAAATAGGGTCTTTGTCTGATGATATTGATAATCTTAAAAGGTTAGTTGTAGATAAAAATAGACCTTGTACCTACGTTGATTTTGATAGGTTAGCCAGTTTATTGAGGGCAATAAGCCAATTAAATAATGAGGTATGAAAACTGTTATGCGTATATTATTTTTGGTATTGTTAAATGCTTTAACTTCACTAACTTGCTTTTCACAAGTAAGTAACTATAATTTTGCCTTTACTTCAATGCAAAATATGCTTTCAGGCAAAGAGCAAATGAGTTTCAAAAAAGCCATATTCCTAACCGAAAATGCTTTTTCAGCCAACTCATTAGACACTGCACAATTTAACAAACAAATTCGTTTGCTTGTTACATTGTGCAAAGGCTTCCACCAAGCAAACCCCATAAGCAACTACACCCAAAAAGATAAAGCCACCGTTGCTTTGTGGGGAGCAGTGTTTAAAGTAATGACAGATACGGTAACAATTTTGTTGCCCAATAGCGAAAAAGCCTATCACTTGCCTTTTACTTACGATTTTGAGGACTATTTTGGCGAGCAGGACTGGACTAAAATGTTTGTTACCAAACTCTTAGCCACCCACAAAGGAAATTGTCATTCTTTGCCTTATCTCTACAAAATTTTGTGTGAAGAATTAGGCGTTTCAGCAAATTTGGCACTTGCCCCAAACCATATTTACATCAAGCACCGAGCAGAAAAAACAGGTTGGTATAACACAGAACTCACAAGTGCAGCCTTTCCCATAGATGCGTGGCTAATGGCTTCGGGTTACATTCACTTGTCCGCTATTCAAAACAGTGTGTATATGAAAGCCCTTACCGACCAAGAAAGCATCGCCCTTTGTTTAGTAGATTTGGCAGAAGGCTATAAACGCAAAACCAACAGCGAGGACACCGATTTTATTTTGAAATGTTGTAACACAGCCTTGCAGTATTTTCCAAATTGTGTAAATGCCTTGATTTTAAAAGCAGAAACCTTGAAACAAATTTTTGAGAAAACACAAAACAAGCAAACTTTCAACGACTTGCAAAACCTTTATTTACAAATTCACGATTTAGGCTACCGACAAATGCCGAAGGAAATGTATTTGAATTGGTTAATGGAACTGCGGACAGAAAAAGATAAGTACGTGAATAAGAACTTGATAGAGGGGCAGAACAAGAAGTAAAACGGCATACAACATTATGTTTGCGAAAAGGCGGGCTAATGTGCGTAATTTAGGCTTTTGTGCTTTCTATAAACTTTGTGCGTAGGGCAAGGGAAGTGCTATTTAATCCCGCCCTTCGCAAACATTTTTCCGTTGAACAAAATGCGAGGCTTCGCCTCGCATTTTGTTCAACGACTCGTCGGGTTACACCCAAAGTTGTGCAAAGATGCTTCGGCTACGCCTCGCACTTCGCACAACTTTG
>CANGYA010000298.1 GCA_947457925.1 Cytophagales bacterium | reverse complement strand
TTTCTTGATTTTCTTGTTATTTTTGTTCCTTTAATGTATCGCCCAACGACTCGTTGGGTTTACGCAGTTTCAAAAAAAACTGAGCGAAGCGAAGGATTTTTTTGGAATTGCGTAAACCCAAAGTTGTGCGACGTGCGAGGCGTAGCCGAAGCATCTTTGCACAACTTTGGGTGTAACCCGACGAGTCGTTGCACAAAATGCGAGGCGAAGCCTCGCATTTTGTGCAACGGAAAAGCATTTGTGCAGGGCGGGCTTAGTAGCACTACCGTTTCCACACGCACAAAAGCCAATAGAAAGCACAAATGTTAAATTTAGCACTTCTGCCCGCCTTGCCACAAATGCAATGTTGTGCGGTGTTTTTATTCATTTTCAAGTAGTTACGTTGTCAATTTGCAGTCTTACAAATTCAACCGATGCGTTTTCACTTGTTGCATTGTAAACCCTTGCTATCAAATATTTGTCCGCACTTTCCATTAAGTTCAACTCGTTACCTGAGATATACAAGGCAAGTTTTTCAACATTCTTTCCGTAAGTTGTTGCTTTGCTGTCTATGTAAATCTCTTTGTTGAGTTCTACAACTTTAAAGTCGTGGTCTGCTGTTGTCGTTTGGTTTTTGTTTCGCCAAAAAACTTCTGCACTGCTTCCAACCTTAAAGCCTGTTTCCGTTTTAGTAGCACTTTGATTGTACTTCTTTGTAAAAATCTGTTTCAAGTTTTCAAAAACTACTAACTCGCCTTGTTTTCCCAAGTCTTCATCAGATTGGTTGTATTGGCGATTTCCTCCGTTGATTACTCTTATTTCAGGTTCTTTGGGGTTTAGCAATTCATCAGGGATTAGACGAATATCAAAACCCTTTTCTTTAAGGTATTCTACACCGCCTGCAAATGTTTCTAATAATAAGACTGTCAAAATCCTTTCAGCATATCGGATTTTTAGAAAGTTACCTAATGGCTCAACTAAACCGTCTAAAACTCTTAGGCTATACCACTTCCCAACATAGTAAAAATTGTCGTATTCAGCCCAAGAACTACGCTTTTGCTTGTCGTCTTCGTTTCCATAAGACAAGTAAATTTCTGTCGTTTCAAAGAAATGGATTGCTGAAAGTTTTTGCTTAATTCTTTCATACTCGTTTTCCCATTCTTTGCGGTTCTTTGACTTCTCAACTGCTACTAATGCAATCAATGGCGAAGTTTGCAATAACTTAGTTTTAAGGTCGGTTATCTCAACTTTGCTATTGGAAATAGTTGCATTTACTTTGTCAATAATTTGCACTCCAAAAAGACGTAACAACTCAATAATTTCAGGGCTTTGTTTTTCGGAAAATGCTAAATGAGATGCCCTAAAACCTTCTACCGTAACTATTGATAAATCTTTGGGGTAGTAAAAATCTGTTCCGTTTTTGGCTAACAATTTATTTGAATTTGCCCATTCTTTTATCTTCTCTCTTTCAGAAGAATGGAAATTCATCAAAGCCAACTTCTCATAAATCAGCCCTATACGTTTTTGATTTTCCTTTTGTAGTTGTTCATCTTGGCTATTTTCTCTCCAAATGCTACTCAAAATTTGCAGATACTCATTTAGCCCTAACGTAGGTATAAATTTCAAATGCGTTTGCCATTCGGGAGGAATAGCACCTTCGTAATCAAAAACAGGTAAATACTTCCCTGCAATTTCAAAAATTTGAGGAATTGAGTTACTGTAAACTTCTGATGCTCTAAGTATATTTTTTTGAGTTGTTGGGAATGTAGGCTCGTTTTTTACAATCCAATCATTTAATGATTTAATTGATGAGTTGTAGTAACCAATTCCCAAGTCAATATGCCCTTCTTTGTATGGAAGTTCACTTTTAAAAACTATTTCCCAAAATTTCTTAGCAAAAAAACATTCATTACAGAGTTCTATAAATGAAATAAAATTGAACTCATATCTATAAAAATCATTTTTGAAACCATAAAGAGTATGTGGAACTCCTGATGGAATGGTGGAAAAGTAATCGGGGTATTTATACTGCAATTCCGCTCTGTTAATTTGTCTTTTATGCCAACGAATTGTGTCTTTTACCCCTATTCTTAGAAAAAATGTTTTCCATTCACTTTTGAGGTCTTTGCTCTCAAAGTATATCTCAGAAACATAAAAGTCGTTTTGATAAATTCCTTCTAATTTCAATTCAGGCTCGTAAAAATTTGCCAAAAAAGAATTATCCGCCTTAATTAATGAATTTTCCTTAGTTAGAAGTGCAAAATTTTGCAAGCCGTCATAATGTTGGGTTAGTAAAATACCTTTTTTATGTGCATTGAATAAATACCTTCCAATTTCAATTGCGTTCTCCTTAGTTACAAAGGTGTCGCCTTGTTCAATTATCGTTTTTTCAATGAAACTCAAATCGGAAGGCTCTTTAACACCTAAATATTCAAGCCAAGTTTTGATACGTGAATTTGCATTGATTTTAGAAACAATGCTTTCGTGAATTATGCTTATGTCGTCAGAAAATTCATTTGAAAACTCAACAGCAGGAAAATAAATGTGGCTCGGTTTTTTAAGTTGTTCATTCTCGTCAAAGATGAAAGGCGTTTGCCGTAATATTTCGTTCCAAACATTTCTGTTGTCATCTCCTTTACTTCGTTGTGCCTGCTCGTGTAGAAAAGAAATCAAGTTAAAGTTCTCGTTTAGTTTGTGTTCTTTCGCAAATATTGATGAGGCAAAAAAATCTTCTAAATCATCAACGTCAAACATTTCCGTACCTAACCTGCCTAATGTGCTTAGTGGTTCAAGGTAGGGAGTATAAGACGATACCGAAAAGTTTTTGTTTCTGCTTTCGTTGATATAGTTGATGAGGGTTTGTGCATTGATAAACTGAGAAATATTTGTTTTATCAAATATGCTTTCCTTCACTTTCAGCAAATCACCTTTTAGGTTCGGTATAAAAGCAATAGTTTGAAGTGCTGTATTAAAACCTTCATTGAAACTACTTTCCAACAAAGAACCGCCAAGTTTGTGGGGTACAATGGTTAAAAATTGCTTGTTGTACTTGCTGTTCTTGTGGGCAAGTTCTGCAACCCAAGAAAAGAACTTTATCGGGATTTGTTTAAAAAGCCAATTATTCCAAAGAGTATCTTGATGCAAGTGTTGCCTGCCTGCATCAGTTAAGAAACTTGCATTTACCAAAAATGGAAAATCATAATTGATAGAGGTAGGCAAGTATGTAAAAATCAACCTGTTTTCTTTTTCAACTGCTTTCAATTTGCCTTTTTCAACCTGAATAGCAAAGGAAATTTCGGTTTGTTTTGCTTCTTTTAGTTTTTTAGGTGATTTGTCGTCTGCATTTATTTCTGTCTGAACATCTGATGGGATAGAAAACTGCTCGGTTTTAATAAGCCACTCACTCAGGGTATTTCCATTGCGTTTTAATGTGGTTACTTCTCCACTTACACCTTTTTCAAGTACAATTTTTTCGCTTGTGTTGATGGATACTTTAACTTGTTTGCTACGCAAAAAAAGTACGATTTGACTTTCTGAAAATAGGTCATTCAAAGCCTTTTTCAGTTGTTCAACTTTATCATAACGTATAATTGTAGATACGTTATACTCTTGAAAAATGGATAAACTTCTAAGTTCGTTTGGCAATTCTGTCCAAATAGGAATAATCTGCCAAGGCATTTTTAGACTTTCATCTTTGTTTTTTGTCTTTCGTTCCGCTTTCCAAGCACTTTGAGAACCCCAAGCATTATTCCAATGGTTTGTCCAATGCTGTTTATCAAACTTAAAACAGAAGTTTCCACTTTTGATAATCACAAAATTTGAGTGAGAGAAAACAGACTTAAAGCCAATACCTTTAAAGCCCGTCTTGTTGCTGTCGCCTGTTTTTGTTCCGTCTCCTGCACTTGATATGCTTTCAATATCAATTTTAGAGAATGGTTCGCCTTTGTGAGAAACCACAACAAAATCTCCTACAAAATCCACACGAACATCAAGTATTCCGCTTTGGTTACTTGCGTCATCTGCGTTTTGCAAAAGTTCGTAAATAAACCTTTGGCTATCGGTGTTTATGTCCCTTGAAATCGTATCACAAAGGTTAGCCGTTGTAATAGCCTGTTCGGGGTTGTTGTAATTCGCATTGTTTTGCGAAAGGTTGTCTATAAAGTTTTTGTATTCCATTCTTCTTGGTCTGTCGTTTTTTAAAATACCGCATAACGGTTCGCCGGGTTACACCCAAAGTTGTGCGAAGTGCGAGGCGTAGCCGAAGCATCTTTGCACAACTTTGGGTGTACCCCGACGAGTCGTTGAACAAAATGCGAGGCTTCGCCTCGCATTTTGTTCAACGGAAAAATGTTTGCGAAGGGTGGGATTAAATAGCACTTC
>CANGYA010000297.1 GCA_947457925.1 Cytophagales bacterium | reverse complement strand
GTTTGGCTTTAACAGTGAAAGACCTCACCCCCTGCCCCCTCTCCATTTGGAGAAGGGGTGTACCAACTCCTACGGAGTTGGCTTTATTCCCCTCTCCATTTGGAGAGGGGTTAGGGGTGAGGTAATCAGTTAATTCCAATTTCGCCTCTCCCGTCAAATCCTTATCCGACAAATTCGTGATTTTTGTGGTAAACACCATTTCATCATTTTCCCTAAAAAATCTTGGGGCATTCGGCACGACCATCAAGTCTTTTTGTGTAACTAAGGTGTTTTGAGCAAAACCATAACGCAAATCTTGCGTATGAGCAAAACCCAACATTTTCCATTTCGTCAAACTTTCAGGAATAGTAAATTTAATGACAATATTCCCTTCACTATCTGTCTGTAAATGAGGCTCAAAGAAAGCTGTTTCATTGAAATTAGTACGTGCTTTTACGGCAGATAAGTCTGCTTTTTCCTTCGGTTTCGGGTCTTTGGTTTGCGGTTTTTCTACATTGTCTTCATCTTTATCTGCAAGTGCCGTTACGACCACTTCATTCATTTCGGCAGAAGGCGAAGGTGGTGCAGCGGATTTCATTTCCATCTCTCCTACAAAATCATCACTTTCTTCTGCTTCATCACGTTTGCCTTTTTTCATTACAGCACCTGCTAACATAGTTCTTTTTGCATACTCCCTACGGTAACCAAAATTGTATAAACTAAAACCAAACCAATCTAAGTAATCATAACTTCTGCCAAAGGGTGAAAAACTACTTTGCTGCCAACTATTCAAGATAGTACCGCCTGCGCAGCCAAAACCATGACTATCCCAAACATTGCCAGCACCCAAATAGCTTAAAATATTGAAATTGAAGTTGTTAGGGGCAAAAGCATCTAAAGACGCATCATACAAGGCTGCTACCATTTCCGCAGCTACTTTGTCGCCTTGTTTGCCTTTTATCTTAATTTTCCATTCTTCTTTTTCCCCGGGTTGCAGTTTATTACGGAAAGTTTCAAAACTAATTGCCAATTCTTTATTGGTAAAAGGCACTTGTATCAGTTGGTTGTGTTCGTAAGCCCGACCATGACGCATAAAATACGTATGCAAAGAAATATTGCCTCTATGTTCTTCTTTTACGGCAAATTCTATAGTTTTTTGTTCATTGGACAAAACTAACTCTTTGGCTTCCAATACATTACTGCCCTGTCTTACTTCATACCGAACCGCCACGTCTTTGTAAGAAGAACCTACTAAAAATTGAGCTGTTTCGCCTACTTCGCACTTCGTTTTGAGAGGCACAAACAAATCTGTCATTGGCACAGCCAACTCTTTTGCTTTGGGCGAAAAAACCGTAAAGTAATTTTCATAGACTACAGGCTCTCCGAAAACATCTTTGCCCTCAATTTTGATGAAATACGCACCCGTTTGCAGTTCATTCAAAGCCAATTTGTTGCTTTTTTCGGTGTCAATCGTGCCGTTTTGCAAACTTGTTTTTTCCCAAGACGATAGTTCATCTTCATTATTGTAAGCCTCAAAAGGAAAATCTTTTTGGAACTGTTCTTTGTTCAACATGAACTTGTCTGGCACAGTCCAAAGACGATTTTTGTACGCTGAATTTGGATTTTTGAGGCGGAAAAAGGTGTAATTTCCTTGAAATTTCTCTGTTTCTCCGTTCAAATTTTCTACAGTTACGCCAAATTCTTTAGGCTTTGTTTCCAAATTCAGTTGCGTAGGAATGTCCGTATTAATTAACAAAGATTTGTAACCTACAGACACCGTTTTTTCTCCCGACTGCGTTTCGCCGTTCAAGTCCGTAATGTCTGCCGTTAGTACATAGTCAAACACAGGGCTTGTCTTTTTGTCAATCGTAAGGTCTGGCACAGCCTCAAAAGTTACCTCAAAATTACCGTTGGCATCTGTTACCGCCTTGCCAAAAGTAATTTGCATTTCAGGCGAATCTACAGGGGGCTGCCACCAACGCCACCACCAACACCAAAACGGAAATCTTTCCCTCCGTACTACTCGGTAGCTTACTTGTGCATTGTCTATATTTGCCCCTGAATACGCCTGTGCTTTGCCTTTTATCGTTACTTTTTCGCCCAATTTGAAAGTACCTTTTACGTTTTCATACGTAACCTCAAACTTTGGTCTTTTGTATTCTTCCACTCTTACGTAATGATAACCACCGTAATTATTCGCAGACGAGTACAAAGACATTGTTCCTGTTAATCTGCCCGAAGGTGCTGTAAATGAACCACTTACAGTGCCGTAGTCATTAGTGGTAAGTTGCAAATCACTGATTTTCTGGTAATTCACATCATAAAACGTAACCGTAACGGGGTGTTTGCGTAAAATTTCACTTTTATCCCCCGTTTTTGCCAATACCAAACCTTTAAAAAATATCGTTTGGTTAGGTCTGTAAATTGCCCTGTCTGTAAAGAAAAATGTTTGGGTGTAGGTAGGAATAGGGTTTTTGTAGGGAACAGACACATAAAAATTATTGCCTATGGTCAATTCATCTGCCTCGTTTTTGAGTTCTACCCTAAAACTTTCACCGTTTTTGTTAGGCGTTGTTTCAAAATAACCGTTAGCATCTGTTTTGACTTTTTTCAAGAGTTTGTAAACGTATTTTCTTGCACTATAATCATATTCATAACTACTCAAAGTTGCCTCTACATTGGCTATAGGCTTGCCTGTATTGCGGTGCAATACCCAAAACTGCTTCACACCACTGTTTTCTGTTTTAGAAGTCAAACTTAGATTAGAAATAGTAAAAATAGCGTAGTTGGTGGCGTGGTTTCGCACATCAAAACCTTTGGCATCACTGACTAATACCGCATAAGTGCCAAATGGTAAAGCATCTATTTTGCCTTCAACAGAGTGTCCTTGCATATCTCCCTCGTCTGTTGGCAAGTCGTAATCAAACGTAGCTACAGGTTTTTCTGCCAAACTTTGTAAATACTTCTTCAATTTGTCTTCTCTTTCATTGTAGTCATTTTGTAAATCTTCCATTTTTTTACGGTCAATTTTCACGATTTTACAATAAATTGAGGTCAAATTACGGTATTTTATCAAAAACCTTTGGGCTTGTTGGGCAGGCGTAACCGTTTCTATTTCTATGCTTAAATTGCGGTTTTGTGCTGTAGTAATGATACTTTTGAAATAGCTTGCCAAATAATTCGTAGGTTCTTTTGCCAATACTTCTTCGGCTATGGTTTTAGCTTTTTTCAAAGCCCAACGGTTTTCTTCACTTTGTCCTGCTGTATAGCCTTGCCCTTTTTCCAAATAATATTGGGCAATTTTCAGTGTAATATCATACTTCAACTTGGAGTTACTGCTATTTTGTTGCATAGTTTCCAATGCTTGCAAATAGGCAACTTCTTTGTTAGGTTGTACCGAATTTTCTTTAACTATTTCAAGACGTTTTAAATCTAAATCTATTAACGCATCAAGTGGCAACCCCACAAGGGCTTCAAGCCCTTGTGGGGTTTTGCTAGCTTCTACTCTAAACTTTGCAATTTCCTGCAAAATTTTCATGCCTTGATACAACATACTTCTTTCGTCTTTGCTCTCAATTTTTAAATTCACAAATTCGGCAATAGGGGCAAAATAGGCTTTGTCTTCTATCGTGTATTGGTAAATAGGGGCGGTGAGGGCTGCTTCTGTATTCACCAAAAAATCTACGGCTCTATGTGCCAAAAATTCGTACAAAGTGGGGCGTAACTCACGATAACGACCTTTGCCGAAGTTTTCGGGGGTAGTTTTGCTATCTCCACCCAAAATTTGGTGGTAAATCTCTAATTGAGTTGCTTTGCTTTGGGCGGTGTTTTCTAAGGATTTTTTGTATTGGGCAATGGTTGCATCTGTCAAATTTTCTAATGTCCAAGTGCGAATGTCTTTCGGAACAAACGTAGCAACTTCTGTACGGTTCTGAAATTTCCAACGGTTTTGCTCGTAATATTTCCAATACAACTCCGCTATCATGCTGTGTAATACAGGTTTGATGGGAAATTCGGCTTTTTCGGCTTCGTCTTCCAACTGTGCTATCAATTTGGCAGTAGCATCATCTTCTTTGGCATCAAAAAATTTGAGTTTAAAAATCACCGACTTTACAAATTGGTCGTGATTTTTTTCAGTTTTGGCTTTGTCATAAATTTCAGCTACTTTTTTCGCTGCACTTTCTACCAAGCCTTTGTTCTCCAAACTATCGACTTCTTTCCATAGTTTGTCGTAATCTTTTTTTAAAAAATTGAACATAGTTTGTTGTTTAGGAATTGCGTAAGTGGTTGGGTGTGGCAGTTGTGCCTGCGGATTGGGTACAGTCAAAAAAATATAAAGCACTGTAAACCAATGTATTATACTGTTTGTAAACATATTGTTG
>CANGYA010000296.1 GCA_947457925.1 Cytophagales bacterium | reverse complement strand
GTTTGATAACGACATTATTTATTTGTACCACAGACTTCAGTCTGTGATTTTAATTCAACACAGACTGAAGTCTGTGGTACAAATTACAATTTTCTACAAATTTAAAATGTCTGTATCAAAGTATCATTTTTTTCGCCTTCCTCAAGCATTTCATTGTTGATAGAGTTGTACACTCAGAGTTTACCTCCATTGTACGGTTAGCTTAGTTTACAATAGCATTGAACTAAAGTCTATTCTACAGAAAATTGCTTATTTTTTTAGTTCACAGGCGACATATAAGTTACTTCTTCTATCCAACGGATACAACGCAAATATTCCAACGTAATAGGGTGTAGCGGAGAGTCCATTTCTATAAAATGGCAAGCAATATCATTTTTGCCTTTTCTTGATACAGACATAGTAGCAATATTGCACTCGTCATGGCTAATGACTTCGGCTATGAAAGCAATAGTCCCTTTTACGTCTTTTGCCCGTATAATCATTGTGTAGAGATTGGCAGTAAAATTGGCTACAAAACCATTGACTTCGGCTATGTTGATGACCCCGCCGCCTTTGCTTACGCCTACTATTTCCACTTCTTTGTCTTGGTATTTCAGTTCCAAACGAATCGTATTGGGGTGCATCGTAGAGGCATTGCCAACGGACTTAAAAGTGTATTTTAAGCCTTGTTCTTTGGCGTGTTCAAAAGAGTTTTTGATACGGCTGTCGTCTGTTGCGTAGTCCAACAAGCCAGCTATGATAGCCCTGTCGCTGCCGTGTCCTTCGTAGGTGCGGGCAAAAGAGTTGTAAAAAGTAATGGTAGCTTCTTCGGGAATATGCCCCAATATATGAATGGCTGCACGAGCTATACGTACTACGCCTGCGGTATGCGAACTTGACGGTCCTATCATTACGGGACCAATCATATCAAAAATACTACTTCTTTCTGCCATAATTTGTAGTGTTGTTTATTTTCAAATATGCCAAAAATTTATTGCCTACACAATTATTTAGATGATTTTCTACACTCAATCTTTCTTGTTATCTTTGTTTTTTACGCTAAAAAAGATGAAGATACTTGGAATTATACCTGCCCGTTATGCCTCTACCCGTTTCCCTGCCAAAATTTTAGCAGATATTAAAGGAAAAACCATGATTAGGAGAGTGTACGAGCAAGTCGTACAGGCAAAACATTTGGCACAAGTTGTAGTGGCTACAGACCACGAGGAAATAGCCAAAGAAGTAAGAAATTTTGGTGGCAAAGTCGTGATGACACAAGCCACACACCCCAGCGGAACTGACCGTTGCCAAGAAGCATTGCAAGTCCTTGAAAAAGAACTATATACAAAGTTTGATTATGTCTTGAATATTCAGGGTGATGAACCTTTTATACAACCCGAACAGATAGATTTGTTGGCTAATGCTTTGATAGAGGGTAGGGGAGAGGTTGAGTTAGCTACTATGATTTCAAGGGCTACTTCACAAGAAGAATTGGACAATAACAGTGAGGTTTTCGTAACGATGAATACGGCATGGGAGGCATTGTATTTTAGCCGTTTCCCGATTCCGTTTCAGCAGAAAGTAGCTCGAAAGGATTGGCTACAGCACCAAACCTATTACAAGCATTTGGGTATGTATGCGTACAGAACTGATATTTTGAGCAAAATTACACAACTTTCACCTTCGTCTTTGGAAATAGCAGAGTCTTTGGAACAGTTGCGTTGGGTGCAAAACGGCTATAAAATCAAATTGGTACTTACAGACTTGGAGAGTTATTGTATAGACACACCCGAAGATTTGGCGAATTTGATAGAAAAATTTGCTTAGCTTGGCTTAAAGTATAATTTTTTCTATAAATTTAGAGATGTAATCTTTCTAAAAGATTACATCTCTAAATTAGTAACCCTATAATGCCTAATAACATTAGTAATTTGCTCAAATGACTAAGTTGATGATAAGATGATTTGTTTTGGGCATAATATGTAAAGTAAGTTAGTAACAATAGAAAAAGTCCAATAATTGCATAATAAAAAGCAAATACAAAGTTATGGTTTTGGTACAAAGAATATAACAAAAAACTCAACATTACAATTATCAAAAAATACAAAACAAATTTAGTTGTTTTTTCTCCTACCAAAATAGGCAAAGTTTTACAGTGTGCAGCCCTGTCGCCTTCTATATCTTCAATAGTTTTTACAATTTCTCTGAAAAGAGATACTAAAAATGCAAAAACACAAAAAAATTCTAATTGATTATTCCAAATAATTATTTCAATACTTTTTAGTGGAAAAATGACACTGTAAGCAGACAAAAAAGCCACTAATAAATTCCCTATCAATGGCATTTTTTTGAGCCAACGTGCATACGAATAAAGTAATAAACTAATAACGACTAATTCTAATAATAAACTGTACTGCACAAAAAAGGCAATGATAAAAGCCACAATATTTAACAAAAAGTACAGTTGGTAGGCTTTGGGTACTGGTAAAATGACGGTTACAATTTGTTTGGTGGGTTTATTAATTGCGTCTATTGCCACATCAAAAATATCATTGATAACATAGCCCGCAGCAGCCACTAAGGTAGTCGTGATAGTCCAATAATACCAATTTGTATAAAAATTAGGCAAAAAACGAAAAGCAATAAGGCTTTGTGTCAATACAATCAGCAATAAATTAATGGGGCGGAACAGTGTAAGTAATTTCATTGAATTGTCATTAATCTATATTTTCTTGCACATACAATTCGTGATTTTCCAAGCACAAAGCACACAAACGACCCAAATAGCCTTCGGGTATGTCCAACATTTTGCGGTGAGCATATACGCAACCATTGTCTAAGGGAATTACTTTGCTTTTGGTGGTCAAACTGCGTTGAATAACCTCCAAAGGGACAGGTTGGTGTCCATGAATAATGGTTTTTTCGGTATATTGTGCATAGCCGTTCACAGGTTGGCGAATCCACAACATGGCTTTAGTGTCTTCGTAAGGGTTGCTTATTTCAAAATTAAAGCCTGCGTGTACCAATAAATGTTGGGGCAATTCATAATAATAAGGCAATTTTTCCAAAAAACGCAGGTATTTTGCAGCCAATTTACCTTGTTCGTCTAATAAGTTTTCTAAACTGTTGGCACGAATGTACTTCTGAAATGCGTAATAGTGGGACATTCTGTTCAAAAGTTCTTCTTCGTGATTGCCTCGCAACGGAAATATCAAAAAACCTTTGCGTTTCAGTTCTATCAAATAATCCAATACGCCTTTGCTGTCTTTCCCTTTATTGATGTAGTCGCCTAATAAAAAAAGTTGGTCTTTTTTCGAAAATAGTAGTTTTTTTTCTAAAAGATGTTGTAAAGTTTTGACACACCCATGCACATCAGCTACAACATAGCTGCGTCCTCCTGCCGAATACGATAAGGTTTTGCCAATGCTCATGGTTTTGGGGTGGGTGTGTGGGTTCAGTAAGTTGCAAAGTAATAAAAGTTTTGTTAATTCAGAAAATTACAAAAAAACTTCTTTGCTTGAATAAACCTTTACAAGAATGTTATTTTAGCAATTTGAATATTGCATCTAAGTAATACGACAAAAGTTCAGTAGTAATATTTTCTTGATGTTTTAAACTAAATTGTATTTTATTATCATTTTCTTCTTCTCTTTCCATGCCCGACAAGCCTTTTGTCATTTTGTTGATAGTCATAAAGACAGTAGTTTGCTCAAAATCTGTATCAAAAAATATTTCAATATCTTTGAACTTTCCCAAATAAGGTTCTTTGATAGGTTTCAAAAAAAATATTTGTAGTGGTTGGGTGGCGTGCCTCTCTATATAGCCACTCAAAGGGCTATGTTTGAAACCTAATTGCCAAAAAACATCAAAAATAGCCTTGATAGTAGGGTGTGGAGAAATAATTACCTCGTCATTATCTTCATAAACTTGTAACGGTGGTATGCTTATTTTGGTATTGACCATTGCCGTTGCAGGAAGAATAGGCATGAAAAACGGTACGGTAAACTCAAAAGGCATTTGGCAAGTAGCCGAAGGACTCAACACTAATTTTTCTCGTAATTCGGCTGTAAAAATGGTGTATTTTTCCTTATCTACCTGAAAATTAGCCGTATGTTGGTACAAAGTAGCCAATTCAATACAAATATTTTTTAATAAAATTTCTTTATTAGTCAAATTTCGTATCCAAACCTCGCCTTGTAGCAAGTCGCCTGCTGCAATATGCTGCTGCTGTAGCTTGGTATTGAGGTTAATATGATAACCTGTAAAAAAGTAGAGTAAGTGATTCAACATAATAGATGTTGTAAGTGCTAAAGCACTCTTTTTAATTAAAACTAAATATAAGATGTTGTAACATAGACTTTAGTCTGTGTATTTAATATATTGAAAATC
>CANGYA010000295.1 GCA_947457925.1 Cytophagales bacterium | reverse complement strand
GACATTAAAAAACAAGAGTTATTCACATAAAAACCTTCGGTGTCATAATAAAAATAGTGATTGACTGCCGTATAAATATAAATAATCTTAGGTTGTGAAAACTTATCGTAATAATCACAAGCCCGCAAATTATAAATACTTTTGCCCTTGTCTTGTCGAGCAGCTAATTCTTTATCAAACTGTTTGAGATGATTGTAAATAGCAGGATAGTTTTCTTCTGAAATTTCTATATCAAAGCCTGTATTAATGAAAAAATATTCACCTCTATTGTCTATTCGCCATTTTTTTATTGCCTTAGGTTGTGCATAGGGTTTGATTAACTCTGCACTAAATTTATCTTTGGCTATCAATTTTTCTTTGGTAGCTTTGTCTATAATAAAGGCTTTGTTTAAAGCTGTTTTAACACCTAAATAAATTCCGTCTTGTGTATATTCTTTTAAAGACATAGTTTTTACACCCGTCTTGCCTTGCATTTTGTCTATGATTTTTTGGGCTTTGGGGCTTGCAAAAACCCATTCCGTAGGTTGTAAGTTTTTATTCTTAATTACTAATTTTTTAGACATTTTTTTAGCAAAATCAGCTAATAAAGCTCCTTCTAAAAGTTCTTTGGTAATAGGAAAATAATCAAACTCTTGTCCTGTGTGTTCATTTTTTAGAATAATAATTTGCGGTTCTGTACTTGCATCTGTAAAAATAGGTAATTCAAAAAAATCTATAATCTTTTGAATTTCAAAAGGTTGTAATAATTTTCTTAAATTTTCTCCGTATTGTGTCTTAAACCACTTATTAGGCGTAATAAAAGCCAACGTGCCTTTGGGCTGTAATAACTCTAAGGCTTTGGCATAAAAATAAACATACAAATCTGCCCCACTATGATAAACAGTTGGGTATCTTTTGGCGTAATATTTTTTATGTTTACTACTCATATTTTCCTGCCTTACATACGGCGGATTACCTACAATAATGGTAAAACCTCGATTGGCTAAGATTTGAGGAAAGTTCTTTTGCCAATCAAAACTTTGTCGCCAGTCAAGCACATTATCGTAAAATTTTTCATCATCTATCAACGAATTACCGCACTTAATATTGTCTTGCAGGTCGTTGAGTTTTTGTCGCATTTGGGCAGTTTTTATCCACAAAGACAGTTTCGTTATGGCTACACTCTCCTCGTTCAAGTCCACCCCGTACAAGTTATTTTCTAAAATCTGATGCACATTTACCTTTTCGGGTTTTTTGCCCTCTAAGGCAGCAGCCAAGTTACTAACCGCCTGATATTCAGCTATAAAGAAGTTAAGAGCTTGGTTCAGAAATGCCCCACTCCCACACGCAGGGTCAAGCACCGTTAGCGTAGTGAGCCACTGTTTGTAACTCTCCAATTTCTCTGTAGTAGGGTTTTCCCAGTCCAGTTCCGCCTTTTTTTGCTCACACAATTTGCCTACCGTTTCGTTTATCATGTATTGCGTAATATAGGCAGGCGTGTAAAAAATCCCGTCGAGTTTTCTTTGTCCGTTGGGTTTGGTGCTTTGTTTGCCTTGTTCTCTTTTTTCGGCTTCTTCTACCAACTCCGCCCTTCTTTTGTCTAATTCGTTGAGGCTATGCTCAAAAATATGTCCTAAAACATCTATACTTACATCTTTGTTGTAGTTGTGGCGGTTGAGGTAACGAGTTTGGTTCATGAGCAGGTTGTCCGTAACTTTTAGCACATCAAGCACCTCGTCTGGTGCAAATAAGCCACCGTTATACGGAAAAATCTCTATACGGTCATTCTCAAAACCTTTGTCTATGTACCTAAAATATTTTACAAAAAAGTATATCAAAGGTCTGTATTCGTCCAATTTCCTGAAAGTTTCCCACTCGTCTATGATAATCCGTATCAAATTGGCGGGCAACAGTCCTTTTGCCGAAGCAAAACAGATAAACACAATTCTATCCAAAAACTTTTGCGTCTTCTGAAACAACAAAAACTTGTCGAATTGGCGGTTTTGGGCTGCAATATCCAGAAACAGCGTATCCCGAAAATCCTCATAGTCTTTGTAAAACTCCAGCGTAATTTCCTCCTCTCTTTCCACCGACCTTTGTTTGATGGTCAGGGGCAAATCTTTGGCTATGTTTCTCCAATGTAAAACGGTGTAGAGGACAGCAAAATTTTCATAGTCCAAAATTTCGCCTGTGTATTTATCAAACAATTCAAATTCTTCCCACGCCGACACCGTTTCTATATACAACCGCAATTTGATGAAGTTGGTCGTAATCACATAACGGCATTTTTCATGGTTGTTCTTGTACTCAAAAGCCTGTCTTTCAATACTTTGTAGGTCATTTACCTTTGTAGATTTCATTTCTACTACGCCAATGACAAGCCCCCCACCCCCCGAAGGGGGAGTAAGCCCCACCCCAGCCCTCCCCAAAGGGGAGGGAGTTAAAGCTCCCCCTTCGGGGGTTGGGGGGCTTGGAGCTAAAATTGCCACATCAACTTTTTTGCTGTTTGCCTCGTTTTTAAACTCCGTTTTCAGGTTGTAATTCGGCTGCGGGTACAAGGTATAGCCCAACAACGCCACAAAAAAGTCTTTGGCAAAACCTTCTTGGTACTGTTCCTCTTTGGCAGCTACAATATGCTGTTGGATAGTAGCATTACCAAAATGTGCCTTGAATAGCCCATAGGCAGCTTGTATGGCGGTAGTGTCTTGTCTGTCGACAAACTCTTGGAGTACGGTGCGTTGGAAAATTTGCATGGGTAATAAGTTGTATTACAAACTTCATTCTATTTTTAACTAAAATAACCTAAGCCACAAGTAAGTTCTATTGTGTTTCATCTTCGCTGTTATCTATTACTCGTTGTTTCATAGTTACTTTTAGTTTTTCAAGAGGTTTTCTCAAAACTTGTTCTAACCGAACAATATTTTCTATCAGAAATGCAACAATTTCGTCTTTGTTTGCCAAATCAAATACATTGATATTCGGTAATTCATGAGCTATTCGGCTACTTTTATTATTTTCTGTTAGTAACCATTGTAATTCTCTACCAAATTGTTCTTCTATTTCTTTTTTACTTTTCAACATTTCATTAAACAAGGTTTTATTTTCCTCTGTATTATTGCGAGCAAACACTAAAGCCGTATAAACTACATTTTTAGTCATTACCATTTGATATACTACGCCAGACATACCAGCTCCCGAAGACAAGTAATGAATTTTTTGTGGATTAATATTTTGAAAGATAGGTGTTTTACCTTGTAGTTTTACTAAAATCTCTTTCCAAAGTTCAAACCTAAAACCATAACGTGCAGCCTCTTTTTCTTGAGTGTTTTGTTCTTCTTGCACCTTGTTTGCCATGCTAATCATGTATTCCTCTGCGTCTTTAGTTGGGATAATTTGGTCTATGGTAAGAAAAAACTGCCCATTTAGTTCAAAAGGTGTAACTTTGAAACATTGCATACGCAATTTGAAATTAGATAACCATAGGACTGTAGAAGTTACTTCTTTTCTGAATTTTCCTGCCACTAACATAATCCTTTGCGTTTGCATTCTGTTCAGCACCAACTCCTCATAATCTTTTCCAAAAAACTCTGTTAGTTTATCCGCAGCATCTTTTTTAAGTTCTTGGTTATCAGCTTGTTTATCTAAATATTGTTGATAAACATCTTTGATTTGCTCTTTTGACATCGACGAGCAGTAAGAGGCATATTTGAGAGCTTGCCAGGTAACATCTCTGCCTGTATCATCTAACTTGTTTTCTATCAATACCAATGCACCTTGTTTGTCTAAAGCTAAAAGGTCTAATCTCTCATTGGTGTCCTGAAAACCGTCAAATTCTTTTTGTATTATTAATAATTCTTCACCTAAAGCCAATGGATATTTGGCTAACCATTCTTGTAGGTGCTTTCTTTCTGTAAAACCAAGTTCAGAAAAAGTTTTTTCATTAATAGGGGTAATTTGGTTGCTGTTTTTATCTATGAGATACATAATTGCTTGTATTTTAACGTAGTACAGCAAAAGTAAGCAGTTTTCACCATAAACTATTTACGGGGTGGGAAATATCTGCAAGGTGAATGTAAAATCTATATTGTACTAAAACCATTTTTAGCAAAATTTGCCCCTCCAATTTTTCTTGCTAAATTTCTACCCCAAATAAGGTAAATTGCCTATAATTGATTATCAATTATTTACATTTTTTACTATCAATAATTTGCTCTTACTACTTAGACTCTAAATTTTGGTTGTGGTCAAAAATGTATGATTTGTAATTCATTGATAATGAGTTATTTAAAGGAACACAGATGACACGAATAACACAGATATTCACTGTTTTTGTTTTAGGCTTGAATATTCGTCCAAACTTCGTATTTCTTTTTTCGTAAAGCATTGATAATTAAG
>CANGYA010000294.1 GCA_947457925.1 Cytophagales bacterium | reverse complement strand
TCTGCCACACTTTTGCGTATTTCTACGTTTTTTGAGATAAATTGGCGAATATGAGAGTGCATTAGCTACTTTTTTTGTCTTGGTAAACTTAAAAGTAAAACTAAGCCTCTCATTTTCAAAGTTTTATGGAGTTTTGTCTAGTAATATTACGGAGACTATTAACTATAAATACTTTACATAAATTACTAATTCGTAACTAATCTTTAACTTTTATGAAAGAAAATGTTATTCAACAGAAAAGTTATGCTTTTGTTATCAGGATTGTAAACTTATATAAATACTTGGTAGAGGAAAAAAAGGAATATGTACCATCAAAACAGTTATTACGAGCAGGCACTTCTATTGGTGCAAATATAGAAGAAGCTATAGGTGGGCAATCTGAATATGAATAATTTTTTGCTATAGCCCCACTCCCGCCCCCTCCCCGCAGGGAGGGGAGTTTGTAACTCATTGTTAGTCAAGCTCCCTCCCTGTGGGGGAAGGCTGGGGTGGGGGCAAAACGAGAGAACTTAACAGCTCTGCCTGCTGGGGAGAGTATTAAGGAATTATTCATAAACTCTAATGAATTAGCCATTAGAGAAAGTAAAATTCGTAATTCGTAATTTCTAATTCGTAATTTTAAAAAAATGATTGCAAAACTAATTACCTTTTCCATGACCTACCGTTGGGTAGTTTTGGTAGCTACCATTGTGTTATGCTTGGCGGGCTACTCTGCTTACACCCAACTGCAAATAGAGGCATACCCCGACATTTCGGATACTAACGTGCTAATTATTACGAAGTATGACGGGAGGGCAGCCGAAGAAGTGGAGCAACAAGTAACTATACCTATAGAAAGAGCCTTAAACTCTGTACCTTTTGTCATTTCCAAAAGGTCAAGAACTATTTTTGGGCTTTCTACTATCCAACTTACTTTTGCCGAAGGGGTAGATGACTTTTATGCTCGGCAAGTGGTCAATGAAAAGCTGGCAAGTGCCGAACTGCCCGAAGAAGTTGCCCCCGAATTAGGACCTTTGACTACGCCTGTGGGCGAGGTGTTTCGTTATGTCGTAGAAGCCCCGATTAACTATACCCCTATGGACATTCGGACTTTGCACGACTGGGTTATTAAACCTAATTTGTTGCAAGTGCAAGGTGTGGCAGACATTAGCCCCTTTGGAGGTCCTATCAAAGAGTTTCATATCTTAACAAGCCCCGAATTGTTGAAAAGATATGATATAGACATGAAAGAATTGATAGAGTCTGTAGAAGAAAATAACCACAACACAGGCGGAAATATTATCCAACGTGGCGGACAGGGGTTTGCTGTAAGAGGTATTGGGGCTATTAAAAGTGCGATGGATATAGAAACTATCGTGATTAAGGCAGTAAACGGCGTGCCTATTTATTTGAAAGACGTAGCAGAAGTAGAAATAGCACCGCCGCCGCCTTCGGGTGTCTTGGGCTATGCCGTACCCGATGAAAAATTAGATGTAAATTCAGGGACAGAAGGCATTGTTTTGCTGCGGAGAGGCGAAAATGTGTCGGAAGTTTTGCACAGGGTAAAAGAAAAAATTACAGAATTAGAAGAAAATGAATTGCCCGCAGGTGTTACGATTCGGGTACTTTATAACCGAGCCAATTTGGTAGATTACACCTTAGTTACGGTTTCGCATACTCTTACAGAAGGTTTAATCATTGTGATTGCCGTCCTCATGTTTTTTTTGGTGAGTGTACGCACTGCCATTATTGTAGCCGTAACTATTCCTGTTTCTTTGCTATTTGCGTTTTTGCTTATGAAATTTTCGGGCATTCCTGCCAATTTATTGTCTTTGGGAGCTATTGACTTCGGTATTATCGTAGATGGAGCTTGTGTCATGGCAGCAGCCATTGTTCGGCGTATCAAAGAGGCAAGTGGCGTAGAGAAAGAGGCAGGTGTAGTGAAAATCAGTGAACAAGCAGCTAAAGAAATTGGTAATGAAATTTTCTTTACAGTTATGATTATTGTCTTGGCGTATTTGCCCCTATTTACCCTACAAAGAGTAGAGGGTAAATTGTTTTCGCCTATGGCATATACCTTGTCTTTTGCTGTTATTGGTGCGTTAATTTGTGCCTTAACTACTGTCCCTGTTCTCGTAAGTTATGCCTACCAAAACCATTACAAAAAAGAAAGAAAAGAAGTTAAAAACTATTTATTGCATTGGACAGAAATAGCTTATCAAAAAAATTTATACTTTTTACTCAAATTTCCTCAATGGGCTGTTGGTTTAAGTATGGCTGTGGTAATAGCCATTTTCAGTGTGCTAATTCCGCGTATTGGTACAGAATTTCTGCCCGAATTGGACGAGGGTTCTATCTTTGCTCGTTGTTTCTTGCCTTCGGGGGTGTCTATCCAAGAAAATGCGAAATATGCCCCACTGATACGCCAAATCGTAGCTCGCCATGTCCAAATCAAGAATGTAATTACCCAAACAGGACGCAATGATGACGGTACAGACCCTTTTGCAAGTAACCGCACAGAAGTATTGATAGAATTGAAAGATTATGGTTTGTGGGTAAAAGATACCACTAAACAAGAGCTAATTCGTACCCTTAAAAGAGAGTTGGAAACTGCTATACCAGGAGCATATTTTTCTTTTGGGCAACCTATTATAGACCAAGTAAACGAAGTAGTTACGGGGAGTGCAGCAGATTTGGCAATTTCTATAGTAGGCGATGACCTTATCAAAATGCGGAAAATGGCGGACAGTATCGTAACTATAGTAAAAGGAGTGAGAGGGGCAAGTGAAGTGAGTATAGAACAAGAAGGCATACAAACGCAGTTGAGTATAGAAATTAATAGAGAAAATGCTGCACGTTACGGCATCAATGTCAGTGATATACAACTGATGATTGAGGCGGCGATAGGTGGCAAAGTCATTGGTACGGTGTATGATGGGGCTAAAAAACACGACCTCAAAGTCCGTTTCTTGCCCAAATACAGAGATAATATAGATGCTATCCAAAATATGTTAGTGCCTACGCCCACAGATGCACGTATCCCGATGTCGCAATTAGCTAAAATTACGCTGATAGATGGGCAAACGAATATTACTCGTCTGGACGGAAAAAGGTTGATTGCGGTGCGTAGCAATGTAAGAGGCAGAGACCAAGGCAGTTTTGTGAAAGAATGTCAAGAAAAAATAGGCAAATCTATTCAACTACCCAAAGGCTATCACCTCATTTATGGCGGACAGTTCGAGAACTTAGAAAGAGCAGGCAAACGGTTAGGCTTGGTGATTCCGATAACCTTTGTTTTGGTGGCGGTGCTGTTGTTTGTATTGTACCGCAATCTACAAGACACTTTGGTTACGCTGTTGTGTGTGCCTTTTGCGGTGTTGGGTGGCGTGGCAGCTTTGTTGTTTAGGGGGTATAATTTCAACGTATCGGCAGGTGTAGGCTTTGTTTCGCTGTTTGGCGTGTCTGTAATGGCAGGCGTATTGTTGGTATCTGCCTACAACCGAGCTAAGTTGCAAGCCCACGAAACAAACTTTAAAGAACTAATTATCCATGCGTCTTTGCACGAATTTCGCCCTATTTTGATGATGTTGTTTGTAGCCATTATCGGCTTGTTGCCCGCCGCAAGGTCAGCAGGTATCGGTTCAGATGTGCAACGTCCTTTGGCAACGGTAATTATTGGCGGACTTACGACTACATTGTTACTCACACCCTTTGTCATTCCGCCTTTGTACTATTGGTTGGGTCGCAAGAAGTGGGAAAAATGGTACGCAGAACAAGCAAAAAAAAGGAAATTAGAATTAGAGGAAGATGGTTTGGAAATGTGAGATTGTTGTAAGTAGCAATCATTTTTCCCTTCTCTTTTCATTTCGCAAGTTGTGAGAGATGAAAAGGGAAGGGAGTTTTTTTATTTCGATAAATACGAATGTTAGTTGCTGCTTAACGTCTTTAATTGCCACTGCACATATTCTATTTGTGCATTTGCCTCAAAATCAAACCATTGCTGTTCGTACTCACTATTGCGTACATGATGTTTGAAGTTTTGAAACTCATCATTACTTTTCAAACAACTTTTCAAATCTTCTTGTAATGCCTTATCTGTTACTGTTTCAATAAATTTTTCACGCAAGCTATAGGCTTCGTTGCTATCCATTGCCTTAATTTGAAAATAGTCATTAGGGTTTTGTTGTACTTTTTGATAATCAACATCTTCTGGTACTAAGTACCCTTCATCTGCCACATACGTAGCTAATTCGTGGGTTTGTTTATGCACAAAAACAGCTAAACCACTGTGGACTTCTTCTGCTATTTTGACAATAAGATTTTTAGGTAGGTTGCTCATAATGATTACGTTTTTAATTAAAAACTGTTCAAAATAAATAAATAATTCCTATATATACAATAATTATTTTAATTT
>CANGYA010000293.1 GCA_947457925.1 Cytophagales bacterium | reverse complement strand
GTAGGCTTCGTTTCTGTTTTCTTAGGAACAGTACCACCTAATTTAGTGATTACTTTGTTTGTAATGTCCGACTCTTCGGTAGCATATACCAAAATAGGCAAACCGTTGATAGACGTATTGAAAATGTGTGAATAATGTTCTGCCTTTGCAATGTCTTCGATAGCCTTATTGATTTTATTGTAAACAGGCTCAAGTAATTCTACTTGTTTCTTTTGCAAATCTTCATTGGCTTTTTGTTGAAACTCACTAATTTGTTGTTGCAAAGTGATTAATTCTTTTTCTTTAGCTTGTTTTACGGCAGGAGCAAGAGCATCAATTTTAGCTTTGTAATCTTCCAATTTCTTTTCATACTCGTCTGTCATACTCTTTAATTGAGTTTCTAATTGAGTATTGTATTTTTTTAACTCATCTCTAATTGTAGTTGCCTCTGGTAGAGCTTGCAAAATTTCATCTGCATTGGTGTAGCCTATTTTCAAAGCTGTATGTTGTGCGTAAGTAGGCATTGCAGCGAAAATAAAGCACGCCAACAACGCAATCATCAATTTTTTCATGTGAACGGAAATAATTGTTTATACTGTTTTTAATTTTAAATACTTTAGGCTTACTTTACTAAGTCCCTCTTGCAAAGTTCGCATTTATTCTCGAAATATCGAAAATGATACCAAAAAAATCTATTTTTTACACTATTTTTATTAGTCTATTCGCCATTTTAGGTGTACTTGTGATACCTGTGGCTATACTTGCAATCTTACTTGGTAAAGAACTTGTTGCTTTATTGATACTACTTTGCATCATTTTTCTTGCTTTGGTATTTATTTTCAGGGTACATTACTTGTTTCAGGAAATAGAAATCTCAACAGAAGGCATTACATTTCGTGGCTTTGGGAAAAAATATCAAATAGCAGCCGTAGATATTGTGGCTTATAAGGAAGGATTTACTGAAGACAAGCAAAAAAATAAAACAATAGAGTATATTATTTTATACACGAACAAACATCTGCAATATGAAATTCCAGTTTGGTTGTATGCTAACTATGAAGAAATAAAAATAGCCCTCGAAAAAGACTTACGATTACAATGTACGGGTCATGTAAGCACTAATAGCATAAACTATACAAGTTCTTGGACTTCAATATTTTATTTCTTCTTTTTTTGCTGTTTTATGGGGTGTTCTGTTAGCCACCAAAATACTTATAACAAAGAAACAGTACAAAACGGAAATTTAGTGGAGGTACAAGGGAATTTGGCAACAAGAATTATGATTGTGCAAAAAGAGAAAGAAGGAAAGAGAAAAGGAAAAGGCAGTAATAATATTGAGCTAAAGTTAGAAAAATATCCCGATTTTTCTTTTCAAATGGCTGATATAGCAGCAGGTTATTTTGAAAGCCAAAAAATACAAGAATTAATAGCTATTCCTACCAGTGAACCCGTTACAATCTTTATACGGCAAGATGAATATGAGGAGAAAATAGCTAAAACTAAACCTCTCTCACTCTTTTATCAATACTATAATTACAAAAATATAGATTTATACGGTATTGAATACAGTAACCAAGTGCTTTTAGATAAAAGCAAGTATTTGGATAGTTTAGAGCCGTACCAAGCTATTACGCATTTTGCTATACAAGCCCTATACTTTTTATTGATAGTAAGTGCTTTGTGGCTAACGGGCTACTATGTTTTCCATGCTATTCAGTCTGCCCAAAATGCTGGTACTTTGGTAAAGAAAACTACAAATGAATAAGATTGCTTTTTTGGCGGTTTAACAAATGATATATACAAAAACACAACTCCCTTTGCCTAAAGACGAAGGGAGTTGTGTTTTTGTACCACCGACGGGAATCGAACCCATATCAAAAGTTTAGGAAACTTCTATTCTATCCATTGAACTACGGCGGCAATGGTACAAAAGTACGGAGTTTTTGAATGACAAAAAAGTTTTGACAAAAAAAACATCAATACGATTTAACCTTTTTTATCGTACACTACATTGGATTTGCGGGCAGAAAACACGAATTTTACCACCCATTAATTTACTATATCAAGATAATTTTCTGTAGAACGGACTTTAGTCCGTTTGCTTTTCATCTTAAAACGGACTAAAGTCCGTTCTACAGTTTAAAACATATTTTATGATGCGTACTCGTCAATTCCTCGTTTATACTTTAGGTCTATTGTGTTCGTTGTCTTTAAGCAACTGTGCCAGAAGTCCCTTGTTTTCGTTTAATGGTGCATCTATTCCGCCAGATGTCAAAACTTTAACCGTAAGAAATTTTTACAGTGATGCAGCTTCGGGACCTGCCAACTTAGCTATTCAGTTTACAGAAGGCGTAAAAGAGTTTTTCCAACGAAACAGCCGTTTGGCTCTTATCAATGACAACGGGGATTTTCTATTGGAAGGCACAATTACAGAGTACAAAGTAGAACCTGTAGCTCCTACTGCCCAACAAGGTGGTATTCAACAAATTGCAGGGCAACAACGCCTTACCATTACCGTAAAAGTACAATTTACGAATAGCAAAGACAACACTAAAGACTTTGATGTGCCGTTTTCGCAGTTTGCAGATTTCAATGCCAATCAGACTTTGCAGCAAGTAGAAAGAGAATTGGTTGATGACATTTTCAAACGTATTTACTTAGATATTTACAATAAAACCGCAGGAGATTGGTAATGAAATATAATTATTTGACCCCCGAAGCCATAGACCAATTCATTGAGTCGGCTTTTAGAGAAGATGTAGGAGATGGCGACCATTCTTCGTTGTCGGCTATTCCAGCCCATACCCAACGCAAAGCCCGTTTGATTATCAAGGGCGAAGGCGTTATTGCAGGCTTGGCAATGGCTGAAAAAATTTTTCATAAAGCAGATAAAGACCTCAAAGTCAATATTTTACTAAAAGATGGCGATAGCGTAAAATATGGCGACATTGGACTAACCGTAGAAGGCAACGCAAGGTCTATTCTAACTGCCGAAAGGTTGGTACTCAACTGTATGCAACGCATGAGTGGTATAGCTACATTGACCCACCAAGCCGTACAACAAACCAAAGGCACAAAAACCAAGATTTTAGATACTCGAAAGACTACCCCGAATTTCAGGATTATGGAAAAATGGGCGGTGCAAATTGGTGGCGGTACAAACCACCGTTTCGGCTTGTTCGACATGATTATGTTGAAAGACAACCACGTAGATTACGCTGGAGGCATACGTGAGGCGGTTACGGCTACCAAAAACTATTTGCAAAGCACAGGCAGAAAACTACGCATAGAGGTAGAAACCCGAAATTTGCGTGAGGTGCAAGAAGCCTTAGCTGTAGGCAGTGTAGATGTCATTATGTTGGACAATATGAATGTGGCAGAAATGACAGAGGCAGTACAACTTATTAACGGACAATGTGAAATAGAGGCTTCTGGAGGTATTACCATAGACCAAATAGCCGAAGTAGCTGCTACAGGTGTAGATTATATTTCTTTGGGGGCTTTGACGCACTCTTTTAAGAGTATGGACATTAGTTTGAAAGCCTTTTAGGTGCTGACGCACAATGATTAATTAGTAAATTTTTAATTAAAAATTATTCTAAATAATTGGTTATCAATTAATTGATTTTTTTATTGCAAAAAATAGTCTTAACTAATTTGTGCTTAGGGCTTATTTATTTGAAACTAACAATAAATTAGTTTTTAAACTCTGCAAGGGCTTTAACTTCTTGCAGAGTTTGATAAAAATACAATTTCTCTATTTTGCACCCATGAAAAAATTTTGGAAAACTCTTACCAGCAAAGTCATTTACGATAATCCTTGGATACAAGTCCGCCATGAAGAAGTCATTAACCCTAATGGTGGCAATGGTATTTATGGCGTGGTGAGTTTTAAAAATATAGCCATTGGCATTATTCCTTTGGACGAAGACGAAAATACTTGGCTAATTGGGCAGTTTCGTTATACTTTGGGCGAATACTCGTGGGAAATTCCTATGGGTGGGGGCAAAAAAGAACATACACCTTTAGCTGCTGCCCAAAGAGAACTACAAGAAGAAACAGGTTTTACGGCTGCCTCTTGGACAATGCTCATGAAACTGCACACCTCTAACTCTGTAACAGATGAAGTGGGCTATGTATTTGTAGCCGAGCAACTTACGGCAGGGGAAACAGCTTTTGAAGATACGGAGGATTTGAAAATTAAAAAACTCCCTTTTAAAGAGGTCGTACAAATGGTATTGCGGGGCGAAATTACAGATGCTATCAGTGTGGCAGGAATTTTAAAATTAGCTGCATTAAGGAAAATGATATAAGTAACGTGAGTTGTGTAGTGCTATGTGAATAAAAAAGGTGTAATCTTTTGTAGTGTCGTGCTATGAATTGTTATACGTAGTCTTCAAGAAGCTCTATAAAGATGACATCTTTCTAAAAGATGTCATCTTTATAGAGCTTCTTGAAGACAATCAAACTTATTTCTTTGAAAAAAATTAGTTTCACTAT
>CANGYA010000292.1 GCA_947457925.1 Cytophagales bacterium | reverse complement strand
GGGCTTCCAAAGAAGCTGCTCTTTCGTCCCAAAAAAACTTGACTTCTCGTCTAAAACGGCTGTTAATCAATCGCATAGAATGTCTGCCTGTAAGTCCGCCACTTACGCCTTTGCTGGCAATTTCCGTATCGCCAAAGGCTGCCTCTTGGCGGTGGCAACTTGCACAAGCTACAGTGTTGTCTATGCTCAAACTTTTGTCATAAAACAAGACCCTGCCTAATGTGGCTTTGGCATCTGTAATTTTATTGCCCGCAGTATTGTCTTTGGTAATATAGTTAGGAATGGTTTGATTGGCATACTTTGCCAAGTTTTTAAGGTCTATGTTGCTACCAAAAGTAGCTTGCAAAACAGCCGTATTCACGACTTGTGTTTGTGTGGTGTCGTCTTTGGAACATTGCGAAAAAATTACACCTCCAAAAATGATGGTTGAAACAAAAAAAAGTTTTCTATACATTATGTCAAAAGTTTCCTTACTTTGACGTGGATAAAATTGAAAGGTTTAAAGAAATAAGAGATTTATTTTCTGCCTACTGTATAAAAAAAACAAGCCTACACAAATGGCTTGGGTTTTTGTTTAATCTCGTCTGGGTTTTGTTCTCTTTTTGCTTTTCTTTTTACTCTTTTTGTGCGAATGTGTATGCGTTTTTTCAACTTCTATGATTGTAGTGCGTACTTCATACTTTTTCTTGTAAAGTACCAAAATAGTATCAAAAGTATTGTAAAAAACGACATAACGGAAGATACTGATACGGTCTTCGGGACAATCTAAGTACCACACTTCATTTTCATAGACACAATGAATGACTTGTTCACGTACTTTTTCGCCAACAAAAATTTTAATTTTATAGTCCGCAGATTTCTCTAAAATAGTCCGTTCTACAATTTCAATCTTTACTGTTTGAGGTTTGTCGTTAAATTCTTTGTACTTTTTGGCATCTGCCATCACCACTTCCAGCACTTTTTGGGTGTTGGGTGTAACTAATTTTTTGGCTGCCTCAAAATCTTGCTTTTCCAATGCCACAAAAAAGGCATTCATTTTTTCGTCAATATTTTGCTTTGCCACTTCTTGCGAGGATTTACACGCAAAAAATAAAAATAGGACTAAATAAGACCAACGCAATAGATTGTTCATAGTTTTATATAATTTTGTTTATATGCTACTTCGTAAAGATGTTTAAAATAATTCTAAAATATACACTATGCTTTTGTTTTTTTGTGGCTTGTTCGCCAAAAAAAACTACAGAAGTGCCTCAAAACAAGGTAGAAAGTTTGTTTGCAAGCACCACTGTTCTATCAGTTACCTTGCAAATGCCCTTAGAAAAAGTAATTAAAGATGTAGGTGAACAACGCCAATGGCATGAGGCTTTGTTGATTTGGCAAGGCAAAAAAATAAAAATCAAGGTCAAAACAAGAGGAAATTTTAGACGCAACCCCGAAAATTGCAACTTCCCGCCTCTCCAAATCAACTTTGATACCACTACCACCGCCCAAACGCCCTTCGAGGGCTATGACAAATTGCGGTTAGTTACGCACTGCCAACAGCAAGATAGTTTGTACGAACAGTTTTTGGTAGAAGAATACGGCATTTACCAAACCTATAACCTTGTTACTCCGCAAAGTATTCGCACTCGGTTGCTTTTGATGAACTACCAAGACTCCGAACAGCCTGAAAAAAGTACGCAAAAATTGGCTTTTTTCATAGAATCTTCGCCCCAAATGGCAAAAAGATTACAAGCTGAATGGCTGCAACAAAAAGATACGATACAGTACCTACAATGCAATAGTTTTGTGGCTACACAAATGGCGGTTTTTCAGTTCTTGGTAGGCAATACAGATTGGTCTGTAAGCAACCAGCACAACATAGACGTTTTGCGAACTGCCCACCAAGAGTATTTGCCGATACCCTACGATTTTGATTTTGCAGGACTGATAGACGCACCCTACGCAGGTACAGACTCTAATTTGCCTACGACTTCGGTTACAGAAAGAGTGTATCGAGGTTACTGCCAAAGTGAGGCAGAAATGGCGTTGGTTATCGAAAAATTTAGGCAGTTACGCCCTTCCATAGATTCTTTGTGGAAGTCTTTGCCCTACCACCAGCCCCACCGCCAAGCCAAAGCCCAACGATATGTGCAGGATTTTTACCAAATTTTGGCACAACCTGACTCTGTGGAATGGTATTTTATGAAAAATTGTCGTTAAAACTACATACTTTATGCCCTAAAGTGATAAAGTATGCGTAAAATAGCTTAATTTTGTGTAAATTTGTATAAAATTTTTGTCCTAAATAAAAAATAATAATAGTAAGTGCTTGTTTATCAAATGAATAGATAAAAAATATTTCAAAAATGACTTAAAAATTACATAACAAAGGCAGTGCATTTTTGTTACTATATCAACAAATTATACTTGTCAAAACACCTCTTTGTCATTACCCGAAGCAAAAAAATTAGCCATTAAAAACCTTATTATACATTTAGAGTTTCTTTACTAACTACTTTTCTTTACTATGCACTTCCCATCAGACATACAACCTGACGACACCGTAGCTACTAACCAAGCACCCTCCACCAATACCTCTAAAACTAACTTTTTTATAGCCTATAGTCGTTTGCCTATCATCATTGCTATTTCGGTGAGTGTAGGTATGTATATTGGTTCTACTTTGTTTGGCTCGCAGCACGTAGCGAAGGGTACGGTGCTTACGATGAAGTTTAAGGAGATTTTTGGCTACATAGAAGACTATTATGTAGATACGGTAGATATGAACAAAGTAGCCGAAGTAGGTATCAAAAAGATGTTGGAGGAGTTAGACCCTCACACCATTTACATTCCTGCCAGTGATGTTAAACTCTCGAATGCCCCTTTGGAGGGAGATTTTGAGGGTATCGGCATCGAGTTTAATATTTTCAAAGATACCTTGGTGGTCATAGCCCCCATGCCCAACAGCCCTTCGGAGGAAGTGGGGCTGCAAAGTGGCGATAAAATTGTGTCTGTAGATGGCGAAAGTATTGTAGCCACGAAGTTGTCTAACAAAGACGTATTCAAAAAACTACGCGGAAAGGCAGGCTCTGCTGTCCGTTTGGGTGTGATTAGGGGTAACAGCAAAGCACAAATGTACTTTACGGTTACTCGCAAACACATTCCTACTTATACCGTTGATGCTTGTTATCTGCTTAATAAAGAAACGGGCTATATCAAAATTAGTCGTTTTGGAGCAAAAACGTATGATGAATTTGCTTCTGGTCTGGAAAAACTATTGTCGCAAGGCATGACCCAACTTGTTTTAGATTTGAGAGATAACCCCGGAGGCTATTTGTCGGCTTGTACCAAAATTGTAGATGAATTTTTGCCTAATCAACAGTTGATTGTTTATACAGAAGGCAAAGAAGATAGATTTAATAGCAAAGAATTTGCGACTGGAGCAGGTCGTTTCGAGAAAGGAAAAGTCATGGTTTTGATAGACGAGGGCAGTGCGTCTGCCTCCGAAATTGTGGCAGGAGCATTGCAAGACCAAGACAGGGCTTTGATAGTGGGGCGGAGGTCTTTTGGAAAAGGCTTGGTACAAAAACCTGTAACCCTCAACGACAGTTCGGAGCTAAGAATTACGATTTCTCGTTACTATACGCCAAGTGGTCGGAGTATTCAGAAAAAATATGAGCATGGCGACAGCAAAAGTTACCAAGCCGAAATGGAAAATAGGTACAAACACGGTGAGTTGTATTATGCGGACAGTATCAAATTTGATGAACATTTGCGTTACAAAACCACCAAAGGGCGTACAGTATATGGCGGTGGTGGTATCATGCCCGACATTTTTATAGCCCAAGATACGGCGTACCTTACACCGTATTTGAGTAAACTCTATGCCGAAAATTTGGTGCGGGAATATGCGATGCAATATGCCAATACGCACCGCAAAAGGCTACAACAAATGATGCCAATGGTGTATGTGAGCCAGTTTCAGTTGTCTGAAGAAGAAATGAAACAGTTTATTCAGTTTGGGGCTAAAAACGGTGTTGCTTTCAACGAAAAGGACTACAATACGTCTAAAAAATTCCTCAAAAACCAACTCAAAGCCTTGATAGCCCGCAGTATTTGGAGCAATGAAGATGCCTTTTACCGAATTATAGGGCAGGAAGATGACGAGCTGCAAAAAGCCCTTGAGCATTTCAGTAAATATGAGCAATTATTGAAGGTGAAGTAAGAAGAAATACCTAAAACAGAACAGCTTGGCGGTGGATACCTTACTGCCAAGCTGTTTTGTTTTTATGGTGAAAAAATACAGCATTTGCCATGTTCAACCCTACAGACTTGTATTTTTTACAAGGCACGAAAGCCCCCAATAATTTTGATTAAAAAATTGATAATTACTTAAAAAAATTGCGTAATTCGTGATAGCTAATTGCTTATCTAAAAAATCTACTGAAAATGTCTATCTCTCGCATCAACCAATATTACAAAGACCTTGAAAGAATTACCTCAAGGGCAACTACGCAAAACGAATTGGCTATTAAATCGGC
>CANGYA010000291.1 GCA_947457925.1 Cytophagales bacterium | reverse complement strand
TTTTGTGCAAAGTCTTCAATTCGTCTTTGTTGGCTGCCTCGTTTACTACTCGCCAAGTGCCTTTGTCGTCATAGAACAAACGCCACAACTTACGCAAAAACTTGTGTGTGCCGTCTATGCCCTGCGTACTCCAAGGTTTAGAAAGTTCCAAAGGACCTAAAAACATTTCGTACAAACGCAAAGTATCTGCACTGTATTTGGCTACTACGTCATCAGGGTTTACGACATTGTACCACCGTTTTGACATTTTTTCGACAGACCAACCGCAAACATACTTACCGTCTTCTGTTTCAAATTCGGCATCTGCATATTCAGGTCGCCATTTTTTAAATGCCTCCAAATCCAACACATCATTTTCTACAATATTTACATCAACGTGCAACTCAACAATGTCATTATATTTGTCTTTCAAACCAAAAGAAACAAATTTATGCTCGTCTTTGAGTTTGTAAATATAGTTTGACCTGCCTTGTATCATACCTTGATTAATCAACTTCTTGAAAGGCTCTGGTGCAGACACATAGCCTCTATCAAACAGCACTTTGTTCCAAAAACGGCTATACAACAAGTGTCCTGTGCCATGTTCCGCACCGCCCATGTATAAATCCACGTCTTGCCAATAGTTTTCGGCTTCTTTAGACACAAAACTCTCGTTGTTTTTATTGTCCATGTAACGCAACCAATACCAAGAAGAACCCGCCCAACCCGGCATCGTGCTTAGTTCGTATTCATACTTGCCTTCGTGTTTCCAAGTAGTAGCCCTGCCCAATGGTGGCTCACCTGTTTCTGTTGGTTTGTATTGGTCAATTTGTGGTAATAACAAAGGTAATTGACTGTTATCCAATAAATTAGGTACGTCTTGTTCATCAAAAAACACAGGCACAGGTTCACCCCAATACCGTTGGCGACTAAACACCGCATCACGCATTTTGTAGTTAATCTTCGCCTTGCCAATGCCCTTTGTTTCTACAAATTCAATAGCCTTTTTAATAGCTGCCTCCGTATCCAAACCATTCAAAAAGCCTGAATTAATCATTTTGCCCTTTTTCACTTCCGTAGGGTTTTCCAACTCCTCTGTATTTTCTATTACGCAAATAATTGGTAAATCGAAGTGTTTGGCAAAACGAAAATCTCTGTCATCAGAACTTGGCACAGCCATTACGACACCCGTACCGTAGCCCGCCAATACGTAATCTGCAATCCAAACAGGCACTTGTTCGCCATTAAACGGATTGATGACATAAGAGCCTGTAAACACCCCCGAAACGGTTTTTACATCACTCATTCTGTCCCTTTCGCTGCGGTTTTTGGCTTTTTCTACGTATTCTTCTACGGCTTGGCGTTGTGCTGGCGTAGTAAGTTGTGGCACTAATTCGTGTTCTGGGGCAATAGCCAAGTAGGTTACTCCAAAAATAGTGTCTATGCGGGTGGTAAAGACGGTTAGCCCCACCTCACCCCCCTGCCCCTCTCCATTTGGAGAGGGGAGCTTAGCACCCCCAAATGGGGCTACTTGAAACGTAACTTCCGCCCCTAAACTCTTACCAATCCAGTTTCTTTGTACTTCTTTAATAGACTCCGACCAGTCTATCGTGTCCAAATCAGTCAATAATCTTTCTGCGTAGGCAGTAATACGCATCATCCACTGACGCATTCTTTTCCGTTCTACGGGGTGTCCGCCACGTTCAGAAACACCATCTTTCACCTCGTCATTGGCTAATACCGTACCCAATGCAGGACACCAATTTACAAAGGCATCTGCCAAGTACGTCAAACGGTACTTGAGTAAAGTATCAGATTGTTGTTTTTTAGTCCAATTTTTCCAATCCGCAGCCGTAAATAAGGGCGTATCTTCATCACAGGCAGCCGATACGTTTTGATTGCCATTTTTTTCAAATTCAGCTATCAAGGTATCAATATGTTCTGCCTTATTTGTCTTGTTATTGTACCAACTGTTGAACAATTCGCCAAAAATCCACTGCGTCCATTTGTAATAATCGGCATCAGAAGTACGCACTTCTCTGTCCCAATCATAACAAAATCCTATTTTTGATAATTGTTTTTTAAATGTATCAATGTTTTTTTCTGTCGTAACGGCAGGGTGTTGCCCTGTTTCTATGGCGTACTGTTCGGCAGGTAAACCAAAAGAATCGAAGCCCATCGGGTGCAGGACATTGTAGCCCGACAATCTTTTGTAACGAGCTATGATGTCTGAGGCAATGTAGCCTAAGGGGTGTCCTACGTGCAGCCCCGCCCCCGAAGGATACGGAAACATATCCAACACATAATATTTGGGTTTGTTTCGGTCAATTTCAACCTTGTAAAGTTGTTTTTTTTGCCAAAGTTCTTGCCATTTGGCTTCTATGTTAGACGGATTATATTCCATTGGTATCAAATTGCTTTTTTGGCAAATTTAGTAGAAAAAATTTGGCGTAGCAACCGTTTTGGCTTTTTCAAGTAATTCTTTATAGCTAAGTAGTAAATACAAATCAGTTGATTCTATTTTCTACAACAAAAAATAGGCTAATAATTTGGTAATGAATTACTTATAGAGTGTGCTATGAATTGTTATACAAAATTTTTTAGAACTAACATTTCTCAAAAAAATGTTAGTTCTTCTATACTTTAAGGCACAATACTAACAATAATTTTTCATTAAAAATTTACTAATTAACGTAAGTTGCGTATCTGTAGAACGGACTTTAGTCCGTTTGTAGCAATGAAAGAGAGAATTTTTCTTCTTACAAAGACAATTTTTTACAGAAATTACCAAAAACGGACTAAAGTCCGTTCTACAGTAGGCACTACGCAACTTACGTTAATTAACAATTACATTACTATCTTCCCATTCTGCCGTATAAGGGTTATAGTTACACTTACTTGGTTTAGAAAACTTATCTTCAGGATTACTAATAAAAGCCCGACAATCTGTGCATACATACCGAAACTCACAGTCTTGGCAGACCTTTATTTGGTCTTTATTGATGTACCACAAATCTTTGAAGTTTTGTTGTAGTAATGCCTCATGCAAAGAGGTAGTAGCTATATTGCCGTAGGACTGTGGCAAAGAAGGACAGTTTTTTATATCTCCGTTTACGTCAATAGATATTTTGCGGTTTAGGCAGCTATTGTGTTGTTGTGCTTCTGTAAAAGTTTTGATGTTGATAGAGAAATAGGAAGGGGAAATTATGCCACAATGTGTATTATCAGTAATAACTTGTTCTGTAAAAGTGATTTCTGATAAGTCAAATTCAAGTATAGATGTTTTGGGTGCAGAATGAATGACTAATATGTTTATTCTTAGGTACTTCCTAACCAAATCTAAATAAAATTCTTCGTTTAGCAAATTAGTGTACTTCACATATAACTCAATACCAATAATTCCACTACCCTCAAGTAATAATAAAGTACTATGTAATTGTTCTATAGTTGGAGTATGAAAATATCTTAGTTGGATATTCTTACAACCAAGTTCATCTAACTGTTGAATAATTTTTTTATAATCATAATTACTATTAGAATTAAAATCTAAGATAGCATTAGTGATAGTAGAAGGATGATAATAAGATAAATCTAATTCAGGAAAGTGATTTAGTTCTTTTTTTGTACAGATAAAAATAAGTTCGTTAGCTAATAAGAGTTCAAAATAGCTATCAATAATAATTGCATTTTCCTCTCCATACTGATTATATATCTCTATTATCTTTGAATTCTTATTTTCAAATAAAATATCATGCAAGTCATTAGGTATTAAAACTAAATTACCCCTTGTTAAATCACAAACTGCACTTCTATTGTAACCTTTAACCAGAATACAATTAGAGAATAAGCGAAAATATAATTGTTTATTTATCATTTTTAAAAGGCTTAATAATTTTACTTATTGGCTTAGTAGCTATTTGTGTAAAAGTATTATTTTTATATTTTTCAACATATACCATTTTATTAAATTCCTTATCAGACTGTTGAACAGTCAGGTAAAGAAAATTTATTGGATAATTATTTGTCTTAAATGAGTTTAAAACCTCTAAGGCTTTTTTCATAAATTTAGATAAGTTGAAGATAGTTAATAATTTTTTTCTCTAAGTGATAATTACAAGGAAGTGATACCATACCAAATTGTCCAACAGGATTAATTTCAAAAAATATGTACTCTCCCTTATTAGAAACAGCCATATCAATAGAACCTGTATTAAGATTACATAGTTTCATTAGCTTTTTAATCTTTTGTTCTATGTTTTTTGGTAATTGATAAGGGACATTTCTATTAGGCTTTTCGTAATTGTAGTTTCTAAAATCAGTTTGAGTGAGGTTATCTTGTTGTGAAAAAATAGCCATAGTGTAACAAGAGCCATTCAAATAGAAAATTCTAAGTTCGTATTTTTTTATGACCTTAGATTGCAATAAAGAAGGGAAAAAAGTATCATTTAGTTGCAATAAATCAATATTCTCTATTTCATGCGTATAATTCTTAATCTCTTCGTTTTCTGTAAAAAGAAATAATGCCTCTGAAATAGCTTTAGTGATTGATGCTTGTTGAAGAACGAAATTTGTTGCGTCTTTTTTTTGACTTGTTATGATGGTATATGGAATTTTTAAACCTACCTT
>CANGYA010000290.1 GCA_947457925.1 Cytophagales bacterium | reverse complement strand
AATTTCTTTCAGAGAAAAAAGTTGATAGTATTCAAGAAGTTCTCTAAAGATGTCATCTTTTCAAAAGATGACATCTTTAGAGAACTTCTTGAATACTAAGTATAACAATTTACGGCACGACACTATGAAACCTTATAGGTCAAATTTTACCATTTATCTTTGTGCTTAGGAGCTACGTCCTTATAATAAGCCTTGATAGCAGGTAAATCTTTTTCCAAATCTCCCGTAGGATAAAACAGCCCTAATACGCCTGCGTGCTTTTTGTCATAGTCCAAATAACCCAAAGCTATAGGCACTTTGGCAGCTAAAGCCACCCGATAAAAGCCTGTTTTCCATTCGGCTACTTTGCTGCGAGTACCCTCTGGCGGAATCACCAAAGCCAATCTATCATACTCCTCGAACAGCGAAGTCATGTATTCTACCAAGTTATTGCGTTTACTTCTATCTACCGCAATGCCTCCTGTGCTTCGCATGATAATCCCCAAAGGAAAAAAAAACAGTTCTTTTTTACCCAGAAAATGTAGTGGTACTTTCATCAGGCTAAATGCCCCCATTGTCAGGGGGTAATCCCAATTAGAGGTGTGTGGGGCAGCCACCATGACGCACTTGTCTATGTTGGGAGGCATTTCACCCACCAATTTCCAGCCAGCCATGCGGAAATAGACTTCACATAAAAATTTTATCATTGTACTAAGAAATTAAAGTAAATTGCTAAAAGCTACCTAATTTTACGAAGTTTTTTGGAAAACTAAGTAAAAACAGTTTTTTATTAACAATAATTTTTGGAATCTACAGAAAGGAGGGAGAAAGTGGCAGCAGTTTTTTTGCAAAAGAAGCTAAAATATTACATTAGCTATAGCTGAAAATATGGGCAAATAAGCTAAGGAGTAATAACAGTTTAGTTTAGACTATTTTATTTACAAGGAATTTTTAATTAAAAATTTACTAATTAACGCAAGTTGCGTAGTACCTGTAGAACGGACTTTAGTCCGTTTTTAGCAATGAAAACGAGGATTTTTTCCTATAAAAATAAATTTTTTCATAGGAAACACCCAAAAACGGACTAAAGTCCGTTCTACAGGTAGGCACTACGCAACTTACGTTAATTAATAATTATGCACCAGCACTTACTCCATGTATTGCACACTCACTTTGTAGTTGCCTGTGAGTTCACAGTCTATAATATTGAGTTCCAAGTTGCCTGTACCGCAATAAGTGTAGTGTTTTTTACGCCAAGTGCCGTCTTTTTTCTCCATATAAATAGATACTTCTACGGTCTTTCCGGTTGGCGAATATACATAGCCTTCCTCAAATATTACACCGTTACAATCTGCTTTCTTGGTCTTTTTTGTAATTTTAAAACGTGGTAATTGCGAACTTTCTTGGTGTTGTTTGCTTACTTCTTCTTCGGTAGGGAAATGGCAGGCTGCATCTTTTTCATAACAAACATAGGCGTAATGGTTGCCTGTAAAATCACAATCTGTTACGTTCAGTTGGATATATCCACTGCCATCTCGTTGGTATTGTTTTTTGAGCCATGTACCGTCATACCGTTGGAAAAAAATGACCACAGTTACCCACCCCGCTTGCGGAGAGGTTACATAACCTGTTTCAAATTTTGTGCCTTTGCCCTGACACTCCGTTAGTTTAGACCATTTCACCACCTTAAATTTAGGTTGGTTACTTTGTTGGGTGTCGTCTTCCTCTTGGGCATTAGCTACAAAAAAACATAAACAAGCATATACTAAAAAGCCATATCTAAGCAGCCAGTACATTAGTGGGTTGTCATTTGGCAAGCAAGATAATAAAAATTAGAGAATTAGCTATTTCTAATGACTTTATTTATTGGACTTCTTATGAAAGAAAATTGAAGTAACTTACTTATTCAGCTTAAAAAAAGTTTGCAAGCCCATTGTGCTTAGTCTTGAGCTGTGCTTAAAGTTAGGCTTAAGCCGTACTCTCAGCATTTTTTAGCGAAAAGTAGCACCGTTGCAAATCTTCAGATTTGCGTGTATTTTACTGCTGCTATGCCTATTTCAAAGTTTTACAGTATCGCCGTTCTACTCTCACTTTTTGCGAGGGCTGGTTGTTAGTTTTCGGCTTGTATTGATTTGCTTAGTATTATTTTTTGGCTATCTTTGTTTAAATCTTTTTTGCAATATGATAGCCGAAAAATACATTAATCCCTTTACTGATTTTGGTTTTAAGAAAATCTTTGGCGAAGAAGCCAACAAAGATTTATTGATAGACTTTTTGAATGAATTATTGACAGACAAAGGCAAAATCATTGACCTTACTTACCTCAAAAGTGAGCATTTGGGGACTACGGAGTTGGATAGGAAAGCCATTTTTGACCTCTACTGCGAAACCGACAAAGGCGAAAAGTTTATTGTAGAAATGCAAAGAGCCAAACAAGATTATTTCAAAGACCGTAGTTTGTATTATATCACTTTTCCCATTCAAGAACAAGCCATTAAAGGCGACTGGAGCTATAAACTCAGCCCTGTGTATTCTGTAGCTATCATGGATTTTGTGTTTGACCACCTCCAGCCCGACAAATTGCTGCATGATGTTTGGTTGATAGACAGACCGACACAAAAAGTTTTTTATGAAAAATTACGTTTTTTATTTATAGAAATCAAAAAATTTGAAAAGAATTTATCAGACTGCCACAGTCATTTTGACAAATGGCTATATGTCTTAAAAAACCTCTCAAGATTAGATGAACTTCCTGCTGCCTTGCAAGAAGAAATTTTTACTAAGTTGTTCAAGGTTGCCTCCATTGCAAGTTACGACCCCAAACAGTTGCAAGCCTACCGAGATAGTGAAAAGAATTATTTAGATTTTATGGCTTCTCTTAAAACCTCCTTCAAAGAGGGTTTGGTAGAGGGTGAAAAAATGGGGATAGAGAAGGGCGAAAAAATGGGGATAGAGGAGGAAAAAATAGAAATAGCCCTAAAAATGAAATCAGAAGGTTTTACTACTGCTCAGATTGCCAAAATAACAGGACTCACAGAACAAGAAATTTTAGCATTGTAGCTTTTGTGCTGAGAGTTAGGCTTCAGCCGTTCTCTCAGCACTTTTTGTTTTTCAAATCTTCAGATTTGCGTATGCTTTTTTTACTTTTGCCTTTCTTTTTATTGCCCTTGTTGTTCTTAGTCTTGTATTTTGTCTTATGACTTACAAACATTTTTCTATCATTGTTTCTGACCAAACAACAAAGACGAGTCGCCATAACTCAAAAATCTGTAGTCATTGTCTAAGGCAGCTTGGTAGATTTTTCGCCAGTCTTCACCCACAAATGCAGCCACTAAGAGAATAAGCGTAGTGTCGGGTTGGTGAAAATTGGTTATCAGTGCATCACAACATTGGTACGGGTACGAAGGCACTATCATAATTTCGGTTTCTCCCACCAAATTATCTAATTGGTGTCTTTCCATGTAGTCCCACAAAGCCCTGAAAACTGTTGCACGAGTTGGCGTATTTTCAGGGCTATATTGATACGGTTGTAGCTTTTCTACCCAAAAAGTTTGCAGCGAAAAATCATTTTTTTGTTGCAACTCCCACACTTTCACCCCAAACCAAAACAAACTTTCTAAGCTCCGCACAGAAGTAGTGCCTACACAAGCTATTTTGTTGGCATTGAGCAAGGTTTTAATGTTTTCTTTCGAGATAATCACTTGTTCTGCGTGCATTTGGTGTGCGGTTACTTGGTCTGTCCGCAAAGGTTGAAAAGTGCCACCAGCTACGTGCAAAGTCAAAAAGTCTTCTGTAATGCCTTTGGCTTTGAGCTTTGCCAATACTTCTTCTGTAAAGTGCAAGCCTGCGGTGGGGGCTGCCACAGCTCCTTCGTGTTTAGAATAAACAGTTTGGTATTGGTCTTTGTCTTTTTCCACCACCTCACGTTTAAGATAAGGAGGCAAGGGAATACTGCCAATGGCTGCTATTAACGTAGCAAAATTTACTTGGTTGTTATTCCATGAAAAACGTACCAACTGCTCTTGTCTGTCTAATAATTCAGCTTGTAAGCTAACTGTGTGATTATCAATTACTACCTCACGAGTAAGTAGCTGCCCATCTTTCCATTTTTTTAGTCCACCAATGATACAAGCCCATACACAAGGTTGTGTTTGTAACATGACTTGATTGACAAAGTGCGTAGGCGAAGTTGGGTTCAATAAAAATAACTCAATAACGCCACCTGTATCTTTTCTAAACAATAATCTGGCGGGAATGACTTTGGTATTATTGAAAAACAGCGTATAAGTATTGTCTAATTCTTGGTCTATGTATTTGAATTGGCTATGACGAATTTCGCCTTGTTGATACACTAAAAGTTTAGATTCATCTCTTTTCTCCAATGGAAATTTGGCAATTCTTTCGTCTGGAAGGTGGTATGTATAATCTTTTGCTTGAATAGTATGGATAGAAGTGTTCATAAATGCTAATACACAATTAAAATGAATAATATGAATTAGCAAATATACTAAAACAGAGGTGTTTTTGTTTGCAGTAGCATCTTTAAAGCTATGCCTTTGAAAAAGAAAAACTTTCTAAGTCTTTGAAGATTTAGAAAGTTTAAATACTAGTGTCGTGCTATGAATTGTTATATGTAGTGTCCAAGAAACCCTATAAAGATGTAATCTTTTAGAAAGATTACATCTT
>CANGYA010000289.1 GCA_947457925.1 Cytophagales bacterium | reverse complement strand
TTTCTTTTCGGGCAATAGGGTTTGTATAAAGTCAAGCAATAAATCTTTGTTGGCTTCTTCGCCAAAAATCTTTTTAAAGCCAAAATCTGTGAACGGATTAATATATTTATCTGTCATAATAGCTAAATTTTGTATAGTCAAAGATAGTAAAATTTGGTGTTATGTTGTAATAAAACAAGACTGTTTAAGGCTAAACAGTTTTGTTTGTTATTCAAGTTCTTTGGAGAGAAAAAATAATAGGTAATGTAAGTTTTTCGCCTTTCATTCTTTAATATTCATCTTTTTAAATAACTTAGGACTAAATTATTTGGCACAAACAAACCTACTGCGTATGAAAACCATTTTTTTGAGCTGTTGCTGTTATTTTTTCGTGTTGGTGGCGTTGGCACAAGCCCCAACAACATGGAAAACGCAATTTGCGAAGGCACAGGAGTATTTTAACAAAAACGACTACGACAATGCCGTTCAAACAGCCGAAGCAAGTTTAGCCACACTACCCAAAGACGCACAAGAAGCACAAGCACATACGCATAGTTTGATTGGCAATAGTTTTTTGTACAAAGGGCGGAATGATTTGGCGGTAGAGCAGTTTCAAAAAGCATTGGATTTATATAAAAAAAGTATTGGCGAAAAAGCCGAACCTACGGCAGACTGTTACAGTCATTTGGGAATTTTGTTTTGGAACATTGGCAATAATGAAGAAGCCTTAGCCCATTTGCAAAAATCATTGACCATTCGCCAAGAGTTGTTCCAAGAAAATCATGCAGAGGTGGCAGCTTCTTACAACGATATAGGACTGGTATATGCTCAAAGTCAGCCTTTTACGGCACTTTCTTACTACGAAAAAGCCCTTGCCATTTATCAAAAAGTGTACCCTGAAAACCACGCTACCATTGCCAATGCCTATACGAATATAGCCTTGATACAGTTGGGGCAGTTGCAATATGAAATAGCTTTGGAAAATTTGGAAAAAGCCCTGCAAATTCGCAAGGCGGTGTATGGTGAAGAACACCCCAACGAGGCTTTTACGTACAATAGTATGGCACAAGTCTATAAAGCAATGGGGCAAAACGAAAAAACTTTGCAGCTTTTTGACAAAGCCCTGAAAATTTATGAAAAAAACTACGGCACAAAACACCCCGAAATAGCCAATACATACAACCAAATGGCTACGGTGTATTTGGGACAAAAAAGTTATGACAAAGCTGCTGTTTTTTGTCAAAAAGCCTTGATAGCCAATAGTTTAGATTTTGATGATGCAGATATTCGTAACAACCCTAACATTGCGAATAATTACAACCCGACCATTTTTTTGTCGTCTTTGTTGCTCAAAGCAAAGATTTTTGAGGAACTGCACTTTTCAAAAACCTTGAAATTGCGGGACATTAAACTGGCTTTGGCGTGTTTGCAACGCTGCGATGAATTGATAGCACATCTAAGACGATTGAGCAGTAATAAAAACGACAAACTGGCTCTGGGGGCTACGGCTGCGGAAGTGTATGAAGATGCGATTCAGTTGTGTTTGCATTTGGCAGAGGTAACATTAGCACGCAAAAAATACGAACAGTTGGCGTTTGATTTTGCAGAAAAAAGTAAGTCTGCGGTGCTGTTAAATGCTATTTCTGATGCCAACGCCAAAGAATTTGCGGGTTTGCCACCTGCGGTTTTGGAACAAGAGAAAAATTTGAAAGTAGAAATAGCTTTTTATGAACAGAAATTAGGCGAAAAAGGGCAAAACGAACAGGCTGTTCGCAACAAATTGTTTGATTTGAACCAAAGTTATGACAATTTTATTAAGGAATTGGAAAAAAAATATCCAGCCTACTATGATTTGAAATTTAATGTGAAAACGGCAACGGTGCAAGACTTACAAGGACTGTTGGACAGTAACACCGAAGTTGTCAGCTATTTTATAGCCGAAAGAAGCAAAAGATTGTATGTTTTTAAGGTCAGTGAACAAAATTTGGCGGTGTATAATGTGCCTTTGGAGGCAGACCTGCAAAAATGGATTACGATTTTGCGGAATTCTATGTTGTATAAAGCCACCAAAGAGTATTTGAGTGTGGCGTATTTGTTGAAAAAACAGCTTTTTCCGTTTAACCTTCACAACAAAAACTACATTTGTATTCCCGATGGACGTTTGGGCATCATTCCTTTTGAGGCTTTGTTAGCCGAAAAGGTGCAACCGACTGCCAATGGCGTAGATTTTTCGCAGTTGCCGTATTTGCTAAACAAGAGTTATTTTAGCTACGCCTATTCGCATACCTTACTGTACCAACGCCTACGCAACCCCGCCCAACAAAAATCACAAATACAGTCGGCTGCGTTGATAGCCCCTGTGCATTTTGAGGCGATGAAAATGGCGACCCTCAAAAACACCGCAACCGAAGTGCAAACCATTGCCGAATTGTGCAATGAAAATGCTATTCAGCCCAATATTTTTTTACAAGAAAAAGCCCAAGAAAGCATTTTGGGCAGCAGTGCCGTTACGGAGGCAGACATTTTGCATTTTGCGACACATGGCGAAGTGAATGAGGAGTACCCCGAAAAATCACGCATTATTTTGTCGGCAGACCCTACGAAAAACACAGACGGGATTTGTTATGCAGCCGAAATTTATAATTGGCAGTTTCAACGCAAGCCCCAACTCTGTATTTTGTCGGCGTGCCAAACGGGTTTGGGCAAAATAACAAAAGGCGAAGGCATTATTGGGCTTACTCGTCCTTTGTTGTTTGTGGGCATACAGAATATAGTGGTGAGTTTTTGGAAGGTGGCAGATGATGCGACTATGGAACTGATGACAGGTTTTTACAAAGAAGCCCTGAACAGCGACTACAGCTACAACGAAGCCCTGCGAAACGCCAAACTGCAACTGATACGAGGCAAGAAGTTTGCTCACCCTTATTTTTGGAGTTCTTTTGTGTTGTTGGGGCGGTGAGTTGTTATAGGCAAATACTTGGTAACATTGCCTTTGGTAAGCACAAAAACGCCAAAGGCAGCCTAAAAAAATTGTATTATTGGTGGTTTTTACACATCTTTAAACGGTTGTTTTTTTTCATTAAAATAAGGATTTAGTTTAATTACGAATGGTCAACAACTACGAATGGTCAATTACGAATTATGTTGTTGTGGCGTAATTCGTAATTGACCATTCATAATTTTTTTGGTTGTGGTTTTGCGTTAGCTCTATTTGGTAACTAAGTTATTCATTGTCAATCACAATCAATCATTTTTTGATACCTACCAAATAAGTAATTAGACAAAATTAATGTTATATTTTTCATTTTGATTTTCATTGATTTTTTGAAGCTCTTTTTTAAGGTTTTCAAAAGAGTCATAAGCACTAAAAGATAGCCACTTATACTTAATCATTCTCCAAAATATTTCTATCAGATTTAATTCAGGACTGTAAGGCGGAATAAAAAATAGAACGGTTCGCCGTTGCGAATAAATCATTTTCTTTTTCCCATTGTTCTATTTTACTTTGGAATAATTTACTTTTATGAATTGGTGCATTGTCTAAAACAACTACTGTTTTTTGAGTAATATTTTTAGCAAAATCATCAAAAATGCCCACTAATTTAGCCGCATTAATCGTTTCTTGTTCAAACAAGTACAGTTTACGTTGATTATTTGTTTGATAAAAACCCGCAACATTGATGTATTTTCCCCTAAAACTGGGTAATTCAAGCGTGGCTCCTTTTTCCTGCCAAGCATAAGGTACAATAGGCACTAAACCAAAATGACTCTCATCATAAAAACATAAATCAATGTAATTTTCTTTAGCTAAATTAGATAAAACATCTAATTTTTCACTAGCCAATGCAAATAATGCTTCGTCTCGTTTGCTTTTGACACTTTTACGTACCCTGCGCCAAGTATAACCACTATGTTTTTAAAAAGCGTATCAAAGTCTTTTTTGATACCTCAATTTGATATTTTGAGCTTAAAATAGATAAAACCTCTTTGAGATTTTGGCTATTGGCAGCTAAAAGATTTTTTAAGTCATCTTTGCTGATAGTCCCTAATTTTTTCTTGCAACCCTGACCTTGCTTATGTTTGAGACCTTCAAGACCTTCTTTTTCCCAAAGATTAAACCAATGATAAATAGTTTTTGGGGTTACTTCAAAATGTTTTGCCAATTCAGGAGCTATTAAACCTAAATTTGATGCCAATAAAATGCACTCAGCACGTTGTTTAAAAACAGGGCTTAAGCTGGTTTGAGAAACTTCTTTTAATAAGGATTTTGATTCTTCGCTAACAATAATTTTTCGCATACACAAAAATATACTTTTATTTTGTCTTATTACTTACAAGGGTCGTACTCTAAACTAAATCTGCAAAGGTAAACTACCAAATTTAACCGTTGCGAAAACCGCCAAAACCGCAACATCTTAAAACAAATACGACAATGATAACACCGCAAAATCTTAAAACGAATACGACAATGACAACAACAAATATAGTGGAAAAGTTGGAAAATACCAATAACCACACTTACAAAGAGTTTGCAGCAGAGCAAGCCCAAAGGCAGTTTGTTAAGGAACTTTCAGAAACCAATTTTTTTGAGAGTTACAGGGCTTTGTTTTATACAGCCTTCTGTTTTGCGTTTTTGGCACAGGTCGCAAGTGCCATAAGTAGCTACAGTTTTTTTGAAACCTTGTTACAGGCTAAAATCCTTAACCCTTATTTGTTGGTAAGTGCTGTTATAGGCATTTTGGTAAGTGTAGAAGTCATCAAATATACAGTAGTCAATAA
>CANGYA010000288.1 GCA_947457925.1 Cytophagales bacterium | reverse complement strand
TTTAAAAACTTATAGTGAAACTAATTTTTTTCAAAGAAATAAGTTTGATTGTCTTCAAGAAGCTCTATAAAGATGACATCTTTTAGAAAGATGTCATCTTTATAGAGCTTCTTGAAGACTACGTATAACAATTCATAGCACGACACTAACATCTTCTTTGTGCAAATAGCATTGTTTTTTATAGCATACCCAAACAGACTAAAGTCCGTTCTACAGTCGTTATTTATTTTTCCAACTCTGCCACTACCAACTCATTTACCTTTTTAGGGTCTGCTTTGCCTTTGCTGGCTTTCATTACTTCGCCTACAAACAAGCCCAATAAGCCTGTTTTGCCGTTTTTATATTCCTTAATTTTATCGGGGAATTTGGCTAAGGCTGCCGTAATCAACGGTTTAATAAGGTCATCACTGCTGTCTTGTACTAAATCTAAACTTTGTGCCAAAGCTGCTGCCGTTTGTTGCGGTTTTTCTATGAATTGCGGGAACAACTTTTGCGAAGCCGTAGCAAAACTCAACTTGCCTGTTTCTACCAACGCAATAATTTCTGCAATTTGGGCAGGTTTCAAGGCAAATTCGCTAACGTGCAGTGTCAATTCGTTGAGATACGACTTAATGGGTCCCATCATCCAGTTAGAAGCTGCCTTATAGTTGTTCGTTACTTGGCACAATTCCTCAAAATACAAGGCAATTTCTTTGGTATCTGTCAAAACCATTGCGTCATATTCTGGCAAACCGTATTGTTCTATAAACTTGGTTTTCAGTTCGTTAGGCAATGCAGGCATCGTAGATTTTACTGTAGCCAAATAATCTTGCGTAACAATGAACGGCGTAAGGTCGGGTTCGGGGAAATAACGGTAGTCGTTCAAATCCTCTTTAGTACGCAAACTGTATGTATTGCCTGTAGTGGCATCAAACATACGAGTTTCAGACACAAAACTTTCACCTTTTTCTGTCAATTCTACCTGACGCATGAATTCATGTTCTATGGCACGTTGTACGTTACGAATAGAGTTCATGTTTTTTACTTCTACTTTTTTGCCTAAATGTGTGCTTCCGTGTGGGCGAATAGAAATGTTGGCATCACAACGCAAACTGCCTTCTTCCATGTTACCATCACAAATATCTAAGTAACGCACCAATTTACGCACCTCTGTCAGGTAAGCATAGGCATCTTCTGGCTCACGAATATCGGGTTCAGAAACAATCTCTATCAACGGCACACCAGCTCGGTTCAAATCTACCAACGTATCTGTTTCTTCTGCCAAGTGCATAGACTTGCCCGCATCTTCTTCCATGTGAATACGGTTGAGATGCACCTGTTTTTCTTCGCCTTGTTTGGTTTTAATGGTGATGTAACCTCCTTTACAAATTGGCGTTTTGTCTTGCGTAATTTGGTAGCCTTTCGGAAGGTCGGGATAGAAGTAGTTTTTTCTATCAAAAACATTGTACTCTGTAATATTGCAATGACACGCCAAACCCATTTTAATAGCATATTCAGCTACTTTTTTGTTGAATTTCGGCAGTGTACCGGGGTGTGCTAAGGTAATGACACTAATATTGGTGTTGGGCAAACCACCAAACTCTGCGGAATCAGACGAATACGCCTTGCTTTGCGTCAGCATTTGGGCGTGTACTTCTAAGCCTACGACCAACTCATATTTTTCTTTTGCTTCTTCGTAAGTCATCTCTGTAGTAGATTTTTCTGGTGCAAATATAGGATATTAAGTACCTCTAAAAAGTTAATTAACAATATTTTGAGAATTTAATAATACGATTTTTACCCTTCAGCTTTAAGCAATTAATGGTTGCATATTGTAGGTCATCGCAAGAAACATAGTCTTTGGGCTTTAAGCTCTTTCAATAATCTTTCTATATTAGACTTACTCTATTCATTTAGTTTTATACAATTAAATTTTTTACCTTAAATGTACGCCTAAAGTTTCACAGAGTAGCACATATTTCCGTAGCTAAATCCAATTTTAGATTTTAATGCGGTTTTTCATTCTATTTTCATGTCGTAAAATATAACATCTTTTCATTGCTCCAATTGCGTGTTCAACGACAAGCCTTTGCCTTGCAAATTGCTGGTTCTCAAATTTTTGAAAATCACTTGATACAGGTTATTAAGGTAGGTTTTTATTAGTCTGTAACTAATTGATAATCAATATTATAAGAAAATTAATCTACTTTAATAACCTCTAATGTTATATTTTTCTTTTTCTTATGAGCAATCAAAATATCTCCATTCACAAGTGTTTTTTCTATGCCAATAAAACCTAAATCTACCCAAACCCTCAACTTAGGCTGTTTAAAGTAAAAAACTTTGTAGAATTTTATTGTAATTATTTTTTCTGTATTTTGCAAAATAGAAAAGAAAACTTGTTTTCTCAGTATGTCAAAAGTCTTCAAATATCAAAAATATTTACAAGAATATCCCGATTGTCCTCCCAAAAGTTATGCTGAAACTAACTTTCAAGTATTTCGTTGGGTTAATGAGAATGCTATAAATAAAAGTTTCCTGCCCTTAAATTTGTTAAAATATCCTCCAATGGGATTTGATAAAACAGATGATATGTGCAAAAGTTATGGTTTATCTGTATTTAATACATTTGAAAATGCACTTGCTAAGTATAAAAAACTTTATTTGATGAAAGGTGGATTATCACATGAAGATTTTATTGAAGGCAAGGGAGATAGTATAGCCCTATTAGACTTAAAAATTACTCATGGAGTAATAGGCGATTTGAATAAGCAAGGACATTTAACATTGCATGAATACATTGGAACTGATTTAATAGAAACAATTGTTAATATTACAAAAATAATAGACAAACATGGAAAGTTTATCGTTTAAAAACCGCAGTAATAATATAGTATTTAAACAACTTTTTGAAAGGATTGTAGATATTATACATATTGAAAGTCCTCTATTGACTTTATTCAAGCATAAGTATAATGGGGAGCTTTATTTTTTTCAATGGATAGATAGAGATACTACCTATAATAGATGGTTAGTATATTCTTGTAGTACCTATAAGCTGAATTTGTTTTTACAACGAAAACTATCCCTTAGTGATATATTTTTTAGAGGAACTCCTAATTGCATTGTCATAGACATTGATAGAGATTGGGAATGGCAAAATGTAGCTATTTTGCATAAAGAGAAATTAAGTAAAGCATATCAACCTTCGGAAAATATATTTTTTGATGAAATTGATTGTCTTGCATTAGACAAATTAACTGATTTTGTCCGTAGTCTTCACGATAAAAAAAGCCAATATATACCCACTAACTATTTAAAATCAAGTGTAATTTCACAAAGTAATAGTATGCCTAAGTATTCAAAAAAACTTTCAAATACCTATGTTTCAACAAGTTATTAATTTTCTTAATTCAAATAATTGGCAATATGTAGAATTACAAAGTAACCAAACTATTACTTTTGGAATAGCTGGTGAAAATGGAAATTTTAAATGTATTGCAGATACTATCAAAGATGAAAATAGGTTTATTTTTTTTGCTATCTACCCTACTGAAATTCCAAATGATAAAAGGAACGTAATGAGTGAGTTGATAACAAGATTAAACTTTGGTAGGTTTTTGGGTAATTTTGAAATGAACTATGATAGTGGAGAACTAAGATATAGGGTTAGTTTATATCATGGCACATTACTTCCAAATGAAGATATGGTAAGGGAAATGATTTTTACAAGTATTGTTTCAATGGACATAGCCTTAATATCTATCAATGCTTTAATAGAACAAAATATCTCTTCTATCAAGGCTTATCAAATGATTAAAGATTGATACAGCTTTATGATTGCAAATAGTTACTTGATTAATCTATGTCTAACTTAATCACACCACATACAAAATCCTTATTCGTCAATAAAGAACTCTGGTGTAGTGGGTGCTATGGAGTATGATACTGTAAAATCCTATGCAAAGAAAACATCTTGAGGTGATATAGTTTCCAACAATGGATTTCCGCCAAACTCTAACCCCCAATCTTAGTGAAATTTGCACTGAGAATTAAATAACAGTAATCATAAAAAACAAGGCTTGCACCAATCAATGCAAGCCTTAAATTATTATTTACTATTAAAAAAATAAATTAACCTTTATCCATTAGTTCCGTTGCCCAATTGAAACGGTCAGACGTTGGGAAAGCCCAAGGTGCACCGTTGTTTTCTATATTGGCAGACATCATATTCCACGAAGCAGGCATACTCGACTCCTCCATCGCAGCATATCTACGCAACTCTACGATAATTTCCAACGGGTTGATATTGATAGGACAGGCATCTACACAGGCATTACAAGTCGTACACGCCAACAATTCTTCTTTGCTGATATAATCACCGTACAACGATTTGCCATCATCATACCCTTCGCCATGTAGTTTTACGTTGTTGCCTATATCCTCCATTCTATCTCTGGTTGCCATCATAATTTTGCGAGGCGACAGTTTTTTACCTGTCAAATTCGCAGGGCAAGAAGCCGTACAACGTCCACACTCCGTACAAGAGTACGCATCCATAAGGTTTTTCCAAGTCAAATCTTGCACATCTTTCGCCCCGAAACGTCCCACTTGTCCGTCTGTACTTTCGGGTACTTCTACCGTTACAGGTACACCCAACATAGATTGCACTTCTTTGGTTACAGTGTCCATGTTAGAAAACTGCCCTTTCGGGTTCAAATTAGCAAAATACGTATTCGGGAAAGCCAAACCAATGTGCAAGTGTTTAGAGTAAGTTACATACACCGCAAAGCCCATAAT
>CANGYA010000287.1 GCA_947457925.1 Cytophagales bacterium | reverse complement strand
TTGAGGAAAATAGAAAACAAGCTGCCCACAAAGCAGACAAAATTAAGAAAGATGCTCAAGCATTGGCTGATAACATTGGCAGCTTGGCATTAGAAATCCACGCTAAGGCAGGTGAAACAGGCAAAATCTTCGGTGCTGTTACCACTACGCAAATAGCAGAGGCTTTGAAAGAAAAAGGCTTTGAAGTGGAAAGAAGAAAAATTGCTTTCAGAGGCGAAGTAAAATTCTTAGGCGAATATGTAGCTATTTTAGACTTACATAAAGAAGTGAAGAAAGAAATCCCTTTCAAAGTAGTAGCTGACTAAGCTCTAACAATAATAATTAGTAAAAAGGCATCTTTAGAAAGATGCCTTTTTTGTTTTTGTAAGTAATGACATGAACTAAACGTATATTTGCCTTTAGACGAATAGCTTAATAAGCAATATTGCACCTAAAGGCAAATATACTTCTTACCTCACAATAAAAAAACACCTTGTAAAACTACAAGGTGTTTAGGTAAAATATTACTTGTTCTACACTATGGCTTAATCATTACACCATTGTAAGACAATGGGTCGACTGTTGGCACTGTAGCACCATACGTTCTGTTGATTAAGTTAATGAATTCATTAGCAATTACCGCATAACCACGAGGAGTTGGGTGTACGCCGTCTAATGAGAACAAACCACCAGAAATATAAGATGCACTTAATACTACACCATTAATGTTACGACCTTTTGTACGGATTTCGTCAAAAACAGCATTTACGTTCAATACAGGAATATTATTAGCAGCAGCTAATTGAGCAATAGTATTATTGTAACCTGTTACCGCAGCATTTGCTCTTGTTACCTCAAATCTGTCTAATACCAATGGGTGGTCTAAAGGATTTAATCTTGAAAAACCTTTAGGGAATGGAATAGGAATAGCAGGGATAGGGAAACCAGTAGGCATAGGTAACAAAGATGGTGATGTTCTATTTACTGAGCCTAATGCTGTTCTTGATGTCAATGTAAATAAATCTGTAGCTCTTGCCCCAATAGGTCTGCCATCGGGCAAGGCAATGTACACACTATCCATAACTTTGTCTATTTCTGCATTAATAATTCCCACTAATTGAGCATTATTTTTAATAGCATCAGGTAAGCCATCTTGTACCGCAGCCTTTACTCCAGCTCTTGCTAAGGCTAATTGTGGAGATACCGCAGCAAAAGTAACTGTATTCAAAAATGGTACAGAGGTTACATTTGGAACATTAGCTATAACACCCTTAGCACCTGTTACGGACTTTAGTACTGTTACTAACTGTGTATAGTTAGTAGTAAATGTGCCTTGTGGTGTAAGAGGTGTAACTCCTCCCGTAGTTGCATAACCTAAAGCATCATTATTACCTAACCAACAAGTATAGAAAGTTGCACCAGCTAATTGTGTCTTTACATAATCCAAATAAGAGGTTGTGCTACCATCACTCAATAATCTTTCATAATTCGCATTGAAGTTAGCCTTCGTTTTATCACCGTACTCTGTGCTTAAAATATTTTCTATACGAATACCCGGTACACCTAAATTTTGGTTAGCACCTGTAAACTTTTGATATAATGGAGTGCTGCCCTGCAACCCTACCACACCTAAACCTGTTGTTACGGGTACTAAAACGGGACTTCCTTGTGCGTCAAAACCTGTCATTTTCAAATAGCCTGTACCATTAGCAGCTGCCTCTGTGTACAATGGTTGGATAAAATCACCACCACCTACTTTCTTAAACTGCTGTGCCAATAAGTTAGGGTAGGAGTTCAACTGCCCTTCTCTATATACGCCACCGTCTGCGTAACCAGCTGTAAGAGAGTTACCAATAGCTACATATTTTGTAAAACTTGCTTGCCCACCAGACAATGTTGGCTCATCAATCGTTGGCGTACAACTTACTGCGATGCCCGCCACCAATGCTGCTACTAATGGTTTATAAATTGTTGAATATTTCATATGCTAAATTGTGTTTTGAGTAAATAAATCTGTGGTAAAAAGAGGTAATATATTAGAATTCATAACCTACCCCTATGGCTATAACAGTTGCATTGGTTTTATATGTACCACTCAAACCGTTTTCTTTACTAGTATCTGTACGTTTGCTTACATCTACTAACTGCAAGGCTGCATCAAATGACAATGCACCCATTTTGTAACCCAAACCTAAGAAATAGTTGCTACGGTCTGCATCTGGAGTTTCTGGAGTCATAGAACCATTAGGTACAGGTGTAATACCATACGCATAACCAGCTCTTGCTGTGATAGCCTCTGTTACTTTGTAACTTGCACCTACACGGAACAACAAATTGTCGTTATAGTTACGTGGTGAACGAGTATTAGTCAATTGGTTAGCAGGATTGGTTGTTTTGCTATCTTTGTAGTCGAAACGCAAAGAGTCGTAGGCACTCCACGCTGTATAAGTTAATTCACCAGCTAAGGTCAATTTATCTGTAGCATATACCGTTGCACCAAAAGCTACACTACCCGGTAATGGCAACGCAGATTTGAATGAAGTAGAAGGCAATAGAAATGCAGTACCACTAGTATTGCTCAAGAAAGCAGGAATATTAGAGATATTGATAGTACCTTCTTCAATTTTCATATCTACTTGTGAACGGTAAGTGATACCCAAAGATAATTGTTTGATAGGTTGGTAGTACACACCTGCACTAAAACCTAAACCATTCGCACTACCATCTAATTCTGCACTCGCATCAGGAGCTAATGATGGGAAACCTACATTTCTTTTTAAATTTACCCCACCAATCGCATAGCTTACACCTACACCAATACCAAAGTTATTGGTAATTTTGAAACTTGCCGTAGGCTGAATAAAAATAGCACGTAATACAATGCTATTCAGTGTATATCGTCCTGGCCAACTATCTCCCCATGTTACACTGCTACCAAACGGTGTATAAACCCCTAAGCCAAATTTAAATCTACTTGCCAAACCCTCGCCCTTAGGCCCCCAAGCACCATAAAAATAGAAAGGAGTACCTAATGGATTATTAGATTCATATTTTCTATTTGTGCCTGTTTCCATAAAAGAATTTTTCACCATAATAGCACTTGCACCTACAGCCACGCCGTTTTTCTCTAATAAACTCAAAGCTCCGGGGTTGAAATAAATAGCAGTAACATCTTCTTTAGTCGCAACGCCAATGTGAGCCATACCTGTTTGTTTAGCTCCTTGCAATGCCACTTGATACCCTTGTGCATTTGCCAAAAATGGCAAGGCTGCAAAGGTCGCCGCTAATAACGTCTTTTTAATCATGTGTTTTGTGTGTTTGGAAAATTGTTAATGAATAAATCAAAAGATTGGTTGGTACTATTGCGAAAACTATGCGTACATAGCAAATTTATCGCAGACTTATCCTAAGTATTGGATTCAACTGTTAAATCTATACAAAAATATAAAATCAATAATAGCTTTATGAAAAAATATTTTCATAGACATCTATTAAGGCGAATTACTACAAAAAAAACTACTGTTTTTTGCTCCGTTTATGACTTTGGCTGCTCATAATAGTTTATTCATGTTTACTTCGCAAGACTTATTAGACAACATAAATAGGAAAGTCTAAAAGTCTTTTGACAAAACCTAAAAAAAGTCTTTCCTTTGTACCCAAAAGAACGACAGAAACCTATTTACACCTTAACAAATAGCTACACATGGAAAGATTTACGGGGCTACTCGGCATTGCCCTTATTTTAGGTATTGCTTTTTTACTCTCCAATAACCGCAAATACATAGACTTGCGTTTGGTGCTTACGGGCTTAGGGCTACAAGTATTATTAGCCATTTTTATTCTTAAAACAGCCATTGGGCAAACGATATTTGGCACATTAGGGGCTGTTATCAATAAAATCGTAGATTATTCGGAACAAGGGGCAGGTTTTGTCTTTGGTTTTTTGGTAAATAAAGAAGTATTGTCAAAGACTGTAGGGGCAGAAAATGCGTTTATCTTTATGTTCAAAATCATGCCTACCATTATTTTTGTGGCGGTATTGGTCAATATAGCCTACCATTTGGGCATTATGCAACGAATCATTGCGGGTATTGCTTTTTTGGTTTATAAACTGATGCGAGTGAGTGGGAGTGAGGCTTTGTCTAACGTAGCAAGTGCTTTTGTGGGACAAGTAGAAGCCCAAATTATGATTAAGCCTTACCTTGCTTCCATGACAAAATCCGAATTGTTGGCTTCTATGTCGGGCAGTATGGCGTGTATTTCGGGTGGGGTTATGGCTGCGTATATTTCTATGGGCGTACCTGCCGAATATTTGTTGGCTGCAAGTTTAATGGCTGCCCCTGGTGCTTTGGTCATCTCAAAAATCGTATTTCCAGAGATGGAAGAATCTGCTACCAAAGGCACTATTAAATTAGAAGTTAAAAAAACTTATACTAATTTACTCGATGCCATTTCGCATGGTGCAAGTGATGGTTTGAAAGTTTCTTTGAATGTAATTGCAATGTTGATAGGTTTTATAGCCTTGATAGCCTTGATTGACGGTATTTTAGGCGTAATTGGTAGCCAACTAAGTAGTTGGGGTATGTCCCTCGACTTCTTGGGTATCAACTTAGCACAGTTGAGTTTGAAAGAGTTATTAGGTTCTGTTTTTGCTATCATGGCTTGGGCAATGGGTATTCCAAGCGAAGAAATTTTTAAGGCGGGTAGTCTGTTAGGAACAAAAGTCGTAGTGAATGAGTTTGTGGCGTACAGTGATATGTCAGGCATGATAAAGTCGGGTTTCTTAAGTCCCAAAACCGTAGCTATTTTAAGTTTTGCTTTGTGTGGTTTTGC
>CANGYA010000286.1 GCA_947457925.1 Cytophagales bacterium | reverse complement strand
CCACCTTAGATTTGGCAACAGGTACGGGCAAAAGTTATGCAATTTTTGGGATTGCCCAAGTAGCTTTGGGTTTAGGCTTGATAGACAAAGTATTGATTTTGTGTCCTTCACTTACGATTGAAAAGGGTTTGATGGACAAGTTTAACGAACTCAACAACAATGCAGTTCTGGCAAATGCTATTCCTGCAAGTGCAAAAATCAAAAATCCAACTATAAAAGATGCCTCAACAACTATCACCACAGGAGATATTTGTGTAGAAAATATCCACGCAGTTTATTCCAAATCTCAATCATCTATTACAGATAGTTTAGGTTTTGGCAAAGGTGCAAATTGCTTGGTTTTGAATGACGAAGTACATCACGTTTACAATACCATCCAAGGCAATAGTGGTGAAGAAAAAGCCCTAAAAAAATGGAAAGAGTTTTTATTAGAAAGTGGTTGTGGTTTTCGTTATATGATAGGTTTAACAGGCACAGCCTATACTGATAACGAATATTTTAATGATGTTATTTATCGGTACTCACTCAAAGAAGCCATACAAAACCGTATTGTAAAAATGGTCTTTTACACTTCCAAAGACGAAGAACAAAAAGAGGAAAATATCAAGTTTCAAAAAATCTATCAAAATCATCAAAAAAACAAAGAGGTTTATCAAGACTTGAAACCTCTTACTTTGTTGGTAACTAAAGATATTCGTACAGCCAAACAACAAGCAGAAATTTTTATAGAATTTTTGACAAAACAAGAAAATATAAGTGAAGACGAGGCAAAAAAGAAAGTGCTTTTAGTTACTTCTGCCAAAGAACACGAAGTAAATGTAAAAGTTTATTTACCAACGGTAGATAACAAAGAAAATAGTTACGAATATTTGATTTCTGTAACAATGCTTACCGAAGGTTGGGACGTGAAAAATGTTTTTCAGATTGTACCAATGGAAGAAAGAGCCTTTAATTCTAAATTATTGATTGCCCAAGTTTTAGGTCGTGGGTTGCGTTTGCCTTTGTCCTATCCTAATTCGCAAGTCATTATTTTTAATCATGATAGTTGGAGCAATAAAATTAAATCCTTAGTAGATGAAATTTTAGAATTAGAACTAAAACTAACAAGTAGTACAATTTTAGAAGGAGAAAGGGCAAAGTATCATTTTACTTTGCACAATCTTGATTATGAACGTGAAGAAACCTTAAAAGATAGTAAAGAAACACAAGTTTTTGATTACAGCAAGGAGTTAATTCGTCTGCAATCACAAACACCCGAATTTGAAACCATTACTGAATTTGAAAATATTGATGGGCAAATCGTACAACGCAAATATCAAGTAAAAAAAGATACTAAAACCGTAGCCCAAATCACACATAAAGTTTTTGAGGAGTTTCGCACCCGCAAATTTGAAGGTATTGCTATGAAACTCAAAGATGGGGAATATACAACACAAAATATTCCTAAAGAAACCATAGAACGAATTATTCACAATTCTATGCAAGCTGTAGGCATTGAGGGAGACGACTTAACAAAAGTCAATGAAATGAGCATTTACAATGCTTTTAATACCTTATTGCGTAAAAAGCCCAAAACAGTAACTTTTACCAGAAAACCTAATCCATTTTTTAAGGTAAACACTACATTACGAGGCAATGAAAATATATCTTTAAGTGCTTTGCGTAAAGAAACAACCATTTTTCATTCGTCAAACTATTCAAATGAAATTTTGGTGGAAGACACCTTACAGTATGTTGAGGAATTAAAAAGTGATAGAACTTTTAGAGGTGCATTTACAGAAATCAATGAATATTTATTAAAAACGCCTATTGATTTAGTCTTTGCCAGCAGCTCGCCTGAAGAAAAGTTTATTGAAAGTCTTTGCAAAAAGGAAAATGCCCAAATTATTCGTGCTTGGCTCAAATCACGCAACCAGAGTTTTTATGAAATAGAATATAGTCTTACACGCAAAGACAGTACACACACCAAAAAACAACAAAAATTTAATCCAGACTTTTTTATTTTAATAGAAAAAGATGGAAAAAACTACGTCATTGTTATTGAAATAAAAGCAGATGGAGATACGAATGATGAAAACATAGCCAAATATCGTTATGCTAAACAACACTTCAAGGATTTAAACCAACTGTTGCAAGAACAAAATGAGGCTTATGAATATATTTTCCATTTTTTAAGCCCTAATAGCTATGTAGAATTTTTTGAACATTTGCGAAACTACAAACTTATTAACAATCAATTTACGAGTGGCTTAGATAAGTTGTTAGAAGATGAATTAGGGGATTAGCTATGCAATAAATCATACAACAATAAGTAGGTGTTATCACTTACTTATTGCTATTTTATTGATTTAATTATAATGTTAAAATTAGACTTACATAAAAAAACTATATTTCCATCACATTATTTCCGCCACCTCACCCCAAAAATAACACGACCAAGTAAGCCAAAACACCATTCCCAAAAAAGCCCTTTTCACTCAAATTTTTGCTAAAAAAAATATGATAGTTTTTCGTTTTTTTTAATAACAAAGTCTTATCATTGTAAACTTTACATTTTAGAGGTGGATTTTGACCATTCCGAAACAACAACTTTAACTTATAATACTATCGTGGAAGCTAATACAGGTAAAAGTAGGGTAGTCATAGACAATGTGTACCCCCAAATAGACGGCGGGCAGTTCCCCATTAAACGCACAGTAGGCGAATGGGTGGAGGTCAAGGCTGACGTAATAACAGACGGACATGATGACGTGAAGGCGTGTATCTTATACAAAAAAGCTACAGACACCGAATGGAGTGAAGCTCCCATGACCCCCACAGGCGTAGTGGACAAATGGGGCGGTAAATTTAGAGTTACAGCACAAGTACCTTATTTATATACAGTCAAAGGTTGGGTAGACCACTTTACTACTTGGCAGAAAGGCTTGAAGAAAAAGTTTGATGACGGACAAAACGTAGCCGTAGAGTTGGAAGTAGGGGCAAGAATGTTGGAAAAAGCTGCAAAAAATGCCCCAGCAACGGCTGCCGAAAGAATATTGCGGTATGCACACTCTCTACGTAACCACCCCCAAATTTCGGAAGCTGTAGCCGTTGCCATTAGCCCAGAGATTACACAACTCTATGACAAACACGCAGAACACGCCAACCCTACCGTTGCCAAACAATTACATATTACTGTTGAGTTCCAAAAGTCTTTGTTTAGCTCTTGGTACGAATTTTTCCCTCGTTCTACTTCCGAAACACCCTACAAACATGGCACTTTCAAGGACTGTAAAAGAGTATTGAACCATGTAGCCGAAATGGGTTTTGATGTGGTGTATTTTCCACCTATACATCCTATAGGCAAGATACACCGCAAAGGCAAAAACAACAGCTTGACAGCAAAACCGGGAGAACCGGGTTCTTGTTGGGCTATTGGTTCTGACGAGGGCGGACACAAGGCGGTACTACCCGAATTAGGCACAATGGAGGATTTTGTGGACATGGTGCAACACGCCAAAAATTTGGGGATTGACATAGCCTTAGACATAGCCTTCCAATGCGCACCCGACCACCCTTACGTAAAAGAACACCCGCAGTGGTTCAAATGGCGACCAGACGGCACAGTGCAGTATGCCGAAAACCCACCGAAAAAGTACCAAGACGTATTGCCGTTTAACTTCGAAACGGAGGATTGGGAGAACCTGTGGCGTGAATTATTAGATGTTTTCGAGTTTTGGATAGACAAAGGCGTAACCATTTTCAGGGTAGATAATCCACACACCAAACCATTTGCGTTTTGGCAGTGGCTTATCGCAGAAATCAATGCCAAATATGACAACATTGTGTTCTTATCAGAGGCATTTACCCGCCGTAAAGTGATGCAGCATTTGGCAAAAATAGGTTTTAATCAATCTTATACTTATTTCTCTTGGCGTAACAGCAAGGCAGAAATGCAGCAATACCTCGTAGAACTAAGCACAACGGAGGAAAGAGAGTATTTCAGACCGAATTTCTGGCCTAATACCCCCGATATTTTACCAAAAACTTTACAGTTTGACGGTGATAATATGTTTGTCATTCGTTTTGCCTTGGCTGCTACTTTGTCTGCAAGTTATGGTTTTTACGGTCCTGCCTTTGAATTGATGTGGACGCATGGCATCAATGACAAAGAAGAATATTATGATTCTGAAAAATACGAAATTAAGGTGTGGGATTGGTTGGCAGATACCAAATTCAAACGAATTATTCGCAAGGTAAACCAAATTCGCAAAGAAAACCCTGCTTTCCAAAATACCTATAACGTAAAGTTCATTACCGTAGAAAATGAAAATATCATAGGTTTTGTAAAAGTAAGTGATGACGGGCAAAACAAAGTGTTGGTACTTATCAACATGGATTCTCGCCAAACGCAAAAAGCCTATTTTAAAGTACCTTTAGATGTATTCGAAATTAACACAGAAGACCGTTATAAAGTAACCGACTTGATGAATGGTTTTGAATATTGGTGGCAGTCCGACTGGCACGTTTTGGAAATAGACCCTTCAGACGTACCTTTCCGCATTTATGCTATCAATAGTTTCTCTGAATATGTAGCTCCGCCTACGCCAGAAGCTCCAATTTTGGCAGAACATTCGGGTTCGTAAAGTAATATTTTAGGTAGTGTATAATAAGTAATGTTATATATGCATAAAAAGGTGTAATCTTTTTTAGTGTCGTGCCGTAAATTGTTATACTTAGTATTCAAGAAGTTCTCTAAAGATGTCATCTTTTCAAAAGATGACATCTTTAGAGAACTTCTTGAATACTATCAACTTTTTTCTCTGAAAGAAATTAGTTTTGCTATAAGTTTTT
>CANGYA010000285.1 GCA_947457925.1 Cytophagales bacterium | reverse complement strand
TTCGTATTTTTATTTAAAACATAACTTTATGAAAGCTGTTACCTTTGCGATAAAAAATGAGAGTGATTTGCTTTTTTTGCAAGAATTAGGCAAAAGACTGCAAATAGAAACCTTAGTACACGAAGCCTCGATATTAGACGATTTGCTTTGGGAAAATAATTTTGCAGATACTAACAAAATGCAGCAACTCCTTACCCAAGCTGAACAAGAAATAGAAAAAGGGCAAGTATTCAATATTGATGTTTTATGCAGTCAAAAGTAACACAAGGGTTTTGGAAATGCTATGTAGCTTTACCAAAACATATTCAAGAATTGGCAGCATATAACTATCATAACTATTTCAAACACAACCCTTATTACCCAAGTTTGCAGTTTAAGCAATTACAAAATTTTGAAAGTGTTTATAGTGTAAGAATTTGGTATAGGTTACAGGGCTTTGGGAAAATATGACAAAACTAATGACTGTATTACTTGGTTTTGGGTAGGTTCTCATGAAGATTACAACAGAAAAACATAAAAAAACCTTAGTAGGTTTTATAGGGTCGTGCTTTAAAAACTTATAGTAAAACTAATTTTTTCAAATCAATAAGTTTGATAGTGTTCAAGAAGTTCTGTAAAGATGTCATCTTTCTAAAAGATGACATCTTTACAGAACTTCTTGAACACTAAGTATAATAATTCATAGCACGACACTAAAAAACCTACTAAGGTTTGAGTAATTCCTAATACCCCAACACACTCCCCAACCATCTCTCCACTTCACTCACCTCCATACCTTTCCGTTGGGCGTAGTCTATGACTTGGTCTTTGGCTACCTTGCCCAAACCGAAGTATTTGCTGTCTGCGTGGGCAAAATACCAACCCGACACAGAGGCAGCAGGGAACATAGCCAAACTTTCTGTCAAAGTGATTTCGGTGTGTTTGGTGGCTTCTAAGAGGCTAAACAACTTCCACTTTTCGGTGTGGTCGGGACAGGCAGGATAGCCGGGGGCAGGACGAATACCCAAATATTTTTCGGCTATCAGGTCGTCATTCGAGAACTGCTCTGCGGTGTCATAAGCCCAAAACTCTTTGCGTACTCTTTCGTGCATACGTTCTGCAAAAGCCTCCGCCAGACGGTCTGCCAAAGCCTGTAAAATAATGGCGTTGTAGTCGTCCAATTCGGCTTTCAGTTTGTCCACCAAAGGCTGCATACCAATTCCCGAAGTAACCGCAAAACCGCCAATGTAGTCTATTTTGCCACTTTCTTTGGGGGCTATGAAATCCGACAAACAGAAATTCGGTAAGTTTTTCGCCTTTTGGTTTTGTTGGCGAAGGTGGCAAAGTGTCGTTAGCACTTGGCTGCATGTTTCGTCTGCATAAACCTCTATGTCGTCCCCTACGGCATTGCAAGGGTAAAAACCAATGGCAGCTTTGGCTGTAAACAATTTTTCGTTTACCACTTTTGCCAACATTTTTTGAGCATCTGCATAGAGTTTTTTCGCCTCTTTGCCCACTACCTCGTCTTCCAAAATAGCAGGGAATTTGCCCGCCAACTCCCACGTTTGAAAAAACGGTGTCCAATCTATGTATTTTGCTAATTCCGCCAAATCATATTCCACAAAATATTGATTACCAATAAATTGAGGTTTTTTAATGGTCGTTTTTTCCCAATCTATCTGCACTCGGTTTGCCCTTGCGTCTGCCAACGTAATCAATTTTTTATCGGCTTGTTTTTGGGCATGGTCTATCCGCAGGTTTTCGTATTCTTGCTTAATGGTAGCTGCAAATTCTTCTTTTTTATCGGCTGTCAAAAGATTTTGGGCAACAGGTACGGCTCTACTTGCGTCCAAAACGTGAATAACAGGCGTATTTTCTGCCATTTGAGGCGAAATTTTAACGGCAGTGTGTATGCGTGAAGTCGTAGCCCCACCAATCAACAAAGGAATATTAATATTTTGGCGTTTCATTTCACTTGCCACATACACCATTTCATCTAAAGACGGCGTAATCAAGCCACTCAAACCAATAATATCTACATTGTGCTTTTTAGCTTCTGCCAAAATCTTTTCGCAGCTTACCATTACACCCAAATCTATTACCTCAAAATTGTTACAAGCCAATACAACGCCTACGATATTTTTACCAATGTCGTGAACATCACCTTTTACCGTTGCCATCAAAATACGACCTATACCACTTCTCTCTCCTACAGGTGGAGGATTTTTTTCTTTTTCTTTCTCAATAAAAGGCAACAAATACGCCACCGCCTTTTTCATTACCCTTGCCGACTTCACAACTTGTGGTAAAAACATTTTTCCTGCCCCAAACAAATCTCCCACAATGTTCATTCCGTCCATCAAAGGCTGTTCTATCACTTGCAACGGTTTATCATATTGTTGGCGAGCTTCTTCGGTATCTTGGTCTATGTACGTATCTATGCCGTGTACTAAAGAGTGTGCCAATCTTTCGTTAATCGGCAAATTACGCCACGCCAACGCATCTGCATTGTCCGTTTTCTTGCCACCGCCTTTGTATTTTTCTGCCAAAGTAACCAGTCTTTCGGTGGCATCATCTCTGCGGTTGAGCAATACGTCTTCTACATATTCCAACAATTCTTTTGGAATTTCGCTATACACCTCAATCATACCAGCATTCACAATGCCCATTGTCATACCTGCTTTGATGGCGTGGTACAAAAATGCCGAGTGCATCGCCTCACGCACAGGATTGTTGCCCCTAAAAGAGAAGGAAATATTACTTACACCCCCCGAAATTTTGGCATATGGCAAATGTTCTTTTATCCACTTTGTAGCCCTGATAAAGTCCACCGCATAGTTATTGTGTTCCTCAATACCCGTTGCAACTGTCAAAATGTTAGGGTCAAAAATGATGTCTTGCGGTGGGAAATGCACCACATTCACCAAAATATCATAACTGCGTTTACAAATCTCAATACGTCTTTCGTAGCTGTCGGCTTGCCCTCTCTCGTCAAAAGCCATTACAATAACCGCAGCACCGTACCGCCTCACCAAAGTAGCTTGTTCTATAAATTTCGCCTCCCCTTCTTTCAACGAAATAGAGTTTACAACGCCTTTGCCCTGCATACATTTCAAACCTGCCTCTATCACCGTCCATTTAGAACTGTCTATCATAAAAGGCACTTTGGCAATATCGGGTTCGGCTGCTATCAGGTTCAAAAACTTGGTCATACAAGCCTCACTGTCCAACATACCCTCATCAAAGTTAATGTCTATGATTTGAGCCCCATTTTCCACTTGTTGGCGAGCTACCGAAACGGCTTCTGTAAATTTTTCTTCTTTAATCAACTTCGCAAAAGCTGCCGAACCTGTTACGTTGGTTCTTTCGCCTACGTTTACAAACAAGCTGCTGTCTGTAATCGTAACAGGCTCTAAACCAGATAAATATAAATTTGGTTCTATGTGTGGTAATACACGAGGTTGGTATTTTTTCACTTGTTCGGCTATGGCTGCAATGTGGTCTGGCGTACTCCCACAACAACCACCCACAATATTTATCAATCCTTCATTGGCAAATTGGTCGAGAATTTTCGCCATTTCCGAAGGTGTTTGGTCGTATTGCCCAAATTCATTCGGCAAACCTGCATTAGGGTAGGCAGACGTACCATATTGGTTGATTTTTGACAATGCCCGCATATAAGGCAACATCAAATCTGCACCCAAGGCACAGTTTATACCCACGCTAATCAAATCTACGTGAGAAACAGAGTGGAAAAATGCTTCAATGGTTTGTCCTGAAAGAGTACGACCACTTTGGTCGGTGATAGTGCCTGAAACCATGATAGGTAGCCCCACCCCCTGCCCCTCCCCGACAGGGAGGGGAGTTAGTTCCCCTCCTTTTGGGGAGGGGTTAGGGGTGGGGCTTTTTGGCGTTATGAATTTCCTTAAATACTCTTGCTTTTCCGTTAATTCGTAATTCGTAATTCGTAATTGACTATTCAAATCCTCTTGGTATTTCTGAATAGCAAACAAAGCAGCTTTGGCGTTGAGTGTATCAAAAACAGTTTCTACTAATAACACATCTGCACCGCCTTCTATTAAGCCTTTTGCCTGTTCGTAGTAAGCATCTACTAATTGGTCAAAAGTAATAGCCCTGAACCCTGGGTCATTCACGTCTGGCGACAAAGAAGCAGTACGATTCGTAGGTCCCATAGCACCCGCCACAAAACGAGGTTTGTCGGGAGTAAGTTGGTTCATACGTTCTACTTCTTCTTTCGCTATCTTCGCAGACTCGTAGTTGAGTTCATAAGCCAAGTTGCCCATTTCGTAGTCCTCCATCGCAATCCACGTACCACTGAACGTATTGGTTTCGATAAGGTCTGCCCCTGCCTCCAAATATTGGCGGTGAATAGCCTTAATCACGTCTGGACGAGTGATAGACAACAAGTCGTTGTTGCCTTTCAAATCTTTGTGGTAGTTCGCAAATCTTTCGCCTCTGTAGTCGGCTTCGGTGAGGTTGTACCGTTGTATCATTGTCCCCATTGCCCCGTCTATAATCAAGATGCGTTGGGTGAGTAGTTTTTTGAGTTTGCTTTTTATCATTGCTAATGCAAAATTTTGTTAAGATGACAAAGATAATAAGGAAAAGTTAGAAAAGGAGGGAAAAATTAGCAAGTTCCATCTAAGAAATAAATAATAGAATGTAAACTGAAATAATTGACTGATTAATAGTTGCTTTGTGGAAAAATATACAATTATACTTTATAATATTACTGGACAAAATGAATATCGTAAGGTAGCTTGCCTTTTATCTGCACATTTAAAAACTGGATTAAATCAAGAAATCGTGTAAGGGAAATAAAATGCTGTTTCAAAAAAGACTCACCTCTTTTAAAAAC
>CANGYA010000284.1 GCA_947457925.1 Cytophagales bacterium | reverse complement strand
TGTAAAGCATACCGCACTGCCGAAAAAGCCCCGTCTGCCCCCAAAATTACGTCTGCCTCTACGGTTTTTTGCTGTTTAGACTGCGTATTTTCTAAGTGTATCAAAGATTTTTTTAAATCTATGTCTAAACAACGCTGGTCAAATGTTACATGAATATTGTTATATTTTTCGGCTTCGTCTAATAAAAATTTGTTCAAATTACCTCTTGAAACCGCATAAATACATTGATTGTCTTTGCCGTAGGGCTGTGTGGTCAGGTTGCCTTGCGTGTCGTGCATGACTCTGCGGTACATGGGAATCCCCACAGATTTTACTTTTTCGGCTAAATCTACTCCGCCCAAACCTTTTAATCCCCTGTCACTCATGGCTAAGTTGATAGACCTTCCGCCTATATAGTCTGCCCGCCTAAAATCTGGTCTTCTTTCGTACAAATGTACTTGGTAGCCCCTTCGAGCCAAATAAATAGATAACAAAGAGCCAACTAAACCTGCTCCCAAAATATGAATGTGCTGCATGATAAATGGTTATTGTATTAGGTAGTGCTAAAAATAATAAATCATTGTGGGAGTAACAAAACCCACAATGATTTTTAGATTAAAAGAAACAGTAGTTTCAAAAGCATAATTAAAGATGTAATCTTTTTAAAAAGATTACATCTTTAATTATGCCTTTGAAACTACTAAAAAATAATATGTAGCAAACCATTAGTAGCTGCTAAGACTACGGCATAGATGATAGCCCACAAGAAACCATCTATCTCGAAATCTTCTAATAATTTGTCTATGATAACTAAAATAAAGGCATCAATGACCCAAGTGAACAAGCCCAATGTCAAGAAGTTGATAGGCAAGGCAATTAGTTTCAAAATAGGTTTAATCGTGAAACTTGCCACCGAGAGTAAAACGGCAATAATAGCTGCCGTAGTAATACTTTTGATACGGATACCGGGCAAAATGTAGCCTGCTGCAAAAATAGCAACGACATACAGAAGAAATGACCAAATTGCTTTCATGTGGATTAAAGATAAAAAGTAGTTTTTTTCTTCTTTTACGTTAAACAATCAAATAGGTTGTAAAAAAAGCTATTAGGTATTACAAAGTACAGAAAAGATTAATTGCAAGAAGTATTTATTAAGATGACATCTTTTTGAAAGATGTCATCTTAATAAATACTTCTTGCAATTATGCCTCATAGTCAAAATCATGATTAACAGCATATTGCGAACACAGTTTGTCTAAGTCTGCCAAAAACTCTTTGGGTTTTTCGGTAGCAATAAAGAAAGTTTCGAACCAAAAAACATTGTCTTCTTCCTCATCTTCAAAAACTTCATAGTCAAAATCTCCCCCAATAGCATATTCGCCACACAGTTCTTCTAATTTTTGGGTAAAAGTATCTATTTTGGTTGTTTTGATGTAGAAATCATAAAGTTCCACAAAGTTTTCATTGTCAGGGCTTTCTGTGTCTTCGTCTTCACTCAAAGCCTCCTCTTTTTCTGTGCTATTTTCTTCGTCCTCAAAATCTTCCCCTTCTATCACATATTGAAAATCGTAATCGTCGTCTATTGCCATTTTTCCTGAAAGTACATTTAATTCGTCTAAAAAACCATTGGCATCATTTGCGTCTACAAAAAACTCGTCTAACTCAATCAAATTTTCGTCCTCCTCGTTCTCTATAATTTCAAACCCCCAATCTTTGCCATTGGCATATTTTTCGGCTAATTTTTCCAATTTATCCAAAAAAGCATCTACCTTTTCGGTACGAATGTAGTAGTCATAGATAACCAATGTCCCCTCGTCATAAAAATACGATTCGTCATCATCTATGGCTACATCCTTGCCAAAATCCAAATCCGTTACATTTTTAATCACCCAATTATCTCCGTCATTAAAGTCCTCGTGCAGTACATAATGATATGGAATGTAACAGTAACCTTTGTCGCCCCAGTCTTTGCCCCAAGAGTTACGAACTATAAAAAGTTGGTCTTTTTCCAAATAACCTACGCACAACATGGCGTGTCCGCCTATGTGCTTTTCTTTGTGCGGGTGAGGTACTTTTACTCTGCCATCTCTGCGTACTTTGTCAAAAGACTCGAACAGTTCTATACCGAAGGCAATCGGGTAGCCTTCTGCTAAGGCACTTTTCCACGCTGCCAAATTGTTTTCTATACGTTCTTTGTCTTGCACCAAAAACTGTTTAGCCTCCTGATAGGCTTCTTGTGTAGGACGTTTCAAAAACTTTTTCTCGTCATACTGCCAAGTAGCCTCCGCACAAGCCCCTTTTTTTTGTAACACCTCTATACAAACTCGCAACGTAGCTCCCGAATCTTCGGCTACAGTTCCCATTTCTTCTCTGGCGTTGTAATAAACAAACAAACGGCTTACGTCTGCTGCCTCTCCCAAATGCCTTTTGGCAAGGTATTCATACGCCCCCGCCATTGCGTTGGCGGTACAACTGCCTATGCTGCCTTGCTGTTCTACTTTGGTCATAAAGGGACGCAAGTCTATTTTGGCAGGAAACTTTTTATTTAAAAAGTCGCTGCCCTTGCGTATTTTGTCTTGTGGGTGAAAAGAAGATTTTAAGTAGCCACCTACTTTATATTTTTGTTCTTCTTTGCCTAAAAAACTTACTTTTTTTGGGGTGTGGTAGTTTGCCATAGCACTAAAACGGAGGATTTGAAGTAGCCAAAAATAGGCTTTCTATTTTAGGTAAGAAAGTTTTAAGGGAGTTTTTTATGGGAACTCACGAGATAAGTAATGCTAAGTAGAGTTTATGAATAATTTGGCTACTTCCTACCAAACATCAAGAAAGGTTTATAGAATTATTCATAAACTCTAATGTATTAGGTATTTAGGTTCTCCACTTTATTAAACAGCATTGGACTAAATTCTGTAATAAGATACCTGACTAATCTTACTACTTTTCCCCATAGCTATACAAAAGTGAACTCATTGTACCTATTTTAGCATCTTCGTCATTAGCAAAAATAATGACCCCAACATTTGTATTGACATCATAGAACATCTCACTTGTTACACCTTTTTCGCCTCCTGTATGTCCTAACAATTTCCTGTCTGTACTAGTATCATAGAAGAATGACAAACATTGGTTTGTATCTCCATATTGAAGAGTTCTCATTGTTGTCATACTGGCTGGCGATAAGATTTGTACGCCATTCAGGGTACCATTACCAATAATTGCCCTCAAAAATTTGGATAAATCTAATACAGTTGTCCTCAATCCACCATTTGGATAATCTGGGAATGTATAATGAGGATTTGCACTTGTTATTTCCTTAGAGTAAGGAATAGCCAATTCGTTTAACGGAATGTTAGCTAAACGCCACTCTGTTTTTTTCATGCCCAAAGGAATAAAAATTTTATTTTTACAATACACATCAAACGGCGTTTTACTCACCTTTTCCACCAAATAACCCACCAATGCAGATGCCAAATTGCTATAACTTCTCTTAGCACCGGGTTGGTTACTTGAAAAATTATCAGGAGAAAAATAGTCGCCATTGCTCACAAACACATTCCTAAAATAGTCATCAAAGGTCATTGGACAATCAACCCCAAAACAATCTAATTTAAAGCTATTTTGGTGGTCATCGACAATACTCGAATAATGGCTCAACAACATTCTACAAGTAATTTTTACATCTGCATACTTTGGATTTCTTATAGAAATAGGCAAAAATTGGTTAATATCATCATCTAATCCAATGAGATTTTGCTCGACCAACTGCATTAAGGCAACCGAAGTAACTATTTTTGACACAGAAGCCACCAAATACCTTGTGGAATCTGTTGCCAACCTATTGTTAGCTTTATCTGCAAAACCTTGTGCGTTGCTATGCAATAGCTTGTCATTTTCTACTACACAATAAGCAACCGAAGTAATATTTTTGCTGATTAATTCTGCCTTCAAATTGTTGTCAAGTTCTTTTTTAGCATTTAATTTAGCTGTTTCCTCTTGTGAATCTGTACCAACTGCGTCATCTTTTTTGCAAGACAAACAGCCTAAGAATAACAAGCCAAGTGAGAAAATTAAAAATTTAGTTTTCATAAGTTTAAATTTAATTTGTGATAAATAATTGATTTTTTTAGTACAAAAAATGGTAGTTGTAAAAAGGTGTTGTTAAAGATGACATCTTTTTACAACTACCCCAAAACTTACTTTGTTAGATAATATGCCTGTCCCGAAGGTAATTTTGGATTTCCTGCTGCGTCTGTTTCAAAGATTACAGTTGCAATATCACCTGATTTTTTTGAGAAAAAGTAGTAATAAACTCTTGTGCTTGTTTCGCCTTGTGTGAGTCCCAAACCGCCTAACAAAGCTGCTGGTGCAGGATTACTGTTCAAAAAGTACGTTAAAGTAGAAGTAGTTGTCAATTTAAGCAACAACACCTCACTTGTTACTACTTTTGCATCACTCGGCAATATCAATTTACCCCAACCCACTACCTGTCCTTGTTGTTTTACCGCCTGCACTCGGTCAGTTGGAGCATTAGTAAGTCCAAAAGGTGGGGCAGTGAGCTTAAAACTTTCTTTTATTGCACTCTCACTAGTATAACTTTCTTTGTAAACTATCGGAAATTTCCAAAGTAAGGATTTGGGTGTCCATGCGTTTTCATAATCAACCGTTGATAGCACGATGCCATTGCCCAACGAAGTAGAAGATTACTGTATTTGCGAACCTAAATTATAATAACCATTGCTTGCAATCTCATAATGGTTGGTAATATTAAGGTTTAAGCCCAATACCCTTGACACATATTTTAGTCCGTAGGTAGCCGTTTTGAACATTGTATTGGCTTGTGGAGCTAAGTAGTTGGTGGTGCTTGCCGTTGCAGTGCTGGATTTGTAGGTGCTAAAATCCCAAACTTGGTT
>CANGYA010000283.1 GCA_947457925.1 Cytophagales bacterium | reverse complement strand
CAAGAAGCTCTATAAAGATGACATCTTTTAGAAAGATGTCATCTTTATAGAGCTTCTTGAAGACTACGTATAACAATTCATAGCACGACACTATAAGCCCTTGTGGGGTTAAACTACCTTACTACAAGGCAATAGTACACCTCTATTCCTTAGCCCCACAAATTATTTTCCCCCACTATTAAACATCTCTTTATTTGCTTTGTTAAATCAAAGAAAATCACTATTTTTAGATTTGTCATTATACTATCAATGACAATACATATTTCACTTTAAATCGAGTAAAACCAATGCACAATTTCAAACAACACATCTTCAAAGCCTTGTGTCTGTTGGTCTTGTTCTGTACTTTACAGCAAGCCACCGCACAAGAACGGCGGGTAGTTCTCCAAGCCTTTTGGTGGGACTATTGGCACAACAATTATCAAGCAAATTGGTCGAATTATTTGACCGAATTAGCTCCCCGCCTCAAAGCTATGGGCATAGATGCCATCTGGATACCGCCAAGTATCAAAAATGGCTTTACACATGGCGTAGGTTATGCACCTTTTGACCATTACGATTTGGGCGACAAGTTCCAAAAAGGGGACGTAAAAACCCGTTTAGGCACAAAAGACGACCTCCTTCGTATGATTGCCGTTTTTCATGCCAACGGCATAGACGTTATTCAAGATATTGTACCTAACCACGTTATCGGGGCAGGTTCTGATAACGGTGGCGGAGGTCAAGACGGAACAGCTTGGGGCGACCAATGGAAAAACTTCCGCTATACGTCTTGGCTAACTCCTGCTACTAACCAAACATTGGCAGACTATGCAGCCCGAACAGGTCGTTTTCATAAAAATTGGAGAAACTTTCACCCCAACCCCGATAATGATTGCAGCACAGGCGACATTTGCCAACAAATGTTTGGACCCGATGTGTCCTATTCAGATGGTTCTCATGGAGCAAGTAGTAACTTAAATGACGTTGCCAATGGCTTATCACAAGCCTCTGGCGGTGCAGGCAATGGTTACATGCGCAGAGGAATGCGTGAATGGTTAATTTGGTATAAAAAGCAAACAGGTTTTGACGGTGTACGTCTTGATGCCGTAAAACATTACGATTACAGGGCAGGAGAAGACTTTTTAGCAAACTTGCAAAATAATGCAGGCTGGGCAAGTGGCGGCAGCACAATGTATGCCGTTGGCGAATTTGTAGCTTCAGGTACACAACTTGACAACTGGGCAGACCTTGCTCCCACAGGCATAAATACAGGTGGTATGAATGGAAGGTCAGGTACTTTTGACTTCGGTTTGCGTGGTTGGTCAGAAGGCTTGGCGGGCATTACGTTTCAAGGTGGCGGTATTAACTTAGGCAATGTTATCAGTGGACAACAAAGCAGCAGAGGCAGAACTGTTCCGTTTGTAAACAATCACGATACTTTCCGCCCTATTTTATTGACAAATGGTAATTTTTCTAAGCCTCTTGGCGATAATTCGGGTTGGCGAACAGGCGATGAATTAGCTCCTCACGTAGATCCAAGAGACCCTCGTTTATCAGTGGCTTATGCTGTTATGATGGCAGTTGATGGTTCTCCGCAAATTTTTATAGAAGACTTATTTGATTTGGGTACAGAGGGTAATCGTTATACCCACGACCCTAAAAATCCAACTTCTTTGAAAGTACGCAGTGATTTAGCAAACTTGATTTGGTGTCGCCAAAACTTAGGTTTCTTTGATGCAGGAGCAAATTATTTGGTACGTTGGCAAGCAGCAGATGCTTTAGTCATAGAAAGACAAAACAGAGCTTTGATAGCTACCAATGATAATTGGAATACTTGGCAAAACCTTACAGCTGTGCAAACTGCCTTTGCAGATGGTACGCAACTCAAAGATTATTCGGGTGCAAATGGTACGGCAGTTCGCACTGTGTACGGTGGTGGCAAAGTAGATATTTCTATTCCACCTTGTGATGGTACGGCTTTGCAAGGTCGCAGAGGTTATGCGGTTTGGGCTCCTGTTGGGCAAGATGGCGACACTTATACACCACAACGTAAAGCCCCCGCAGCAGGTCTGACCACAACTACGCAAGAGTGGGAAATGGCAAATGATTTGGGCGACAGTCATTGTTCTTCTTTGGGACAAGGCGGTGCTTTACCTGCCAACTCTACGGTGAGCCGTTTAGTAGGTAAAGTTTATGCAGCAGCAGGCACAACTATTACGATTGAGGGTTTTCCTGAACTCAATGCTAATCAAGTGGTTTATTCTATTCACGATTTGAATGGTACGCAAGTTTTTAGTGCTACAAATCCCGTTAACGGAAATTTGACAACGGGCAATGTTTACAACGTGCCGACAACAGGTTGGTATGCTTTAAAAGTTCGTCATAATACTGCCACGCAGCCAGTTATGCGGACTTGGGTAAAAGCTACTTATACTGCAGCCACTACGATAACAGATGCTATGGGAACTTCGGCAGATAATAACGTAGCTATTTGGACAGGTGCATTTTCAAATGATTGGACAGAGTGCCGAAATTGGGAACAAGCAAAAATGCCTAATGCAACGACTGATGTTTTAATTCCAAGTTTTAATAACACGAATATCATCAATGTTACAGGAAATTTAGTAGCAAGAAACATTATTGTTGAGGCAGGAAATAGCATCAATATTACAGGCACAGGTTCTGTAACAGCCAACGGAAATATTACTTTGCAAGGTAACATTACGAATGCAGGAACTTTAACAGCCACAGGAGATTTATTGGTTGCTGGTGGTGCAGCTCAAACTATTTCGGGGGCTGGAAATATAAGTATTGCAGGGAATATGACAGTGAACAAATCTGCAAATGGTTTGACGATTACAAGCTCAAATAACTTCACAGTTATAGGTAATTTTACGCAAAATTTGGGAGATTTCACCTTAAATAATGCTACGCAAAATTTTAATTTGGGTGGAAATTTTACCCATATAGCAGGAACTTTTACTCATACATCAGGAAAAGTAATTTTCAACGGAGGCAATGGCAATCAGACCCTACAAAGCAATGACGCAGTAGCTTTCAGAACCTTAGAAATCAACAAAACCACAGGGGCAGGTAGAGATGTGAGATTAATTAGTACCAATATTTCTACCGCAATTAGTACCCAAATTACCGCAGGATATTTAGACTTGAATAGCAACCAATTAGACCTAACTGTGGGTAATTTACAAGAAAATTTGGCTACTAGCCAAGTTGTAACAGACCGTACAGGTACAGGTTTTGTTCTCAAATCTGGTGTGGTGATTACTAATGCTTCTGATGTAAATACTTCTATTAGTGGTTTGGGAATTGGCTTGCAAAATGGTATTGTAGGCAGTGCAAACTTTACAATTCGCCGTTATCATAATTTGGTAGCTGGTTCTATGACAAGAAGAAGATTTGAGTTGCAAGAAACCAATATCGGTGCATTTAGCAATGGAAATATCCGCATTTGGTATGCAGCCGAAGACTTAATTGGTGTAGCTGCACCTGAAGCCAGTTTTAGAGTCAATGAATATACTGCCCCTAACACTTTTGTAGATTTGGCTGGTACTATTGACGTACCTAACAAAAACATCAGTAAAACAGGTGGTATTACTATACCACAAAACGCAACCAGAAACTTTACGGTTGGCTTCAGTACGTCTGATGTTACGGTTACAGCCTCACAATCCGCCATTAACGAAAACGGAGGCACAACAACTTTTGTATTTTCAAGAGGTACAGGCACAGCAGGGGACTTAACCGTTAATTTCACTTACGCAGGTTCAGCGGCTTTGACCACCAATTACACCGTTTCGGGTGCAGCTACTTACACAGGTGGCAATGGTACGATTGTAATTCCAAACGGACAATCCACAGCAAACTTGACCATTACAGCAGTCAATGACCAAATCCAAAACGCAGATAGAAATATTACTATCAATTTGGCAGCAGGTACGTACACCATTGGCACACCAAACAACGCAGCCTTGACACTTACGAATGACGATATTGCAGGGGCTACTTTCTCAAAAGTTGCTTTGAATACAACTCGTTATGGTGGCACAGATACTTATACTTATCGTCTAAATTCGCAACCAACGGCAGACGTTACCATAAACTTAGCAAGTGATAACACAGTAGGCGGCGGCACAGTTGCTCCAGCTACTTTAACTTTCACTTCTGCAAATTGGAACACACCGCAAAACGTAACCATAACAGGGGCAAATGGTGGCACAGGTACAGTAAACTACAATATTACAAGCACTGCCACAAGTGCAGATGCTTTCTATAATGGTTTGGCAATCAACAATTTACCAGCTACCAATATAGACCAAACGCCAGTCATTACAATTACAGCAGGAACAACCGCAGCAGAGCCTGCAACAAATGGCACGTTTAACATTGCTTTGTCTGTGGCAAGGTCTGTACCAACAACTGTAAATATTACGGTTTCAGGAACAGCGACAGGCGGCGGCACAGATTACACTTTAGCAGCAGGGACAAATACAAGTGCGGTTTCGGCTACGCAATTTACTTTTGCAGCAGGACAAACTTCGGGAACTTTGGCAGTGAATGTCGTAAATGATGCTCTTTCTGAAAGTCGTGAATTTGTTATTGTAACATTGGCAAATGGTACAGGTTACACAGTAGGCGTTGCCAATCAAGCTACTTTAACTTTGAATGATGATGAAAGTTTAACTTTATTAGACGGTGTAATTTCACCGGGTGAATATGGCGACCACGCTAACGGACAAAATGCAACTTTGTTACAAGGCGGAGGTTCACAAGATTGGTACATGACTTGGGATAATAACAACTTATATGTTGGTATTGCTACAGCCAATATTAGTGAGGGTATGGTATTGTATTTGGCAAAAAACCCAAGTAACCCTATCAATGGAGGCACAAATGCT
>CANGYA010000282.1 GCA_947457925.1 Cytophagales bacterium | reverse complement strand
GAAAAGAAAAATATTATCTCTATTAATTATCTCAAAACTGAAAAGTTAGGGCGTGCAGCCACCGAAAGAAAAGCCATATTTGACTTGTATTGTGAAAACGACAAAGGCGAAAAATTCATCGTAGAGTTGCAACGAGCAGAACAGGATTACTTCAAAGAAAGAAGTATTTATTATGCTACCTTTGCCATTCAAGAGCAAGCCCAAAAAGGCAAGTGGGATTATAATTGGCAGGGAGTTTACACCATTGCCATTATGGACTTTTCATTTACAAACAGTCCACACAACAACGTAAAAACACAAGTCATTTTATACGACGAAGAAAACAAAATGCTGTTTTCAGATAAGTTAAAGTTTGTCTATTTGGAGATGACAAAGTTTAATAAAAGCCTTGATGAATTAGACAGCCATTATGACAAGTGGCTTTATTTGCTCAAAAACTTAGCTTTTTTAGATGAAATACCTACCAAATTGCGAGATAAAGCCTTTCAAAAGGTTTTTCAAATAGCAGAAATAGCCAAGTACAACCCCAAAGAACGACAGAACTATGAAAACAGTTTGAAGTATTATAGGGACATGGAAAATTCCTTAGATTTAAAGTATGCAAAGGGCTTGCAAGAGGGAGAGCAAAACAAAACCTTAGAAATTGTCAAAAACTTTATTGTTATAGGTTTAGACAATGAAACTATAGCAAAAGGCACAGGGCTAAGTATTACAGAAATAGAGGCAATTCGCAAGGAATTGAAATAAGTAAAAAAAGACTGTTTAGAGATAAATAGTCTTTTTTTGATAAACCTAAAAAAATGTATAAAATTTACTTTTAAAAACACTTAAAAATTTGTATTATTCATTGTTTTAAAATATTTTTACAACGATAATACTGCTATTGTGGCTGAAACCAAAAAGCAAAAAAGTAACTAATACACATTGGAGTATGTAGCATTACTCAACCAGCAAATTGACGAATTATTTAACAGTTTAACTTGGATAGAAAATGAAAAAGATTAGTTATGTATTAATAGTTTTTACACTTGTATTAGCAGGTTGTAATTTAACTGAATCAGTTTTACCTGTAACTTATACTAAATATATAGAAGCAGAAAGAAATACTGGTTATATTTTAGGATTAAGTCCAAATAATGATATTGTAGCATCTACAACAGAAGAAAATTTTGATAAAGGTAGATATGATTTATACGCCAAAGGATGGTTAAAAATAGGAGGAACTAAAGAATTTACCAATAACGATGAAATTTTAAAAGCATGGATTAAAGATGGTTACGTATATGTCTCACGAGAACTACGAAATAGACCTGATTCTTATGGTAGAGCAAAATTTAAAAAGAAATAACCAATGAAAACAATCTTATTAAGTATCATAATGACATTCTTTGTTTCAATGTCATATTTATTTATAGAGCCTATTGGTTCTATTTATCTGCAATCTAAGACTATTGATGTGCTTAATAAGGTTGATAGTCTTACGAAACAAAATAATCAATTAAAGAGTCGTATTGCTTTTATACAAAGACAATATGGCTCTTTATAGATGTGAGACTCTATCTATTAAAATAAAAATTTTTTACAATGAACAGTTATATATAAATAGTTAGTAATGAATTACTTACAAAAAAATAACACCTGCTTACGACTCACTGATGACTGAAAAGTTTTTTGTCGTCAGTGTATAACCTACTAATTGCATGGAATATTTCCCAGAGTAGATTACGACTGATGCAGAGGTTTACAATGTAAAACTCACTATTCGGGGCATTTAAATTACTATGCCATTTACATTACCTATTATTTTTTCTCTCCAAAGAACTTTACAAGGCAGATACAAGTTTATTGTAGGTATATGCAAGCACGAATTGTCTTGAAATGGGGACTTTTCTGCAAAAAACTCCAACAACAACATGGCACAAAAAGAAACCGCAAGTGGTAATATTTTCGACAGTCGTATTTTATTCAGAATTTATGGGTATGTAAAGCCCTACCAACCTTATTTTTATAGCTTAGTTGTACTAATTATCTTGGCGGGGGTGCTTGCTCCGTCCCGTCCTTACCTCATAGAACGTACCATAGACCATGAAATAGCCAATGGTGATGTCGTGGGTTTGTACCAAATGATAGGCGTAATGATACTCATTTCTTTGGTGCAAGCTGTTATTCAGTTCTTCCAATCCTATTTGTCCGATTGGTTGGGGCAAACCGTTATTCGTGATATACGAGTGCAAGTCTATCGCCATGTATTGAATATGCGTTTGCAGTTTTATGACAAAACGCCTGTGGGTCGCCTTATCACAAGAGTTGTTTCAGACGTAGAAACCCTTGCAAGTGTATTTTCAGAAGGTTTGGCGAACATTGTTGGCGACATTTTGCAAATTGTCTTTATTGTTGGGCTAATGTTTTATACGAATTGGAAACTAAGTTTGGTGAGTTTGGCTACGTTACCTTTGTTGTTCTTTGCAACATACATTTTCAAAGAAAAAGTAAAAGTAGCTTTTAACGAAGTCCGCACTGCCGTTTCTAACCTCAATTCATTTTTGCAAGAACACATTACAGGTATGAATATCGTGCAGATTTTCGGGGCAGAAGACAAAGAATTTGCCAAGTTCCAAGATTTGAACAGAGAACACCGCAAAGCCCACATCAAATCTGTCTTGTATTATTCTGTGTATTTTCCTGTGGCAGAGGTCATTGGGGCTGCGGGTACAGGTTTGTTGGTGTGGTATGGAGCAAGAGGTGTAATTCATGACGATATTACGTTGGGTACTCTTATTGCTTTTATTTTGTATATCGCCATGTTTTTCCGCCCTGTACGTCAGTTAGCAGACCGTTTCAATACTTTACAAATGGGTATTGTGAGTGCAGACCGTATTTTGAAATTGTTAGACAGCCAAGAATATATCCAAGATACAGGGGCATACATTCCGCAAGCTGTAAAAGGAGAAGTAAAATTTGACCATGTTTGGTTTGCTTACGAAGGCGACAATTATGTGTTAAAAGACATAAGTTTTGAAGTAAAAAAAGGCGAAATGATAGCCTTTGTAGGAGCTACAGGTGCAGGTAAGTCGTCTATTATCAACTTGTTAAGCCGTTTTTATGAAATCAATAAAGGACATATTTATTTAGACGGAACAGACGTTAGAGAATACAATTTAGAGGCATTACGCAACAAAATAGGCGTAGTGTTGCAAGACGTATTTTTATTTTCTACAAGTATTTACGAAAACATTACCTTAGGCAACCGCAACATTACCAAAGAAATGGTCATTAAAGCTGCTGATTTGGTAGGGGCAAAAGAGTTTATTGAAAAACTGCCCGAAGGTTTTGACTATAACGTCATGGAAAGAGGGGCTACGCTGTCTGTGGGGCAACGCCAACTGATTTCGTTTATTCGTACTTTGGTTTATAATCCTGACATTATTATTTTGGACGAGGCTACGTCTTCCGTAGATTCCGAAACCGAAGAACTTATCCAACACGCCATAGAAAAAATGTTGAAAGGGCGTACTTCTTTGGTCATAGCTCACCGTTTAGCCACGATTCAGCACGCAGACAAAATTGTGGTTTTGGACAAAGGCGAAATTAAAGAGGTAGGTACACACGAAGAATTGTTGGCAAAAGAAGGAGCTTACTACCATTTATACCAAATGCAGTACAAAAATGCAGGGGTAATGACAAAGTAAAAAGTAAGATAAACAACGTAAAAGAGATGTAATCTTTCAAAAAGATTACATCTCTTTTTTATTGCTTGTTTTGTATAAGACAAAAAACTACTTCAACAACCACTCTAATTGTGTTTCGTCATGGTCATAAATATCTTCGGCAAAGTGTAACATTCCCGCAGCATCTACCCATACGGTTTGATACCATAATTGCACAGGGATTTTTTCGGCAGTAGGCAAATTCACTACTTTTTGCTGCTTTTCGTCTGCCATAGCTGCTTTAATCTTGCTTTTGTCCCAAGTGCTAACATTTTTCAAAACATATTCAGCTAATTGTTCAGGACATTCCACCCGAATACAACCATGACTGAAGGCACGTTTATTTTTACTAAACAACCTATCATTGGGGGTATCATGCAAATATACATTGGCTTGGTTCGGAAAAATAAATTTGACATAGCCTAATAAATTCGCATCTCCAGACTGTTGAATGATACGGTACGGAAAATTAGCTGCTGATAGTCTTTTCAGGTCTGCACTCGTAATACTTGCTCTTTGTTGTGTGCTTTTGTTGTATAAAACGTAGCCATTTGCACTCAAATAGTTGGGGTTAGCTTTTATTTTGGGCAAAATTTCTTGTGTAGCTATCTTATCGGGTACTGCCCAAGTAGGACGAAAGACAACATATTCTAAAGTGTCGTTAAAAATAGGCGTAGGTGTAGCTTTTTTGCCTACAATGACCTTCATTACACTAACTACTCTATCTTTTTCGTACATATACAAATGAAAATCAGGAATATTTACGACCAAAGAACGAGGGGCAGGAGCATATTCTCGCCACCGCAACCTTTCCATATTCAAGGCTATTCGTTCTATGATACTACTCATAGGCTGTTGTAAATACTGCAAAGTTTGTTGGTCTGCCTTGCCCGTTTCTTTGAGGTGGTGGCGGTACTGAAAACGCAACACAGCCCGCCATGTCGCACTGTCATACAACATTTCGGGGTAGAGTTTGTAGTTAGGCAAATCTCCCAAAGCTACCAAATGCTGTTTGAGAGCCCCCACATTTTGGCTACTATCTTTTAGGTGCAAAGCCGAATCCGTAATAGGCAAAAACTGTTTTTTGTTATAAGCCAAATAATGTTGTAAAACATTCCGCAAGGCTTTGTATTGTGGGTGTATGGGCGTAAAAGTTTGCAAAATCTTTGCAATACCGCCTCTATACAACTCTCTGTATGCCAACAAACCCACACTGTCTTGCGAAGTACGGCTGTGTTGCCACTTACTAAGGCTATAACGCCTTTGCGAAAT
>CANGYA010000281.1 GCA_947457925.1 Cytophagales bacterium | reverse complement strand
GCGAAGTGCGAGGCGTAGCCGAAGCATCTTTGCACAACTTTGGGTGTAACCCGACGAGTCGTTGAACAAAATGCGAGGCGAAGCCTCGCATTTTGTTCAACGGAAAAATGTTTGCGAAGGGCGGGATTTAATAGCACTTCCCTTGCCCTACGCACAAAGTTTATAGACAGGACAAAAGTTCAAATTAAGCACATTAGCCCGCCTTTTCGCAAACATAATGTTGTGTGAATTTTTATTGGTACATTTGATTTTAATTTATTTCTACATTTTTTGCCCATCTATAATTTTTAGAGCAAGCATTTTTCCTGCTTCAATAGTATCTACTTTTGGGGTTATGAATTTATTTCCATCTTCTGATTGAAGTACAATGTCCTCGTACATCAACTCTAATGAAAGATTACCAATAAAGTGTTCAGAATCTATTAAGATTTCTACAAACAACCCATTTTTCATAAAATGAGGTAGTGCTGTATTGGTTATCCAATCCATATAATCTGTATCTACGCCTTCTAAATTGTGATGGGTGGATATGCAAACTTTTATATGGTTTTCCCTAATATATGGCATAAGAATATTGAGGATGTCTTCTGATATCGTTTGGTCATTCCACATCCAATATCCTTTCCAATTCCCCAATATTGTAAATGGGACTTCATCCGAAATATCTATTACCTCTGCACAAGGGTTATCAATAATTTTTTTTAACATTTTTTTAGTATTTAAAATTTCACACAACGGTTCGTCGGGTTTACGAAGTTACAAAAAAATCTGAGCGAAGCGAAGGATTTTTTTTGGAATTGCGTAAACCCAAAGTTGTGCGAAGTGCGAGGCGAAGCATCTTTGCACAACTTTGGGTGTAACCCGACGAGTCGTTGAACAAAATGCGAGGCTTCGCCTCGCATTTTGTTCAACGGAAAGGGCTTGGCGAAGGCGGGGATTTAACAGCACTGCCCTACAAATTAGCACTAAAACCCCGCTTTTCGCCAAGCCAATGTTAGGCACAGTTTTTATTCTTTTTCGCTACGCAGTTGCTCTATTTGTTCAACTGTTAAGCCTGTATCTTCTGCAATATCTTCACTTGATAAGTTACGTTTAATGAGTTTTTTAGCAATTTCAATAGCCTTTTTGTAGTTCTCGTCTTTTCGCACTTTTTCCTCTGCTTCTGCTTGCAATGAAAGTGCTTCGCTTGCTTTGAGGTGCAAATAGTCCAAATAACGATTGTAACCATATTGCTGCTCTTTATCTAAACGCATAATGTCCAACACTTCTTTTGCCTCTGCTAAACCTTTTGCTTTAAATTCGTCCTTGACTTCACTGTTTTTCAAGAAGTAAATCCATTCGTCTAAGGTGTCTTTTGCAATGTCGTTGAATTGATTGACTTTGATAATGTAGTATTCAGGGAAAATATCAGAAACTTCTTTTTTAGTAAAAGTTTGCTTTTGTTGTATAGAAAGTTGTAAAGTGTCTTTTTCGTGTAAACCTTCAAAATTTGTTTTGCCTTTGTAAACATAATCTTTACCTTGCCCTAAGTCAAAATAAACAACATTAATAGAAATTACTTTTTTGATTTCAGAATACGCCTGCCCTAAACTCAAATGTTCTGCTAAGGCTTTGGAACTACCATAAGCCATTCTATGAAAATAATCTATTTCATATGTATTTTGAATTTCTATGATAACCAATTCATTTTTAGAGTTTTGGGTTAAAATATCAACTCGGTTATACTTATCGTCATCTGTTTCTTGATTGCCTTCGCTTTCTAAAATTTTATCTATTTTGATAGTGTCAAATAGAAGTTCGGACAAAAAACCTTCCAACACCACAAAGTTAGCCTTGTTGCGAAGTAATTTTTTGACTGCCCAATCAAAACGAATTAGTTTTTTGCTCATAATTTGCGTAATTTTTTCTATTTCCTACAAAGATAAGAAAATAGAATGGATTTAATTTTCAAAAAAGCAAAAGATAACTGAAAAACAAATTTGCCTTTTTTGTAAATAAAGATTGTTAAACTTCCCATTCTTCGTGTCCACATTTAGGACATTTGTATTTCTTATTTATGATCCAAGTTATAATCTCCTCTTTAAATACAAGTATTGCTGTGCCTCCTGTTATAATGGCTACAACAATTGGTAGGGCAAAACCTGTGCCTGCAAATAAGTATGTAACCCAAGCCAAAAGGCGGCATTGCACCCCCAATTATCTTAAAGAAAAATCCTAATGTAGTTTCCTCTGAATGACCACAGTTTCGACATTTTATTCTCATTGTTCCGTTATTAAAATTGTGCCTAACGACTCGGGGCTTTGCGTTCGGGCGGGTTATCGAAGCACAAAAGTTGATATTATTACTAAAGTTTAATTGAAAAACTATCGTTGAATTTTGCACTTCAGCCCGCCTGACGCAAAACCCTTGTTAGCGGTTCGTTGTTTATTCTTGTTGTATCCATTCAAATTTTCCTTTGTTTAAGTATATCACGCCACCGCCACAGGCTTCTGCTTCGTGAATGAAAATACCATCGTTTGGTAATTTGATTTTATTGCTTTCCTTTACTTCGTCTTCGCCAATAATCTCTCCTTCGTCATTTACATTATTGAAATATACTTCGCCTTTTGGTGCTTTTTCAAAAACGCCAATCCAACTCATATCGTCAAAACCCTGCCCTAAAACATCTTTTCCAATACCTAAGTACTCAACTTTTTTGTTTCCAAAAATCATTTTTAAGCCATATTTTTCATTTTTCGTATTCAAAACAATTTTTACTGTGTCAGATAAGTTGTCTCCGTTCAAATCGCATATAATGAAATTCGGGTTATGCTTTTTAGAAACAGTTATTGTGTCGTCTGCAATTTGAGCAACAGTTGTTAAGTTTGCCGTCCCATTTTCATCCTGTTTCGTTTCTGTGTGTTTGTTATTGCACGATGTCAATGTCAAAAGTGTTAAGCCGAAAACTACAATAATTTGTTTCATTTCTGTTGTCAGTTTGTTGTTTCTGTGTCGTTTGCTACAATGACCGCTAACGACTCGTTGGGTTTACGCAGTTTCAAAAAAAACTGAGCGAAGCGAAGGATTTTTTTTGGAATTGCGTACACCCAAAGTTGTGCGAAGTGCGAGGCGTAGCCGAAGCATCTTTGCACAACTTTGGGTGTAACCCGACGAGTCGTTGAACAAAATGCGAGGCGAAGCCTCGCATTTTGTTCAACGGAAAGATGTTTGCGAAGGGCGGGATTAAATAGCACTTTCCTTGCCCTACGCACAAAGTTTATAGAAAGCACCAAAGCCTAAATTACGCACATTAGCCCGCCTTTTCGCAAACATAATGTTGTGGGCTGTTTTTTTGTTATTCAACAGACGTTTCAAAGTTACTCACAGCGACATTTGATAAGTCTAAACCTTTTGTAGTATCATAAAAATCGACATTTTTTGTTCTTATGAAATTGAAAAAAACATCAGAGTTTATCCAATCAGTTGAGCTAAAACTTAACCAGCCTTTTTTTACGCTTTCATAAACTAAAAGCCAATTTTCTGAATACAAATTACTTTTATCATTGAGTATTGATTGCCACAAAGTTGTATCAAGCCCGCTTGAAATAAGATTACTTTCTCTCATATCAAGTGCTATTAGTGCTATGACGCTGTTTTCTACTTGTGATAAAGAATTAGCAAGATTAGAATTAAGACTAATTCTAAGTTTTGTCATCAACCATAGACACCAAGAAATTTCAAATGTATTTTCAAGGTTTATATGATAAATCAGAAACTCATTTAATCTATCTGTTAATTTAGGTAGATTAATGTTGTATCCTTTATCTCTATAACTTAAAAATATTTCAGATATAAAATCAATAGTTTTTGGTTCGTAAAACAATGACTTTAGTAATAATTCTTCTAACAAATAAAAGTTTGCAGTATTTATGACTACGTACTTTAATCCTCGTATCGCAAATCTCATTACATAATCATCTCGATATTTCTTAGAATTATCAAAGGCAAGATTAAAATATGAAATTAAGTCACTCTTTTGCTCTGAAACTTTGTTTCTAAAACGAAATGATTTTACTTCCCACACCCATTTATTTTCATATATTTCAGGCAACTCTACTATCCTTTGTTTAGACGGGTTTAGTGCTAACTCATAATCTTTCATAGACTTATTGAAATCTGATATGCACTTTTCTAAGTCAGACATACTTTTGAAGTATAAATGATAATCATCTATCAACCTAATACCATTAAGATTTTGGCTAACATTTAATTCAATACTTGTTGCTATTATCTCTGAAATAACTCGTGAAGTTTCAGAACCAATTGGAATACCCATTGTCTGGTCATCTTGCAAACGTCTTAAATCTTGGTCTATGGCATTACCCAAAAGATTACGGTTAGTTTTCTGAGCCTTTGATGTAGTTTTGGTATGCAAAGCCCAAGGAATACTATGTGTGTAAATAGATGGGTAAAATCGTGAAATATCTAATCTTAAAAGATATTTAGCCCCAGAAGAACGTAGTATTTTTTGTTCTGTGATTTCTTCGAAAGACATCTCTTGAAATACCTTTTTACCTGTTGTATCTTCTGTAAGTCTTGTTAATGAAATAGCAGATTGTTCTGTATGTTGAGTAATATCAATCCAATTAGATACAATCGTATTGCAAAGCCTAATTTGATGAATTGGATTGGGAATAGCCAATAATCTCCTATGGGTTTGAATTTTTGGAACTGAATAAGGTATTAGTTTAGATTTAGGTTGTTGCTTATATTTTCTTTCAAGAGTGGTTACACCATTTTTAGTTTTAGTTTCATCTTTCACTAAATCTAATGTAGTGTCAAGTTGAGGCAATATATCAACAACAGAGTTAGCCAAACTATCTGTATTGAAAGGTGGTGGCAATTCTTTTGGAAAAAAGCCTTTTCTTATAAAAGTTTCTTCTGTCATTATTTTCTTTGTTGTTAAAATAGCCCACAACGACTCGTTGGGTTTACGCAGTTTCAAAAAAAACTGAGCG
>CANGYA010000280.1 GCA_947457925.1 Cytophagales bacterium | reverse complement strand
TCCTTGCAAACGAGTGGCTTGTGAGCCTCTTAGTTTCACATCTAAAACGGAAGACAATCTTCCGCCAAATTGTGCAGGAAAATCTCCTTTGTAGAGGTCTATTTTATCTACAGCATCAGAATTGAAAACACTAAAAAAGCCAAATAAGTGATTAGGATTGTAAATCACTGCACCGTCCAACAACACCAAATTTTGGTCTGCTCCGCCACCTCGTACATACAAACCCGAATTGCCTTCGCCACCCGACTGTACGCCCGGTTTTAGTTGCAAAATTTTTATCAAATCCGTTTCGCCAAACAGTGCAGGCAATAGTTTAGCTTCTTTGGAGGTTAAAGTGTTGATACTTGTCTGCACTGCATCAACTTTGGCGGTAGGAGCTTCGCCTGTAACTTCTACTTCTGTTAGTTGTGTCGCATCTGCCTCAACCTCGAAGTTTAAGGTAGTATTTTGCTGTAAATCAATTTCTTGCGTAATATTTTTATACCCAATAAAAGAAACAATAATTTGATGTTTACCTTTGGGCAGTACCAACGTAAAACTGCCTGTTGCATCTGTTTGTGTACCTTTCTTGGCGGTTTGGCTATAAATAGTAGCCCCAACTAACAGTTCTTGGTTTCGATTATCTTTGATTGTTCCCGATAGCTTAAAGTTGCTTTGAGCATACGCTATGCACGTTAATAAGCTCAGAAAAAGCATACAACTTAATTTTCTCATATTAAAGTAACACGACATAATAAAAGTTTGGTTTACAATTTTATATAATAGAGTTTATGAATAACTCCGTTTAGCCCTCCCTGTGGGCGGTGCGACGTTTCGCAGGGTTGGGTGGGTATAGTAAAAAATTATTCATAAACTCTAATAGCTTGTGAATAAACCACAAGTACGCAAGTTTATTAGGTATTCTGCACAAAACCATTATTAACCACATAGTAACTTAGAAAGCATAGAAAAATTATTTTTATATATTTTTTGAGTGAAAATTACTAAAAATCCGTGTGGTCTGTGTCATCAGTGTTCCATAATTTAGTAACTAATAGCAATTATAAATCAAATACAGTTTAACAATATGGGTGAGATTTTTATTTTTTTGCCTTTAGGTACACGAAAAAACAACTTGTTACTTTAAGATAACAAGCTGTTTTTGAATGATTTATAGCAAAAGAATTAACCAATTCTTGCGATTAAGTCCGCAGCACGTGCAGAGTAACCCGCCTCGTTGTCATACCAACCAAATACTTTTACATAGTTACCGTTAGCAGTAGTCATATCTGCATCAAAGATACAAGAGTGAGGATTGCCCACGATGTCCGCAGAAACGATAGGGTCTGTGCAGTATTCCAATACGCCTTTCATTGCACCTTCGGCAGCAGCTTTCATGGCAGCGTTGATTTCTTCTTTAGTGGCAGCTTTTTTCAAGATAACACCTAAGTCTGTCAATGAACCTGTGGGCGTTGGGACACGAATAGCCGTACCATCTAATTTACCTTTTAAGTGAGGCAATACCAAACCTACTGCCTTTGCTGCACCTGTAGTCGTAGGAATCATAGACAAAGCAGCAGCTCTTGCACGGCGTAAATCTTCGTGAGGAGCATCTTGTAGGCGTTGGTCTTGTGTATAGGCGTGGATAGTAGTCATAAAACCTTTTTCTATACCAAATGTGTCATCTAACACTTTCGCCATTGGAGCTAAACAGTTAGTTGTACAAGACGCATTAGACAAGATAGTTTCGCTGCCTGTCAAAGTGCTGTCATTTACACCCAAAACTACTGTAGGTACATTACCTTTTGCAGGGGCAGAAATAACAACTTTCTTAGCACCAGCCGTAATGTGTTGTCCTGCACCTACTTCATCTACAAAACGACCAGTAGATTCTAAAACAACGCTAATATTCAAAGTTCCCCAAGGCAATGCTTTCGGGTCTTTTTCTGCATAAACAGTTATTTTTTGACCATTTACAATCAAAGTATTACCTTCTACGGTTACTGTACCGTTGAATTTGCCATGCACAGAGTCATATTTCAACAAGTGTGCTAAGGTATGCGGGTCTGTAATATCGTTGATAGCAACTACTTCAATGTTGCTTTTAGCAATGAGTTGGCGGAAAGTCAAACGACCAATACGACCAAAACCGTTGATAGCTACTCTAATCTTTGACATTTTGTGTTATCGTTATAAGGTTGTGATACTAAAATTTGGTCGCAAGGTAGCAACTTTTTGCGGATTAAAAACAAGTTTTGTGGTAAAATAAAATTTGTGGGGTTTCCCTAAAAAAGTTGTGTTCTTTCTAAACAAAACCTACTTTATTACAGTCATTTAAGAATTAAACCTACAAAAAGCATAAATTTTGGCAAAAAAGCATAATTTTGCTGCATTACTAACTTATTCCAACTACTCTAAAAAATGTATCAAAAAAGAATAGCACTAAGCCTATTGCTTTGGTGTGTAACAGCCTTTGCTACGTTGGCACAAGCTAAATTGACCATCAGTGGCTACTTAAAAGACGCAAAAAACGGTGAAACCCTCATAGGTGCTACGGTCTTAGTCAAAGAAACGGGCAGCGGCGTAGCCTCCAACGAATACGGTTTTTATTCTATCACCCTACCTGCGGGTAATTACACCCTCGTTTATTCATTTATTGGCTATCAATCTCAAACCAAAACGGTAAGTTTGAACCAAAATACAAAGATAGACATAGAGTTTTCGGCAGAAGAAACTTCCTTGCAAGAAGTAGTTGTAACGGAACAAAAAGCTGAAGACAATGTACTCTCTAATGAAATGAGTGTAAACAAAGTAGATATTTCGACCATTCGCAAAATGCCAGCCTTGTTAGGTGAGGTAGATGTGATACGGAGTATTCAACTTTTACCCGGAGTTAGCTCTGTGGGCGAAGGTGCTACGGGTTTCAACGTAAGAGGCGGAAATGTCGACCAAAACTTGGTTTTATTGGACGAAGCCCCTATTTTCAATTCCTCACACTTATTCGGTTTCTTTTCGGTGTTCAATCCTGATGCGGTAAAAGATATTAAGTTAGTGAAGGGCGGTATTCCTTCACAATACGGAGGTCGTTTGTCGTCTTTATTAGATGTAAGACTGAAAGAAGGCAATGCCAAAAGATTTTCGGGGCAAGGCGGTATTGGTGTGATTTTCAGCCGATTGACCTTAGAAGCCCCTATCGTAAAAGACAAAGGTTCTATCTTGATAGCTGCTCGCCGTTCTTACATAGACGTTTTGGCGAAACCGTTTTTGGCAAGTAACTTACAAAACAGTGCCTTCTATTTCTATGACCTCACTGCCAAAGCCAACTATACATTGGGCGAAAAAGATAAAATATTTTTGTCGGGCTATTTTGGTAGAGATAAATTTGGGGCTGGTTTTCAGTTTAATTGGGGCAATGCCACTACTTCTTTGCGTTGGAATCACGTTTATGGCAATAGGTTGTTTTCTAATATAACTCTTTTTTATAGCAACTACGACTATTTATTGGGAACAGACGGCACTAATGCACAAGGAGATGGTTTTAAATGGACTTCCAACATCATTAACTACAGCATAAAACCTGAATTTACGTACTTCGTCAATCCTAAAAACACAGTTACTTTTGGTGGGCAGGTTACACTGAATACCTTTAAACCGGGTACAGGCGAAGTAACTGTTGATAGGACTACAAGAATTGTAGGTTTAGACGACAAAAATGGTTTGGAGGCAGCCATTTATATTGGCAATGAACAAAAAATTAACTCTAAACTCTCCTTACAATACGGTTTGCGTTACTCTTACTTCCGTTATATGGGAGATGGTTTGGCATACACTTTCAAAGACACGACTGCGGGTGTTCGCAAGCCTTTTGTCAGCAGCCAAAACTATGGTTCTTGGGAAAAAATAGCAGATTTTGGCAATTTTGAGCCTCGTTTTTCGGCTACTTATGTCATCAACGACAACAGTTCTGTAAAGGCAAGCTACAACCGCATGGCACAGTACCTACACCTTATTTCTAATACAACCGCAGCTACGCCTCTTGATGTATGGACACCCAGCACCAACAACATCAAGCCACAAATAGCCGACCAAGTAGCATTGGGTTATTTCCGTAACTTCAAAGAGAACAGTTATGAGGCTTCGGTAGAGGTGTATTACAAGGATTTACAAAACCAAATTGATTATATAGATGGTGCAAACTTGTTCTTGAATCAATTTTTGGAACAAGACCTCTTGACGGGCAAAGGTCGTGCTTACGGTTTGGAGTTGTATGTAAAGAAAAATTCGGGTAAATTGACAGGCTGGGTTAGCTACACTTTTTCTCGCACAGAAAGATTGGTCGAAGGGATTAACAATGGCGATTGGTTTCCCAACCGTTTCGACAAGCCCCATGTCTTGAACGTAGTGGCAATGTACCAACTTTCTAAAAACGTAAGTTTGTCTGCCAATTTTACATTCAGTTCTGGCGCACCTGCTACTTTCCCCACAGACAAGTTCTTTTTGCGTGATATTGGCTATGTACCTAATAATGTGAACAATAGCCGTAATGCCTACCGCATACCGCCTTATCACCGTTTAGACTTCTCTTTGACATGGGACAGACCCAAACCAAACCGCCGTTGGCAAGGAAGTTGGGTGTTTTCAATTTACAATGCGTATAATCGCCGTAATCCGTTCTCGGTGTATTTCCGCCAAAACCCTGACAACCTGAACGAAACGCAAGCAGTAGAGTTTTCTGTTTTTGGCTCTATTTTACCTTCGGTTACGTATAATTTTAAGTTTTAGTCTGATGATTATTAAATATGAATACGCCACTTTGGAGTGGCTTTGGGACAGTAGTAATTTAAGAGCTAATTTGCCCAATAACCAAGAAATAAAAATGGTGGGCAGTTATGCAGAAGTGGTGAATCTATTGACGCAATTAGGCTCACAAGGTTGGGACGTAGTAACTTGCACCTCTGGCAGTAATTGGCTGTTTTGGACTCTCAAAAGACCTACAGATGGTACTGCTCTTACACAAACTGAATTGTTTGGTGGTGGGTATGCTCCTGTGGATAAATAGGTGAATATTAATTAACGTAAGTT
>CANGYA010000279.1 GCA_947457925.1 Cytophagales bacterium | reverse complement strand
TATTTATGGTATGAACTACGGCAATGGAGGATACTATAGAGAAAGTGGCGAATTAAATGCCTTGTTATTCATCAAAAATAAGTTAAAACAAAAATACAAACAAATCACTATTTTTGATGTAGGTGCAAATGTAGGTAATTATGCTTTGCAAGTACATAGTATCTTTGAAGATACTTCTTACCAGTTACATTGTTTTGAACCTTCTATCAAAACATTTAAGCAATTAGTGAATACAACCTCGCAACTGCCAAACATAAAACGAAATAATATAGGTGTAAGTGATGCCAGCAGTCATCAATTTCTCTATACCAATGCCGACTTATCGGGTTTAGCTTCTGTATATAATCGTAGAATGGAACATTTTGAGGTGAATATGAGCCAAGCAGAAGAAATTTCTCTTACAACCATCGATACCTATGCCCAAACGAATCACATAGACCATATTCATTTCCTAAAATTAGACATAGAAGGACATGAACTAAAGGCTCTACAAGGAGCATCTCACTTACTTGCAAACCACAAAATAGATGTTATTCAATTTGAGTTTGGAGGAGCTAACATAGATTCAAAAACTTATTTTCAGGACTTTTGGTACTTATTAAAAGACAAGTATCAAGTCTACAGAATAGTAAAAGACGGCTTATATCCTATTCAATCTTACAATGAAACAGATGAGATTTTTAAAGCTATTAACTATTTAGCTATACTTAAATAATCAATTTTTTATAAAATTACAAAGTTGATTTAGTAAAATTATTTTATGAGAATGTAAGGAATACAATAACACTTCATCTATAAAATAGCTATCAACAAACCATTAAAACTTCTATGTAAGACCTCTTTGGGTTATTCATAGAAGTTTATTTGCTTTTACTTAGTATGTCTTTCATTTTATTCTCTATTTTCGCAAATAAAAATAGAACATAAAATATGAATATTTTGATATTAGGGTCGGGAGGTAGAGAACACGCCTTTGCCCATAAAATAGCCAGAAGTCCTTTGTGTACTCGTTTGTTTGTAGCCACAGGCAACGCAGGTACAGGGCAGGTAGCCACGAATGTAAACATGAACATCATGGATTTTAAGCAAGTTGGTGATTTTTCTTACCAGTACAAAATAGATATGTTGCTTGTAGGTTCGGAAGCCCCTTTAGTAGAAGGCATTGCAGATTATTTTGCAGACCAAGCTCAACTACGACATATTAAAGTGATTGGTGCAAAAAAAGCTGGTGCCATGTTAGAAGGTAGCAAGGATTTTGCTAAAAAATTCATGTTAAAATACAATATTCCTACGGCTACTTACCGTACCTTTACCCCAAGCACTTTAGCAGAAGGTTTGGACTATATAGCCCAACATTCTTTGCCTGTAGTCTTAAAGGCAGATGGTTTGGCAGCAGGAAAAGGCGTAATCATCGCAGAAAGTACCGAACACGCCCAAGCCACTTTGCAGGAAATGTTGGCAGGAAAATTTGGCGAGGCAAGTAACAGAGTAGTAATAGAACAATTTTTATCGGGTATAGAACTTTCTGTATTTATATTAACAGATGGTATTTCGTACAAATTATTACCTTCTGCCAAAGACTATAAAAGAGTAGGCGAAGGCGACAAAGGATTGAATACGGGAGGCATGGGAGCTGTTTCACCTGTACCTTTTGCAGACGATGCTTTTATGCAAAAAGTAAAAGACAAAATTATTACCCCTACCCTACAAGGTTTACAAACCGAAAAAATAGACTATAAAGGCTTTATATTTTTTGGACTTATCAAAGTTGGAGATGAACCGTATGTGATTGAATACAATGCACGCATGGGCGACCCAGAAACCGAAGTAGTGTTGCCTCGTATAGAAACAGATTTAGTAGCATTGTTAGACGCAGCAGCCCAACAAAAATTAGCAGACTTTGGCGAATTGCAAATCAATCCACAAACAGCTACAACAGTAATGTTAGTGTCTGGTGGCTACCCCGAAGACTTCGAGAAAGACAAAGCAATAACAGGTTTAGCGGAAATACAAGATGCTATTGCTTTTCATGCAGGTACAAAACTACTTGATAACAAGGTAGTTAGCAGTGGTGGCAGAGTCATAGCTTTAACAGCCTTTGGAGATACACTACAAGAAGCCTTGCAAAAATCTAACGCAGCAGCAGCCACTATTCAATTTGATAAAAAGTATTACCGCAAAGATATTGGCTTTGATTTGATGTAAATTTGTACGATTGTCAAGGTCTTTGACCATTGCTAACGCATAAAAAAATTATATATTGCACAAACAACAATCAACTCTCATCTTGTTATGAAAATAGTATTCTTTTTTTTAGTGAGTAGTTTGGGCTTATTCTCCCACATAGAAGCTGCCGAATTACTCTTAAACGGTGTGTATCATGGCACAAATGTTTTTGTGCATAATACAAAAGATGCCAGCAACGAGTTTTGTATTACAGAGATTTATGTCAATAACCGTAAAATAGACTTTGTGCCTAATGCGACAGTAGAAATTAATTTGTCTTTTTTAAAGATAAATGATGCCGTAGCTATCAAAATATTTCATAAAGACGACTGCACGCCAAAAGTTCAAAACATCAATGCTATTAAAGCTAAAGAACAGTTCCAGTTTGTAAGCATAGAGTTAGCCCCAGACAAAATGATTTGGAGTACAAAAGGTGAGAAAAAATTTAGTCAATTTTTTATAGAAACCTTCAAAAACAATGTTTGGATTGTTGAAAAAAGCATCAACTGTAAAGGGCAAGCACATAGCAATAGTTATGAAGTAAACTTAAGTGTGGCAGCAGAAGGAAAATACAGAATAAAATATTTGGAGCTAAACGGCAAGACCACTTACTCCGATGAAATAATAATAAAAAAATAAACTACTTATCTAAAATACAAAGATGTCATCTTGTAAAGGGCTTGCACCTTGAGAAGATGACATCTTTGTATTTTAGATAATCTCTTAATAATCAATACGTTAAATGCTGTTAAAAAATAATAGCTCGCCAAAAAATGATTAACTTTGTAGCATTACTACACTTGTTTTTAGTTTCCTCAATGGTCGGATACGATGAGCCAAAAAAATCTATTTTATATCATAGCTTCTATGACCTTAGCCTCGTTGGGTTTGTTAGGTTTACAGTTTTATTGGATAAATAATGCAATTAAAATAACAGAAGAAAGATTTAAACACAATATTCATGACGTATTAGAGGGCGTAAGTAGGCGGCTGGAACACAGAGAAATTTTGACTGCCACAAAAGAAAACATAGACCGTAGCAGGCAACAAAGCAACCAGCTCATTATGAAAATAGACTCTAATGGTATAGCTCGTTGGCGTGCAGAACAAGTTGTGAAAAGACGTAGAACTTTGAGTAATCCTACATTGACAGAAAACGGCTATGAAATACAAGTAGAAGAGGAAGCTGTTATTAGCAAGACAGGATTTGCCCGCCGTAACAAAATTAGTAACTCACCAGAAATGCCCAATTTTAATTTTGAACAGATTAACCCTTTGTTAGATTCAATAGATTCGGTAGAATATATAAAAAATATGCAAAACCAGCACTACTTAAAATATGTAAACAAAGTAGATATGGTGGCTTTTGTCTTAGAAAATTTGATTAATTATGATAAACCTATTCAGGCAAGAGTTAGTGAATGTCTAATAGATTCTTTGATTAAGCTGGAACTTAAAAATAAAGATTTAGAAATAGAATACGATTTTGGCATTTTGGACACTAAAAACTACGAAATTTTGTACGTATCAGATGCCAAAACCAAATTAGAGTTGTTGCAATCTGGTTTTCATATCCGTTTGTTCCCCAACAGTGAATTTGCCTCCGCCAGTTATTTATACATTAGTTTTCCGAACCAAAGTTCGTACCTGTTACAAGAAATGCTCACCGTTTTTGGCTCGTCTATGGCTTTGTTGGGCGTAATCATAGCTTGTTTTGCTATGGCAGTTTCTACGATTATTCGCCAAAAGAAAACTTCTGAAATTACCAATGACTTTATCAATAACATGACGCATGAATTTAAAACCCCTGTTTCTACTATTTCTTTGGCTTGTGAGGTCATGCAAGACGAGGATATGCGGAAGAATGAAAAACAGTTGTTGCGTTATTTGCGAATTATCAAAGAAGAAAATGAAAGATTAGGGCGACAAATTGAAAAAGTTTTGCAAATAGCCACATTAGATAAAAAAGATTTTAAATTAAAAATAGAACCTTTGGACGTGCATCAAGTCATAGACAAAGTAGTGGAAAACATGGCGATTCAGATAGAAAACAGAGGCGGTATTTTAGAGCCTATTTTGCAAGCCGAAAACAGTTTAATAGAGGCAGATGAAGTGCATTTATCCAATGTTTTGTTCAATTTATTGGACAATGCCAACAAATATTCGCCAGAACACCCTGACATTACGATAAGTACCGAAAACAATAAAAATGGTGTGGTAATCACAATTACAGATAAAGGTTTAGGAATTTCTAAAGAAACAATCAATAAAATTTTTGATAAATTTTATCGTGTACCTACGGGTAATGTGCATAATGTCAAAGGTTTTGGTTTAGGGCTAAGTTATGTACGCAATATCGTAGATTCTTTACATGGACAGATTACAGTGAAAAGTGAGTTGGGCAAAGGCAGCACGTTTTGTATTTTCTTTCCTTACAAACAAAATATAGGGTAAAATAAAAGGTAGCTGCATAGCAATACTTGTTGCGAAGTAGCGTAATTTTGTCTGATTTCTGCATAGCTATAATTTATTTTTCACGACATTCTAAATTATTTACAAAAAATATGAAAGTTGCTATCATAAAATACAATGCGGGTAATGTTGTTTCTGTTAATTTCGCACTCGAAAGATTAGGCATTACACCCATTATTACAGATGACATTACATTGTTACAAAGTGCCGACAAAGTGATTTTTCCGGGTGTAGGCGAAGCAAGTACGACAATGAAGTATTTGAAAAATAAACAGTTAGACAAAATTATTACTTCCTTACAACAACCCGTATTAGGCATCTGCTTGGGTATGCAGTTGCTCTGCCAACACTCCGAAGAAGGAGATACAGACTGTTTAGGTGTGTTTCCGCTGAAAG
>CANGYA010000278.1 GCA_947457925.1 Cytophagales bacterium | reverse complement strand
TATCTCCAAACTTTTGCAAAACTTTTTTTTCAAAACCTTTAAACCCAACCACACTAAACCAATCCAAATAAAACCTAATTAAAACCTATAAAAATCTCCAACTCAAATCGGGTCGCAAAAATCAGAAATATTTTTGAACTTGCAAAAAATTTAAACCTTTTTTTTTAAACTTTTTAAACCACTCTAACTAAACCTTTAACCCAATTACTAAAAACAAAAAACAATAATGCACACAACATACTTGCTCTCTCTCAATCGGGTCGCAAAAATCCGAAATATTCCCTAACTTACAAACTTTTTACTAACTTTTTTTACCAAAAAATTCAAAAAAATTAAGCAGCAAAACAAAAAGCAAACATAAAGCATTCTATTTCAAACAAATAAGAATTCCAGTAGCAAAAACGTAAAATAAACTAGCTACTGGAAAAATATATAATTCTCTAAGAAAAAAGTTACATACTTAAGACTACTTTGCCCTTTCTACCTTCTTTGTCATTATGTTGTAAAGCCTCTTGAAAATTAGCTAAAGGATAAGTGGCTTCAATGCTTGTTTGGAGTTCTTTGCGAGCTAACATACCGATAACTGTTTGTGCTGCTTCTTTACGAACTTCTTTAGGGGCATTAGGTAGCCAAGTAGATAACCAAAATCCTTTGACAGTCAAGTTTTTAAATAGTACGATGCCGTTATGTAAAGGAGTTTCTTGCTGGCTCATCATGCCATATACCCACATTGTACCACCAATAGCCAAACTTTGTAGGGCTAAACCTCCTAATTCGCCACCTGTGGCATCAAAACATACATTCGCAAATTTACCTTCTGTAATGGTTTTTACTTTTTTGGGTAAAAAGTCTTTGGCAGTATTGACTACTTCGGTAGCTCCTAATTGTTTGAGTTGCTCAATTTGGTCATCTCTACGTACCGTACAAATGGTTTTGATGCCCTTACGGGTTGCCATTTGAATTACTAATTGGGCAAAAGAAGAACCTCCTGCGGTTAATAATAACCAATCTCCTGCTTGTAATTTTGATTCGTGCAACATTGCCCAAGCTGTAAATGGGTTTACAAAAACTTGTGCAGCTACCTCAAAAGGAATGTTAGGTGGCAAAGGAATTACTGAATTGGCAGGAACAATAATGTATTCTGCCCAAGCTCCTACTCCTGCAAAACTTACGGTAGTTCCCAAAGGTAACTCTACCCCCTCTCCTACTGCTTCTACTGTGCCTGCTCCCTCGAAACCTGCTCCAGACGGTAATTCAGGACGTAAGCCATATAATCCTTGCACAAACATTGTATCTGAAGGATTGATAGGTGCTGCCTTTACTTTTACCAATACCTCGTTGGCTTTGGGTGTAGGCTGTGGTAGCTCTTGTAGTTGTAAAACATCTTTTGGTAAGCCTGTTTTTTCAAAAATTAGTTTTTTCATGTGTGTAAATTAATAAAGTATGATATATTTCACAAAACTATTAGGGCTTTGCTAAACTTATGTTGTTAGATTTTTTTATATAGCTACTTGTGAATGCACCACAAGGACACAAGTTCACTAAGAAAAAAATAGTAATTTAGTTTTCCTATTAGAGTTTATGAATAATTTTTTCTTATGACCTCACCCTGCCCTCTCCATTTGGAGAGGGTTCTTTGGAATTATTCATAAACTCTATTATTTAAACTAAAAACACAAGCCATAAAATTTCTTTGAGAAATGTTATGGCTTGTGTTTTTACCAAGTAATATTAATGCTTGTTGCTGTTTTTACAGTAGTTGCTTTGGTTTTGATGACAATTACCTTGTCTTCTTGCACAAAACCTGAAGTAGCTTCTACTAATTCTTTACGAGTGCTGTAGGCTTTTAGGGCTACGCCATTTACTGTAATACCTTTGGCATTTTTGTCAATGACTAATTCTATTGTATGACTACGCTGCTCGTCTGCTTTGTAATTGCCCTCTGCTGCTGCAATGTTTACTGTGTGTTGTTCGTTGCTACCTTCTTGGCTAATGTTGATGGTGCGGAAATTACCTGTAATGTATTCATTTGTTTTGCCGTCATCTTCGTACAAAACAAAGTTGCTTGCTTGTTTATCTGCAAAAATACGCACCCATAAATCATTAATAGTTCTGTTATCACTGCGTTTACCCGCCAAATTCCAAGTTGCATCATCTATGTATTGCATGGGGATAATAGCTCCTGCTTTAGCATATAAAGGTAGTCTTAGTTGTTGGTTAGTGAATAAAGGTACATTTTTTAACCATTTACCTTTACTTTTAATGATTTCATGGTCATAAAAATTTATCCAAGTGCCTGTGGGCAAATAGACATTTTTAGTAGTTTCTTTTTCTTTGGTAGTGGCTACGCCTAATAGACTTTCTCCAATTAGTTTGTGGTCACCTAAGTTATTGACTTGTTTGTCTGTTTGGTAATGATAAATCAAAGGTGGGAAAATAGGCTCACCTTCTTTGTAGGCTTTGTACGCCAAAGAGTAATAATAAGGCGTAAGACTATAACGCAAACGAATATTTACCAAATTGCTTGCTTTGTCGCCAATACGGTCTGGTGCCGTTTCTAATTGGCGGGTAGTGTCTATATTGACTGTGTGAGGGCGTACAGGAATTTCGAACAAACAACCATAGGCAAACCAACGGGTGTAGGTATCGTTAAAATCTACTTTTATAGTGGTGTCCATGTAACGGTGAAAACCGCCAATGTCTGAGCCGTAATAGTCTATGCCTGAAAATGCCATGTTTGCTTGGGCTGCTTGTTGTGCTTCTAAGCTACTGATGCGTGCAGAAATATCTCCTGACCACAAGGCTGCTCCGTACCGTTGGATACCCGCAGCACCCGACCTGCCCAAAATGAAAGGACGTTGGGCTATTTTAGATTTTTGGTAGTTTTCATACAAACCTTTTGCCCAATTTAAAGCAAATAAATTGTGAATATCTTTGTGTAAACCACCGTAGTAGGCAGCCGAATCGTTGTAGTTTTCGGGTTCTCCCAAGTCGCACCAATGCCCTACGATACCATCTTCAATCAATTTTTTGCGTTTATTTTCGTGAATATACACACTTGTTCGTGGGTTGGTATAGTCAAACATACCGCCTGCTCCCCACCATGCGTTGGGCAATAAATATGCATTTTTTCGGTCTGTGGCATAGGTAGCCAATAAACCCAAACGGTACATTTCATCAAATTCGGGTAGTCTTTTGGCTACATAAGGTTCCTCTATATTGATAAAATGTACGCCTTTGTTCGCATATTCTTTCAGTTTTTGTGGGGCATCAGGAAAATTTTTTGTATCCCAATCCAATTTACCCATGAAAGAATTAGGTTGAATGTTGCCGAACCATTGTAAATCTAAAATAAAACCTTCTAAGGGGAATTTATTTTGGCGTAAGGTAGTGAGTTTGTCATCTATTTCTTGCCAATTATCATAGCCATATTCAGATACCCACAAACCTAATGCGTGTTTGGGCGGAATAGGCGGTTTGCCTGTCAATTCCATAAAATCTTTTCGTAAGTCTTTTAGGTCTTGTCCTTGAAAGAAGAAAAAGTCTAATTCGCCACCGTTTGCTTCGGCTGTCCATTCGTGGGCTGCCTCAAAACTCCAGCGTTGTTTGTATTCGTTATCGAAGAAAATAGCGTAATTTTCGTATTTGGCTGCGTGCAAGGCGTAAAGGATTGGAATTTGAGTAGCACCTGTAGCACCTCCGTTTTCATAAATCATTTCGTTGCCATACTTGCCACCTTCCCATTTTTTGCCGTTCCAGTCAAATTTTGCTACGCCTTTGGCAGAATAATCAAACCGTTGCCCTAAGCCAAAAAAATGGGTATGGTTTTTCTTGTAGGCTTTGATACCACGCCAAACTCCGTCTATATCGTAAGGCGTAAGGCTTACTAAAGAAATGTTGTTTTGTTGCTTGTCAAAGAAATTGAGTGTATTTCTGTAGGGATTATAGACTATTCGCAGATTTTGAGTTTCTATAGTATTGCCTATTTGTTTCAATTCTTTTGCCCCTGTGTAGTTGGTATTGCCGACCATTAGCGTGGTATTGATAAACATTTTACCTGATGTTTTTTCGTCGCCAAAACGTAAATGCACTAAGTCATCGTCCCAAAATTCGAGAGTAATGATAGTAGGTTTATCGCCACTGCCTTTGAGTTGCAGTCTTTGGATACCTTGTGCATAAGTATTTGAAAAAAAAGCTATTAGCAACAACAGCCCAAATACTTTTTGAATGAGAAAGTGTTTTTTCATATTACTACTTTAAAGATTTCAGGCTGTTAAATTAGAAAAACTATCTGTAATCTATTAATAATACATATATTTTTATGGAAATTTAAGCCTACTATCTAAGTAAAATAAACCACAAGGACACAAGTTCACTAAGAAAAATAGCACTTGATTTTATCTTTATTAGTTACCTCTGAAAATTAGGATTGAACCAAGCCATTGGAATATCTGCTTCCCATTCGCCTGTAGCATTCCAAATTCGTTTTTCTAACCTGCCTTCTTGTTGAAAACCTAATTTTTCATATAAACGAATAGCTTTTTGATTGCTTTCACGAGTGATTAGCTCTATGCGTAAAATTTCTTGGCGATGCTGGGCAACATGGTGGAGTAAGGCATTAAAAACTAATTTACCCAAACCTGTCCCCTGAAAACTTGGGAGTACGATTATAGTTAGCTCACTCAAAATATGTCTAAACACCGAAGGCACTAATTGGTAACAATGTACTGAAGCTATTAACTCGGTAGAAACAGTAGGATGCTCGACAACATACCCAACACCATTTTGCAGTGTCTTTTCCAAATTGTGTTGAATGTAATCCTCCGTAATTTCTTGAGCATTGCGGGCTATGCCTCCGCCTTGTTTGGCTACGGTTGTATAGAATTGGAACAAAGCCTTTGCGTCTTTGGCTTCGGTGGGACGACAGGTAAAATTCATAGTATTTTAATAATATAAATAACTGATTATCAACCCTATAAGGTTTTATAGGGTCGTGCTTTAAAAACTTATAGTGAAACTAATTTTTTTCAAAGAAATAAGTTTGATTGTCTTCAAGAAGCTCTATAAAGATGACATCTTTTAGAAAGATGTCATCTTTATAGAGCTTCTTGAAGACTACGT
>CANGYA010000277.1 GCA_947457925.1 Cytophagales bacterium | reverse complement strand
GTCTATGAAAGTAGGTAAATTACGGTGGTAAAAGTCATGTAAATACGCAAACTGAAGATTTACAACTGTGCTACGTTTCCTAAAAAGTGCTGAGAGGACGGCTAAAGCCTAACTCTCAGCACAACACAAGGAGGCTAAGAACAATGGGGGAGAATTATATGTAATCTTGTTCAAATAGCTCTTCTGGAAGAAGTTCGCAACTAATTTTTGTACATCTAATGCGAAATGGAGAGTCCTTATCTTCTATTAGTAAATCATTACTCATAAAAATAGGAAAAAAATCACATATTATATCGTTATTTTCTTTTTTCAGTAAAGCTGCATTGATAAAAGTAATATTTGTGTGACCCTCATTGAATAAATTAAAACTTAAAACCTCATCAAATAAGAGGGTTATATATTCTAATTTATTTTCATAAAGTAAATTATAACAATGTATCCTTACTTGAATACGTATTTTTTGCTCTTTCCCAATGCTCATATGTAATTGTGTTATTAAAGCATCAGGAAATGTGCTATATTTTTTTATAATTTCATCAAACATAATAGAAAATTTAGTTTAGAAACCAATTGCAGTTGAATATGTAGTACCATTAGGTATATTAAAGTATATTTTTGGTACAGCAGTAAAAGGTATATGGGCAGCAGGAGTGTGTCCTGAGCCTAAATCACCAGGGATACTCATTTGATGCCCATGTCCAGAAACCCATCCATTTTTATGGTTTTGAAAATCTACTTGAAAAATAACTTTTCCCTCCGAGTTATAAATATAATTAGAAACTGCTTTAGTTCCGTCTCCATTTAAGTAAGTATAAATAGAATTAGGCACACCATTAGTTCCAGTTGCTTTACTTTTTCCTGAGTGTCGAGTTAGTATGATTGCTAATTGTGCATTTAAAATATCTGCTTTACTTAACATTCTTGGTACTAATAAACCTAAACCCATGACAGCACTTTTAGCCATCCCAGCATTCAATCCAGGCACTGCTGCTGCCACAGCACTAATCAATGCTTGCCCATAATTTCCATTATACAAATCATTCGCTACAAAATAAATATCTGTTAAGACATCTCCACCCACTAAACTTGCCCCTGTCATAGCTTCCTCGAAACTTTCGTACTTATACGGAGAATACGCACCACTACGATAATTTCTATAGTTATTTACTTGATGCCAGACATTACGAGAAGCATCATTACGAGAATTTCTATTATTAGCTACAACTTCTACTTCCTTCAAACTTATACTATGCTCAGTTTCACCATTATTATTATAATACATACCTTCTTTTACACTTGCAAAATCAGTTTGAAGACGTTTCCAGAAATCTTCCCAACTCTCTTTTTCAGGGGCTAAACCTGTGGGGTCGTTAAAGTTTACAGGGTTGTTAAAAGCATATACATACGGAGAATAATCTGCAAACATATCTGCCAAAGCATCAACCCCAGTCATACGCCCTATTTGCATATCATAAGGTCGCCATTCGGTTTCGTCGAGGTATAAATCTAAACTTTGTTCTCTTTCCGTTCCTTCATTATACAAAAACTTATTCTTCTGCTTTTCCTCCAGCACATAATCCAAGCCCCTTAACGTCATACCAAAAGGTTCATAATGGTTCTCCTGAATAATCGTAGCCCTTTCTGTACCATACACCGTTACATTCAGTTCATCAAAAAGTACCTCTTTTTCACTCTCATTTCTTAATGAAACAACAGCAAAACCGTCTTCCTCAATCAATAAACTATCTTGCAACTGCTCCCAAAAATACTCCCCTTTGTCTGAAATTGGTAGCTGTTTAGCACTTAATAAGTCTGTTTGCAGACTATCGGCATAAATCGCAATTTCTATGTAGGCTTTTGGTTTTTGGGGCTTGTAAGGAATAGTAATATTATCTTTACTTTTAGTCTTACTCAACAAAGTTTTTACAAACGGAACGGCTGCTAAAAAATTAAAATTCAAGGACTTAGATTTCGTTTCATTACCAAAATTAATATCTTGCACAGACAATAAAGCACCTGCTGCCAATGCCATTTTGCTTACTTTTTCGGCAATGGTAGGTACGTTGTCTATTGGTTTAACAATCTTTTCATTGTCAAACGTAGCCCTTGCGAATAAACTCAAACTGCCACCTTTTTGAACTTTTAAAACTCGGCTGCTGATACTGCCCTTACTTTTGGCTAAGGCTACAGAATACCAACCCTCCACAGCATCTTTGGTAGTACGGTTGAGCACCAAATTACTGAAATCTTGGATCTCTGTTAAATTTGCAAAGCATTGACAAACTACAAAAGTGCCGAGATAATAGCTAATGTCTAACTCCCAGCACAATCCAAAATAAAAATGATAAGGAACTTATTCTCCATAAAATATGGGGAATACCATAGACAATTCAGGAATTATCATATTTTATCTAAAAAATTCAATACAATCTCCTTGATGGTTTTGTATATAGTATTCAAATATATTACTATATTTTTTTTTATCTTCTTTAATAAAAGTTATTGCAAGTTCCAGATTATCAAAAATCTTATAATAGTCATCACCCACATTTGAATAACGACTATTATCATTATTAACAACGATACCTGTACTCGATTCAGAACGAATAACAGAAAATTTACCTTCTTCTATCTTTAAGTTCATAATAGTTTATTTAAAAGCTATTGTAGAAGAGTGTGTATAGTTCGCAGAAGCTAATTCTAAGCACTATGCATATAAAAATAACAAAATAGAATTTAGTGTATTATTTCCAAAAATTTACCCTCACATGAAAATAAAGTATATTCTATTAAGAATTTTTGTTCTTTTTTGAGAATATTAATATAATTTTTAGCTTCTAAGATAGAGTCAAATACTAAATAATAATCTTCTTTGCTACCATTTAGATAGTATTCATTATTATTATTTAGTAAAGTTCCTGTAGCAGATTCAGCTCTAATCATACTAATCTTACCTGCTTCTAATATTGGTATTTTCATTTTTTTAAAGTTATTGTTTTACAGTTTTAAAATCAATATTATTCCAAGCCCCCTTTAATAAAACTTCACTTTCTGAAACAACTTTGTCTGGTTGATGATACAATTGTATTACTTTTGTATTTGGGCTATTTACTAATACACTACGAGGCACTTGCATTGTCATCAAAACACCAGTACCATTCTTTCTATAAGCATAATTTAAAGCAACATCTGGGTCTGTTGTCCATGAAGTAAAGTTGCTACTTATAGTACCATTAGCCCCTCTATTATGCATTAGAGCATCTGTATGTCCAAAAAACCCGCCTCTAGATTGTACAACCCCAGATAAAGCATCTGTATAAGCTTCACCTGCACTACTATTAACCCCACGATAAATGGTTACTAAATCATCACTACTTTTCGATATTTTTTTAGCATTTTTTGCAAGCCCTTTATTAATTATTTTACCAAGAGTAGCCCCCCAACCCGCAAGAGGCACCATTGCTGCTAGACTAAGCCCTGCGTTTGTATAATCACCCCGCAATGCGTAAATCCCTGCATTAATACCATCAGCAGCTTCTCCAAATCCTGGTACTAAACCTACCACATCTAATCCTGTTTGTACTACATCTAACATGGTATCTGTGCTAGCTCCACTACCTTGTGTACTTTCTGTTGTAGCTTGTGTATTACTTTCAACCGTCTGCCAATTACCTTTTTCATCTAGTTTCCAATAACCACCATCTGGATTTGTTACTATTGCCCCTACTATATAGTTTTTAAGAGCTTCTTCACCCTTTGCACAAGTAGGGCAGTCTCCGTAAGGGTCATTGTATAAAATAGGATTATTGAAACTGTAATGGTATGAAGTCCAACTTTCTTGTTTAGCTTCGTCTGCCAACGGGTCTATCTGTTCAAAACGACCCGTTTGCATATTGTAGCCTCTGGCGTGGCTGTCGTCCCAATACAAATCTAATTCGTCTTGACGTTCTACGCCTCCATTATACAAAAACTTATTTTTCTGCTTTTCCTCCAACACATAATCCAAACCCTTCAACGTCATACCAAACGGCTCATAGTGGTTCTCCTGAATAATCGTAGCCCTTTCTGTCCCATACACCGTTACATTCAGTTCATCAAAAAGTACCTCTTTTTCACTCTCATTTCTTAATGAAACAACAGCAAAACCATCTTCCTCAATCAATAAACTATCTTGCAACTGCTCCCAAAAATATTCCCCTTTGTCTGAAATTGGTAGCTGTTTAGCACTTAATAGTTCTGTTTGCAGACTATCGGCATAAATCACAATTTCTATGTAGGCTTTTGGTTTTTGGGGCTTGTACGGAATAGTAATATTATCTTTACTTTTAGTCTTACTCAACAAAGTTTTTACAAACGGAACGGCGGCTAAAAAATTAAAATTCAAGGACTTAGATTTCGTTTCATTACCAAAATTAATATCTTGCACAGATAATAAAGCACCTGCGGTAATTGCCATTTTGCTTACTTTTTCCGCAATGGTAGGTACGTTGTCTATTGGTTGAACAATCTTTTCATTGTCAAACGTAGCAAAAGCCTCTATTGCTAAACTGCCACCTTTTTGTACTTTTAACAATCGACTGCTCACACTTTGTTGGCTGTTTATTTTTGCTGCTCTTACTCCTGCCAAAGATTTTTCAGAAGTACGAGTAGCCACCAAGTTACTAAAATCTTTTTCCTCTTTGTTAGCACTATCCACCTCCGCCGTCAAACTCAACCTCTCCGTCTGTGGCACATCAGGAGCAAAAGTCATTCGCACATTCCCCAAATGGTCTTTGTAGTGGTACTGGTAAAGCCCCCCAGCCCCCGAAGGGGGAGTTTGGAACACCATACGACCCTCTGCCGTTGGTACAAACTGCAACACATTGTTTTCATACACCAAACCTCCAATATAGTCGGTGGTTTTGGTCTTGTTGCCCTCCACTACTGTTTTGCGTAACTTCGCACCCGCAGCGTTGTATTCATAGCTAATACTACCCCTCGTCCCAAAGTCTATGAAAGTAGGTAAATTACGGTGGTAAAAGTCATGTAAATACGCAAACTGAAGATTTACAACTGTGCTACGTTTCCTAAAAAGTGCTGAGAGGACGGCTAAAGCCTAACTCTCAGCACAACACAAGGAGGCTAAGAACAATGGGG
>CANGYA010000276.1 GCA_947457925.1 Cytophagales bacterium | reverse complement strand
ACAGGTGTACGTAGAGGGTGAGGTTTCTGGTGAAACTTACGTGAACAAGCAAGGCAAAGTAGAGGTAGATTTGAGAGTGAGAGTAAGCAAGTTGTTCTTATTAGGAAAACCACAAGCCCAAACAACTAAAAAAGATACGCAAGTGGCTGAAAAAGAACCAAATGACGACCCTTTTTAGTCATTAAAAAAGGTGTCATCTTTTAAAAAGATTACACCTTTTGCCTACAAAAAGGAATTTTTTTTTTAATACTTCTCTAAGTTCTTTCTTTAATTTTAAATTATACACTTATGAAAAATGTTTTTATTGGCGTAAATATTACGTCTAACGAGTTGGTAGAACAATCTTTTGTAAACGGTTGCTTACCGCCAAATTATGAAATCAAAACGTACAGGGGTACGGCAGCTTTTGAAAAAGCCTTGCGAATGACTAAACGTAGAGTGTTGAAAGTGTTTGATATTCAGGGACTTAACGAAAAATTAAATCCGTATTTTGACCTCAAAAATCAAACTAATATTCCACTGCCAAAGGACACTATTTTTACGGTATTATCTTTTGTAAACAAAAAACCTGTTCAAAATTATGAGTACAGTCGTTAGTCATTTGAGCCTCAACGGTAAAGACGTTGCACGTATTCTGAACGTATCCTTGCCTACTGCAAACAGGCGAATAAAAGTAGTGAAAACAGCTTTGGATTTGCCTAAATACAAACGAATTACTTTGTCAAATTTGTGCGAAATATTTAAGTTAAACGAGTTGGCTGCGTTGGAAAACCTTGCGAAAGGGCAACCGTTTTAAGTAAATTTGATAAACTTGATAATTTATTTTCTCAAAATTTTATCATTGTTTGTCATTGTTTATCAGGCACTTGCAAGTTATTTTGTGAGTGCCTATATTTGTGTAATGCAATTTTGCAGCAACACTAAACATTTACTACATCATGGCTTTATCAGTCAATTTATTGTCGACAGACGACAAAACAACTTTGCGAACACAATTAGAAGAAAGAAAAGCACAGTTAGAGTTTTCTAAACTTTCTTTCCAAATCCGCAAAGACAAAACAGAAGAAACCGCCACTAATCTGGATGCAGACATTGCAAGCACACAGGCGGAGGTAGATGCCTACACGAATATCTTGGCAGGGGCTACTGCAGGGACTTCTCTTTACATAGAAATGGAGAGGAGAAAAAGACAGGCAGAAAATAAATTGTGGGCATTAAATGACCGTAAAAGTCGTTTCGGAACTATCGCCATTGTTCGTATTGAAAGCCAAATTGAGGAATTAAATGCTCGTATTTCTATGCTAAACGACCATATCGCACAGTTAGCATAATGAGAAACGAAAGTAATTTGCAGTTTTCTATTGTTGCTTCATTCTTGTTGGGCTTACTCAACATTTGTGTCCTTGTCATGTTGTTAGATACACATTCGAACTTGCAAAAGTATCATGAAAGTAACTACAACGACATGAAAAAACTCGTAAGAGAGCAAGAAGAAACGGTACAAAAAAATAGAGAAAGTGCCAACAAGGTTGAACACTTGCTAAAACTCTACAACGTACCTGCACATTAAAAAAAGACTTTCTAAGGCTGAAAAGGCTTAGAAAGTCTTTAAAAAAATTGCACTATTTTTTCTTTTGCTTAGTTCTTTGAAATTCGTACACCTTACTACTTTGATAAACTTTTTTTATAGTATTAGGGAAAAAAATGGTAAAAAGACCTTACAACAGGTTGTTTTTACCTATTTTTAGGGTACTTTTGAAAAAAAGGTTTATCACAGATACATAGGTCGTAAGAACCTAACTTTCTGAAAATCAATAACTAACTTCTAAATGCTTACTTCTCTTTACTACACAATTTTAGAAGGCTTTATCAATCATCTTGAAACACGCCTTAAAAGTATGTTTCATATCAAGCCTGTGTTTTCAAGCATATTTTTAACAGACACTAAGACGGAAACATATACAAATGCTGTTTATGAACAAAAGGTTTCTTCATCTAATCTTTGTATAATTGTATTAAACGAAGGACACTTAAAAATTACAGATACAAAGCAAAGTCCATACTATATTTGTAAGGCAAAATTACTTGGGCAAGGCATTCCTACACAAGATATTCAAGTTAAGCATTTGCAAAAGGTAAACCCATTTGTAATGAATAATCTTGCACTCAATGTTTATGCTAAGATGGGTGGGATAGGTTGGACTATTCAAAATATTGAAAAACGGAAAGAAGAGTTAGTCATAGGAATTGGCTCATCTATGAATAAAGAGGGCAAAAGAGTTTTGGGCATAGCCCAAATTTTTCATTCTGATGGTAGATATTTAGTTGGTGATTGTTCCCCTTTATCTACTTTTGATAACTATGCCGAAAATTTAGAAAAACATCTTTATAATTCTTTATCAAAAGCAATAGACCAAGAAATTGTTAATAAAAAAGTTGAATTTCGCTTAGTTTTTCACCTCTTTAAATCTGCAAGTAAATTCTATGAAATTAAAGCAGTTGAAAATGTTATTAAGAAGTTTGAAACCCAAAATTTGACATTTAGGTATGCTTTTGTTCATCTTGCATACGGGCATAATTTCAGACTTTTTTCAAATGACGGCATAAACAATGACACCATTAAGGTTTTTGGTAAGGAACAACAAGTAAATGCAACACCAAAAGGAACATATATTGAAATTTCTAAATATCGTTCATTGGTTCATTTTGTGCAAGAAAGTACGATACCATTAGAAATTGAGGTAGATAAACGTTCAACCTTCATAGATTTAAGGTATCTTTCTACTCAAATTTTTTGGTTTTCTCATCTTTCACACAGAACCTTTTTACCATCAAAGAAAACTGTAACCATTTTGTATCCCTCTATTATGTCAGGTTTATTAGATAAACTTCGGGAAATTGATGATTGGGACAAAATGCGTGCAGAAAAAATTACTGAAAAACTTTGGTTTATATAGTCTATGGAATGGATAAACAACATAATAAAGCAAAATGCAATCAAACTATTTGAGCAGTATCCTACTGTTCAAGAATATTGCTTTTTGCGTATTTATGACGAAAAAAGTTTGCAGAGCAAAGATGTTAATGATTTACAAGGAGAGCAAGAAACCTTAGCAGCGAAAGGCTTTAAAGGTATATTTCCTGATAATGAAGAATTATCAATTATTGATAGGTCTGAAAGTCCGAGAATTGTACACTATAAACAGGATAAATATAAACTTATTGGAATATCTTTAACCTCTGATAAAAATAGCCAAGCATATAAATATCTTCAAAAATTTATTAGTGTAGCATCTGCAAAAGAGATTTTCTTGGTACAAAAATTTTTCGCAGAGTTTCAACAAGATTTTTTGAATAAGTTAAAATTAGAGAATACTAACGATTTATCTACAAAAGTTCTAAAATACATATTTTTTAATGAATTTGAAACAGAGATTAACAAGTTACTTGCTGATTTGAGCAGAACAGAATTAGAAACTGTTGATTTGATTGTGTTGTGCGAACTTCAAAACTATTTTAGCAAGCAAGCAATTCAAAAAACAATATATAAAAATTTATCTGCAAAAGATTTAATTATTGATATTTTAGAAAATTTTGAAAATGCAGTGATTAAGATAACAGACCCAAAGGAAAGATATGGGGGTAAGACAGCAAACCCAAAAAAAACACCTAAAACAGTAATTCAAATAGAAGACGAGTATGATGTGCAAGATATTCTGTATGTAATCTTAAAAACGGTATTTCCAACAATAAAATATGAAAATCCATTGGCAAAATTTGGCGGAAGTTCAACAAGGTTAGACTTTGTTTTAATAGAAGAAGGCTTAATTTTAGAGGTTAAGCAAATCAAAGAAAGTGAAAGAAATGATAAAAAGTTTATCGACCAAGTTAAAATTGACTTACAATCATATCACGTTCTTGATTATTTGAAAGAAATTGTTTTTTTCATTTTTGCACCAAAAGCAATTCAAGATATTAACAACTTTAAAGAATTAGAAGGAGAACAAACTACACAAGGAAAGACTTTTAATGTTAAAGTGATTGTGGTGCAATAAAAATTTGCCGTATCTACCTTGATGAACAAACCATCAACGCATACAGACACTATGTAGAACACGAGGAAGATTTGCGTAAAAACTTGACAGAAAATAATTTAGCAAACCGACATTTAAACGATTGGGAAAGAGAGGCTATATTAGAAAGAGCCTATCAATTAGCACGCAGAAATGTGTTTTCTAACGAGTTTGAAAGATTTGATTTGTCAAATGAGTGGTTTAGAGTTTCAGCCCCTCACGATTTGCAAAATATTATTGAAAGCAACAGAAAAGTTACACAGAGTTTCATTGCAGAGTTTCAAAACTTTTGGCAAGAAGACGCAGGACACGCAAGACGTACAGAAGAACAAAAGCATTTTGTTTGCGAAATTGATTTACAAAAAGCCTTTGATGATTTCATTATGAAACTGAAATTTACAAGGGACAGCGACAGTGGAGAATTTACAAGTCTTAAAAGTGTTATTTTACGCTATTTAGAAACAGAAAATAACGCAAGAGCTACTATTTACCTAATGAAAAAGGGTGAAATCCGAGAACGTCAGCTCACCAAAAAAGACGAGATACAACAACTTTTTCAAGGTAAAAACCCACGAACAGGTGAAGTAATCTACCCTGGTGATAGCGAAATAAAAGACTTTGCTAACTTGACAATTCAAATTCACAACCTGAACCTGATTAACAGAGAAATAGGCGAAGTATTTGAAAACGTCTATTCTATTGCAGTTTGGATACCCGAAGAAATGAACAAAAGTATCATAAGACTTGGCGAAAGTCTTGCGTAACAATAAAAACATCAGGCAACATTGTATTTATGAAAAAGGGGCAGAAGTGCTAAATTTGGGCTAAGGTGCTTTTTTGTGGCTTTTGTGGGTAATCGAACTTTTGTGCTTTTAAATCCCCTTCTTCATAAATCCTTTTCCGTTGAACAAAATGCGAGGCTTCGCCTCGCATTTTGTTCAACGACTCGTCGGGTTACACCCAAAGTTGTGCAAAGATGCTTCGGCTACGCCTCGCAATTCGCACAACTTTGGGTTTACGCAATTCCAAAAAAAATCCTTCGCTTCGCTCAGTTTTTTTTGAAACTGCGTAAACCCAACGAGTCGTT
>CANGYA010000275.1 GCA_947457925.1 Cytophagales bacterium | reverse complement strand
TAAACCCATGAAACAGCTCTACCGCAAACTTGCTTTGCAATCATTCATTTTATTCACCATTTCATATTTTTCTTTTATGAAAAATCAAATTAAAAAATTCCCCCTGTGGGGTCTTTTATTCCTCATAGTGGGCTTAGGGGCTTCTTGCACCCTTGTAGATGCCCTAAAACCTGTACCTACTGCCCTGCCCCCAGAAACACAAACAGGGGCAAATACCTTTGGCTGCTTGGTAGATGGGAAGTTATTAGTGCCATATAGTGATAATAGTAATATTGAGCCATTAATTACAGAATTACAATCTCCGTATGGTGGGCTTCTCCGTATAGGTGGGCTTTTTTTAAAGGAAAATAATACAAAATTTGCTTGTGGATTTATAATACAAAAGCACAAAAAAGAAGGAACTTATAGGCTTTACTATAATCTTCAAGAACAAATTAATAACAATGGTATTAATCCTAATGACTGGGCTAACTGCATTGTTGAAAATGAAGTATATGATATTAAAAAATCACAAAGTAATTTTACTGTGGAAATAACAAAATTTGACCAAAAAAATTACATAGTATCAGGTCGTTTCTATGGCACTTTGTACCATGAAAAGGACAGCACTCGCAAAGTAGAAATTACACAGGGCAGGTTTGATGTCAAGTTTCAATAATCTTTCAACAATTTTAAATTTACAAAATAATGAAATTTCTTAAAAAAAGTATATTTATCTTATTAGCTTGGGTAGTAGGCTTTGCAGTCCAAGCCCAGACTGTTTCTAATACGGCAGCCCTTCGACAGAAATTAGATTCTGTGTTCCAGTACATAGATAAAAACCAGCTACCTACGGGGCTACTCAAAGAATATGCCTATCCTTTTGTGGATTTGGGCAAAGTCCATGACTCTGTTCCGCTAAACATTCACGATTTCAGAGCTACTTACGCCACTCTCCAAACGGCACGTATCAGAGGGCAACAAACCCTACCAGCTTTGCAAGGTTTGAATGGTAGTATTGAGGCAGATTTTTATGAGGGCAACACCATTGTCATTCCTATTTTGCACTACCAGTACAACAGCATAGACCCGCAGGCACTTACTTTGGGTTTGTTTAGGGCTGTAGGCGAACAACTCTACGATATGCCTCGTAGCCGTAGCCCCTACCAGAGTCATATTGTTACGGCAGCAGCCAGTTCTCAGGTCTTCAACTACCTGCCCATTCGCCACAGTAAATTGTACCCTCATGCAGGAGATACCTTGCGTTTTTCTACCTCTACCAACCACTATTATTCGAACCTACCACAGCCCGATAGCCTCCAGATAGACTTTGACGACAAGCAGGGTTTTCGTACCTTTAGCCTACAGCAGTGGCAAGAACACCAAGTAGTGTATAAGACAGGGGGCAAAAAATACATCAAATTGCGTATTTACAGGGCAGGTATAGTGTATAACAGCACCTTGTTGTACGAAATCATAGACCAACGCCCTCCTACCAGTGTTGTAGCCAGCCGTTATACCGCCCAACGTGCCTACGAAGTGGAGTTTGATAGGAACAACAACGCTGCCACTGCCCACAGTGGAGCAAAGGTTACTATTTGCCTTAGCCAAAACAACCCTACTGTAGCTTTGCCCCAAGCAGACCGCCGTTTTCGCCGTCCTCTCATTGTCCTCAAAGGATTTGACCCTACAGATGCCTCCACTTTTCGCAATTTGTCCTTGTTGGGGAAACATTATGACTATGAAACATTTATTAGAAGTATAAGTCAAGATGTATTTTTGCCTTTCAATGACAATCTTGATGATAACAACTACGATTTGATTTTTGTGAACTACAACAATGGCATAGATGACATCAGGCGTAATGCACGGTTGTTGCAGGAGGTCATTCGGTATGTAAATGCTCGCAAAGCAGTAGGGGCAGAAGATGCCGTAGTGTTGGGTATCAGTATGGGAGGTTTGGTAGGCAGGTATGGTGTAGCCCAGATGGTTAGGCAGTTTAGGGCTACAGGCAATGCCGCCGACAATCCACAAGTACGTTTGGTATTGAGCCACGACAGCCCGCACCAAGGGGCAAATACGGCACTGGGCATTCAGTTTGTTATGAGAGAATTATGGGAAGTATCTTTTGAGAATGTTGGGGCTATGGGAGCTATTCCGCTATTGTTAGCAGATATTTTTACGCCCATAGGCGACTATCACCGCCTAAGTAGTGCTGCCAGTGCAGACCAATTATTGCTCTACCGTATGAAAAAAGATATTTTGGGTACTCATTATATTCAGTATAACGATTGGGTGATTAACGAATACAGAAATATGGTAACATTTGATGCGGGCAATCCTGCCCCCTACCGTTTTGTGGCTACGTCTAATGGCAGTACCTGTGGCAATATAAACGAGATAAACACCCCATTGTTAAAAGTAGAAGCAGGTTTCTTCGTCAATGCTTACATTGCAGGGGTAGGTATGCGTTATGGCATCACCGCCAACAAACTGCCCAATGTACCCACCAGAGGCTATGAAATAGGCAATTTTGGTTTAACTGCTAAGGTTAGTTTTTTAGGCTTTGATATTGAAAGAAACCTAAGAGGCGGTAATTGGAAAATGCACGGAGGCGAACATACCCTACCAGTAGATGATGCAGCAGGAGGCACACAAACAACACAATTTGGCAACAATAACCTGCATGACGGCTTGAATTTGGGCATTGTAGGAGCAAATTTTGCTTTTCAGTCGCAGCCAAGATTTTGTTTTATTCCTCGTTTTTCTGCCTTAGACATCATAGAGCCTGTTACTTTGGCTACTATGAATGTACGATATGCTCCTAACATTGTACCCGCACAAGCAAGGGCAGAGAATTTTACGGCAGGTTTAGCTCAAGGAAACTTTTTTAGTGAAGCCCATATTAGCTTTACAGGTCGTAATACAGAGTTTATGTTTAGGGTGATGCAAAATTTGCCAACACCAGAAGACTGTAATTCATTTTGCAACGCCTTTACGGGGAGTATTGTAGGGAGTAATAACATTTGTAATAATCCAGAAGATTACAGTGTGGTTGCCTCTCAACCTATTGCTGTAAATTGGTTTGTAACCGACCCCCTCAATTTGGTTACTTTTACAGTTATCAACCCTACAACTATCCGCATTACACGCAACCCTAATAGTCTTATCGGAGGTTTTATTACCTTAAATGCCAATATGGTAGTAGGTCTTTGTACCTTGCCTGTATTACCGTCTAAACGGATTTGGGTAGGCGAAATGTCGCCCATCACCACCATAAACAACAACCCTTTGTTTGATGGTTGCCTTACTTTCCAAGAAACATTTAGTTTATTGGCTAATGAAGCACAAGGAGCAACCAGTATTCGGTGGTTTGTTACCCGCAATGGGGGCAATGAAACAGAAGTAACAAGAGCAGCTAACCAACGCAGTTGGAATACGGCTATTCGTGTAATGCCCGGTACTACCGAAATAATTATGGTAAGAGTGGTAGCTGACAATGGCTGTAGCCAAAGCAGTTACACAGATATTTTTGAGTACAGTTTACCCGCAGGCAGACCTCGTTGTGATGCACCTGTAGGCGGCAGGACGATAGAACCTCTACTTAAACTTTATCCCAATCCTACGGCTTTTTTACTCAATATAACCATAGAAAACCTCAACAGCCCTATAGAACAAGTGCTTATTAGAAACGGCATAGGCACAGTCGTTTTACAAACAAATAGCCTCAAGTTTACAGATGATAAAACAGCAGTGCTTTCTTTAGATACTTTGCCCGAAGGTATATATTTCTTGACCGTAACCCTCCAAGATGGGCAGCAACTATCGCAAAAAGTGGTGGTGCAGCGTAACGGCGTGGCAAATTAAATTTTTTACCTCATCTCCTACACTTCTCAAATGAGGAGAGAGGTGAGGTAAAAAAAATCACATCTTTTTTTAGACCACAAATAGTTTACGGTCTGCCGACTTAGTTTTGTGATGTCAAAAGATTAGTACATCACTACAAAGTCTTGCGACATTCACACCTAAAACAATCACTATCATGGTACTCCAAAAAGAAGAAGTATTCAAGTCTTTTCAGACATTGCTTTCCGCCTACGAAAAGAGCAAGGCACAAGTAGCAACCAAAGAGGAATTGGCATCAAAAGCCAAAAACAGAGAATTGGTCAAAATGGCTTCGGGCTATACGTCTGACCATATCTTGAAGAACCTAACAGATTTGCAGCTCAATTTTGCAGAAATCATGGAAAATTGGACAAAGAAGTTGCAATCGGAGGCGAAAAAACAAGAAGAACTACGCCATGCTATCGATGTAGAAATACAGAGATTACAGGAGTTGAAAGAAGTGAAAACCGCCGCAGATGCTCTGTATTTGCTCAAAGAAGAACACAGCAATAAATTGGAGGCATTGGAAAAATTATATGCCGAAGAAAATTTGCGTTTGGATGAGCAAATAGAGAAAAAACGGGCAGAATGGTTGCAAGAGGCTCAGGAATTTGAATTAGCCCTTGCCGAATTTAACAAACGCCAAGAAAGAGAAAGGTTGAGAGAAGCCGAAGAGTACAAGTACGCAACGGAAAGACAACAAAAACTCGACTTGGATACGTTTGACGAAACCAAAAGGCTAACGGAAAGAGAGTTGAATGAAAATGAGGCTCTAAAACTACTCAATTGGAAAGAACGTGAGGCACTCTTAGAAAAACAAAAAACAGACTATGAGAACAACCGCAAAAAATTGGACGAGTTTCCAGCCAAATTGGACGAAGAAACCAAAAAAGAAAGAAAAGAAGCTGCTGACGATGCGTCAAGAGAAGCCAAAATCAAAGCAGAACTCTTGGAAAAAGAAGAGGCGGCAAACAAACAGATTGCTGAACAAAAAATCGGTGTCTTGGAAAGAACTATTGAGCTTAACAACGCCGAAGTGCTTAAACTAACCGAGCAACTGAATGATGCCCTCCGCAAAGTACAAGAATTGTCTATGCAGGCTTTGCAGAATAATAATCATAAAAATACAATTTCATAAGTAGTTCCCCCCTTTCTCCGAGTTTTAGAAAGGGGGGATTTGTTTAATATACTGAAAAGCAATGTCTTAGTAGTAGATTAAAGATATATTTTATATAGTATTATGTTTATATAAAAATGTAATTATTAAAAGTTATTTATTTTTTAGTAGTAAAAGTTTGGATTTAAAAAATTAGGATATACCTTTGCAGCCACTTATTAAAAAACATACCACCTTACTTT
>CANGYA010000274.1 GCA_947457925.1 Cytophagales bacterium | reverse complement strand
TACAAATATTAATGACCTCTATTATTTTAATAATTTCCCTGCTATAAACCCTGTAGTCCACGCTGCCTGAAAATTAAAACCACCTGTAATGCCGTCTATGTCCATTACTTCGCCAGCAAAATACAAGTTAGGGCATTTTTTGCTTTGCATCGTGTTTACGTCTATGTCTTGCAAACTGACACCGCCACAAGTAACAAATTCTTCTTTGAAAGTCGTCTTACCATTTACTTTGTATTCATCATTTAATAGCTTGTTAGTCAGTCTGTTAATGTCTTGTTTGCTCAATTCTCCCCATATTTTTTCCGAAGGAATTTCTAAATTTTCTAAGAAAAACTCCCAAAGTCTGTTCGGTAACTCGAAAGGGTTGCGGTTGCCGATTTGTCTTTTAGGAAATTGTACTTTTTGTTGTTGTAAAAAACTACGTAATTGTTCTTCGTTATAGTGATTGACCCACGCAATTAAAATGGTGAATTGGTAGTGCATATCTGCCAATAACCTTGCGCCCCATGCCGACAACCGTAAAACCGCATACGCACTAAAGCCCCAATGTGTAATCAGTAAAGCCCCTTCTTCGGCTAACTTTGTACCTTGAATACGGACTTTGGCGGTAGGTACAGCTACGCCCATGAGTGCATTGATTGGGTGTTTGGGTACATTGAAAGTGAACAAAGACGGCACAGGCGTAACAATTTCATGCCCTAAGTCTGCCAACCATTGCAGTCCGTCTAACTTTGGTGAGCCACCCGTTGCGACAATTACGTTGTCTGCTTGCCAAACTTTTTTTGGGGTGTGTACCTGCCATTGGTCATTTTTTTGTTCCAATTTTAATACATCTGTTTGTGTCAAAACTTGTATGCCTAATCGTTGGGTTTCTCTTTGTAAACAATCTATGATACTTTGCGAACTGTCTGACACAGGAAAAATTCGCCCATCTTCTTCGGCTTTCAACGCCACGCCTCTTTCTTCAAACCACTGCAACGTATCTTTTACGGAAAATTGGTGAAAGGCTTTTTTCAAAAACTTTTCGCCTCGTGGATAAAAGTTAGCTAATTTATTAATTTCCAAACAGTTATGCGTTACATTGCACCTTCCGCCGCCAGAAACCTTTACTTTTGCTAAAGGCTTGCTCGTTTTTTCTATCAATATTACTTCGGCTTGGCGGTAGTGTTGGGCTGCACTACAGGCTGCAAAAAAACCTGCTGCTCCGCCACCTATGATAATTATTCGCATGGTTGCTTACTTTATTATACAGACAAATGTACTCATTTGATGTTTTTTACACCTATTCAAGTATAACTTTATGTAAAACTATCGTACTTTTGGCACAATAAAAACTTGAATGACAGTGAAAAATTATTCGTATCCCTTAGCTATCTTCCTGATTGCGTGTTTGTTATATGCAAATACTTTTCAACATGGTTACGTCTTAGATGACGGTACAACGATACAGTACAACCGTTTTGTGCAGGAAGGTTGGGCGGGCATACCCAAGATATTTAGTAGTGATTTTTGGCAAGGTTTTGAACGGAATGAGTCGGAGTTGCCGTATTATAGACCACTTTCTACGGCTACTTTTGCAGTTGAACACGCCTTGTGGGGGCAAAATCCTACGTATTCTCACATTATCCAAGTCGTTTTGTTTGGAAGTTTGTGCGTCTTGTTGTTCTTTTTTACAACCGTATTAACGGAATTGCCTCTATTAGCTTTTTTGGCTGTTCTTTTGTTTGCGGTTCACCCTTTACATACAGAAGTTGTGGCAAATCTCAAAAGTAGAGATGAATTGTTAGGAATGTTTTGGGCAATACTCTCTTTGTGGGCATTTATTCAAGTGTTCAAAAATCATTCTACCAAGATATTTTGGTACTTTTTAAGTGTAATAAGTTATTTTTTAGCCTTATTGTCTAAAGAAACACCACTAACCTTATTGGTATTTTTTCCTTTTTTGGGTTTACATCAAATAGTAGAAAGTAATGAAAATTGGCAAGAAAATATAAAAAAATCAATTCTATATGCTTTACCCTTACTATTGCCTATTGTGCTGTTTTTTGTTTTGAGGCAAATCGTATTGGGTAATGCCTTTCAAAGCCACCCACCTACTTACATGAGTGATTATTTGTACTATGAACCTTCCGCCTTAGCTCGGTTGGCTACTCGTGTATATGTCTTGGGTAAGTACCTGTATTTGTGTGTGTTACCTCATCATTTGACGATAGCCTACTTTTATGATGACGTACCTACTGTACAAGTGTGGAGTTATCAATTTTGGGTAGCTTTAGCAAGTTATGGAGGCATTGGCTACTATTTATTCCGTCAATTCCAACAAAAAGGCTTATTGACTGTCAAAAACTTAGCTGTCATAGGTTTGTTGTTTTATCTGATTTCTTTGTTTTTATTCAGTAATTTGTTGTTGAATATCAATATTGTCATGGCAGAAAGGTTTGCTTTCATGCCTTCTTGGGGCATTTGTTGGGTGTTGGCTACTTTGGCTTTTTGGCTTTGGACAAACCCCAAAGTGTTTTTGCAGGCTCAAAATAGTTTCTTTGTCAAAGTAATAGGTAGTATATTGATTATATTTTTTGTATCAAAAACTTTTGTACGAAACAAAGATTGGAAAAGTAACGAAACTTTGATGTTCAAAGATGTGGGAACAGCCCCCGAAAGTATAGCTTTGAACCAATTTGTAGGGAATGAATACGTAGAAAAGTTTAACCAAACGGGTAATACTCTGTTTTTATCACAAGCTATTCCGTTTTTTCATAAAAGCCTTCAAAGGTTTCCGAATAATCCACAAGTTTTGTCTAATATGGGTTATATCTATACAAATTTAGGACAAAGCCAACAAGCCATAACTTATTATGAACAGGCTTTACAACTGCACCCACAAAATGCGTTGCTGCGTATTCGGTTAAGTGGTGAATATTATAATGTAGGTAAGTACCAAGAAGCCTTGAATATATTGCAAAATGTGGCAACGGATTTGTACCAAAATTACTTGTTTTTGCAGTTAGGTCGTGTATATAATGCCTTGCGTAGCCCACAAAATGCTGTGCAGTATTTGCAACAAGGTTTACAATTAAATTTATCTGGCAATGATTACTACTTGTACCACAAGGAGTTAGCGAAATCTTTTATGGCTTTGCAACAATACGACAAGGCTCGACAGGCTTTGCAACAAGTTTTACAAATGTCCCCGAATGATGCAGAAGCCCAAAAGCAGTGGCAGGAATTGCAGGGGAAATAAAAAATTAATTCAACTCATCTTTTATTACTTGCCCATCTAACAATGTAATGGTTCTTTCTGTACGGTGGGCAAATTTATCATCATGGGTTACCACCAAAATAGTTTGATTAAGTTCATGTTTAAGTTGCAAAAATAAATCAAATACCATTTCTGCATTTTTAGAATCCAAATTTCCTGTGGGTTCATCTCCAAAAACTATCATTGGGTTATTAATCAATGCCCTCGCAATGGCTACCCGTTGCTGTTGTCCACCAGATAGTTTACTGGCTTTTTTCATGGCGTGGCTTTCCATACCAAACAAAGCCAATTTTTCATAAGCCCTTTCTTGTACTTCTTCTAATACGTAATTTTGTTTTTTAAGGGCAGGCAGCATGACATTTTCCAATACTGTAAATTCGGGGAGTAAGTAGTGAAATTGGAAAACAAAACCAATTTTTGTATTTCGCAAATCTGCTAATTGGTTGTTATTCAGCTTTTTAAGGTTTGTACCGTCAAATAAAATATCTCCTTCATAATCACTGTCTAAGGTAGATAGTGTATAAAGCAAAGTAGATTTTCCACTGCCCGAAGAACCTACAATAGAAATAAACTCACCTTTGTTTAGTTGTGTATCAATCCCTTTGAGTACCTGAAATTTGATAGGCTCATAGTAAAATTTACAAAGGTTTTGCGTAACAATAATAGGCTGTTTATTCATAATTAATTTAAAAGAAATATTTAATTTATATTTATAGTAAACCTATAAGGTTTTTAAAACTTTATAGGTTTAGGTAGGAAAAGTAGATTAATTACCTTTAACATTCAACATACTTTGGATAAAGGACTGTAAAAGCAAATGACCATCTGTATTACCCAATAGTGTATCTGCTGCTCTTTCTGGGTGTGGCATCATACCAAAAACATTTTTGTTGGCATTACAAATCCCTGCTATATTGTCCAATGAACCATTAGGATTGAAAGCATCTGCTACTACACCATTTTCATCGCAATAACGGAACAAGACTTGTCCATTCTCTATTATTTTCTTCAAAACGTCTGGTTTAGCATAATAACGACCTTCGCCATGTGCAATAGGAATTTTGTAGGCTTTGTTTATGTCTAATTTTGCTGTAAAGCTATTTTGTGTATTGTCTGGTTTCAAATAAATGTTTTTACAAACATATTTGCGGTTTGTATTGCGTAATAGCACACCTTCTACCAAACCCGCCTCTGCCAAAATCTGAAAACCATTGCAGATGCCTAAGACAAAACCACCTTTGTCGGCGTGTGCTTTGATGCTGTCCATGATGGGCGAAAAACGTGCAATAGCACCTGTACGCAAGTAATCTCCGTAAGAAAAACCACCGGGCAGCACTACGCAGTCGCAGCCTTGTAGGTCTTGGTCTTTGTGCCAAAGTTTAACAGTTTCTTGTTTTAAAATGTGTTGAAGTACATATACCATGTCATCATCACAATTTGAGCCGGGGAATACTACTACACCGAATTTCATAACGAGTTTGAATAATTATATAGTAAGAACGAAAATTTAGCTATGATTATAGCCCCAAAAGGGCAGTTTTCTCTCCACACAGTTTCTTGCAACAAATGTAGGTAAAAAAGTAGCAGAGTTTCAAGCTAAATTTGTGAAAATAAGACGAAAAGGTCTATAAAAAACGAAAATCATCTTTTGTGGCAAACTAAATTATACTTTAATCGTAAAAAATTGAGGTTATATTATTTCACTTTTTAGGTATCAATACTTCGTACCTTTTTCAGTTAATTTTACCCAAATTAAGCAGTTTTTCATAGTTTGGGTGCATTTTGCTGTTCGCCGTTGCGATTACCTTTCTGTCTAAGTTTGTAATAATAGTTTACAAGTAGTTCTGGGTGGTATAATTAGCTTTGATGCCGTACAAAAAAAACAGTTGTGGTAAAAAATGTATGATTTGTAATTTACTGATAATCAATTATTTAATGGAACACTGATGACGCTGATGACACGGATATTTACTGTTTTTTTAGTTTATCCGTGATTATCTGCCAAATCCGTGTTATCCGTGTTCCATAAGGTAT
>CANGYA010000273.1 GCA_947457925.1 Cytophagales bacterium | reverse complement strand
TAAAAGATAACATATAGTTTATGAATAATTTTTTTGATACAGTACATAAACAAAAGATACCTATTCGTTATTATTCATAAATTCTAATTTATAAATTTATTTCTTTTTTCCATAGTTGCAAACTAAGCTGAGATAAAATCTATATTTTTAGTAAAAAATGACGAATCAACACTTGATAGCAATGAATTTTATAGACATTCACACACATCAATTATCAATAACAAATAAAGAAAGTGTTTACAATATTTTTGTTCAAGAATATAATTTATCCGATTATAGTGAAAAAAAATATTGTAGTATTGGTTTGCACCCTTACCATTTGTCTTTGCCCATAGCTATTGATTATTGCTTACAAGAAATCTTGCCTAATGCTTTGCAGGCTTCAAAAAATATTATTGCTATTGGTGAAACAGGCTTGGATAGGGTAATTACTACAGATTTTGAATTGCAAAAGGCTGTTTTTCAAAGACATATTCAGTTAGCAGAACAGTTACAAAAACCATTGATTATACATTGTGTCAGGGCGTATTCGGATATGTTGGCAATTTTGAAGAAAGAAAAACCGCAACAAAAATGGATTTTTCATGGCTTTCAGGCAAATGAAGTACAACTAAAAGAGTTTTTGCGTTATTCCAACACTTATTTTTCTTTTGGGGCAGCCTTACTACATAGACCTGCGGTACAAAAATTATTTCAACTCACACCTTTAGAGAGATGTTTTTTAGAAACAGACGATAAAGACCTACCTATTGAGGCTATTTACGTGCAAGCTGCTGTACTTAAAAATTGTGAATTAACTATTTTAAAAGAAAATATTTTTAATAATTTTACTACTATTTTTCATCAAAAGTTATAGTTAGTAGCTATGTGCTGCTGGAGCATAAAAAAATGCTTGACAATTTGTGCTTTAGGCAAAACTGTGTATATTGTCGAGTAAAATTGCTTTGTATGAAAGATACACAACCAACAACACCCCCAGCTATCATTACTTCAGACGAATTTGCGAAGTCTTTGGGCTTAGACAAATTCCAATTAGAGAAGTTGGCAATGCCTATTATGAAGTTGTTGAAAATAGACGACTTGAACTCTGTTTATGAAAGGTCATTTGCTTTATCTGATGTGCCGTTTGTCGACCACGCATTAGGTTTGATGAACATAAAATATGAAGTTTCTCCCGAAGAATTGGAAAATATACCCAAAACAGGCGGTTTTATTGTCATTGCCAACCACCCTTACGGTGGCATTGACGGTATGCTGATGATTAGTTTGATACGCAAAATACGTCCAGATTTTCGGGTCATGGCAAACTACTTATTGCAGTACATCAAGCCTATGGAGCAGTGTTTTATAGCTGTGAACCCCTTTGAAAATACGTCTAATAAGCAAGTAAATATTTCGGGTATCAAAACCGTTTTGGAGGAGTTGAAAAAAGGGAATGGCTTGGGTATTTTCCCTGCGGGAGAAGTGTCTGCCTTCCAAACAGAAGAAGGAAAAGTGCTGGACAAACAGTGGGAGCCAACGGTAGGCAAAATTATTAAAAAGGCTAAATTACCTGTTGTACCTATGTACTTTGCGGGGCGTAACAGTACGATTTTCAACCTTTTAGGCTTGATTCACCCTACACTTCGCACTGTAAAACTGCCTTCTGAATTGTTGAACAAAGAAGAAGAAACTATTAAAATTCGAATTGGTAAGCCTATTAAATACGAAGAATTTGCGGATTTTGAGGATACCGATAAAATGCTAAAATATCTGCGTACTCGTACCTACGCCCTAAGTTCTACGGTAGAAGAAAAATCTTTTTTGCGTAAAGTCCTGAAATTCAAGTCTAAACCTAAACCTGTAGTACCTCCTACGCCTATAGAAGCCTTAGAAGCAGACATCTCGAAATTGCGAAACTCAAGAGATTTGATATTGACACATAACCAATTCGAGATTTTTGTTACAGATGCAGAGTCTATTCCGAATGTCTTACGAGAAATAGGACGTTTACGAGAAATTACCTTTCGGCAGGTAGGAGAAGGGACAAACAGAAATATAGACCTTGACGAGTATGACTTACATTATCACCATTTATTTTTATGGGATAAAGAGGCGAAACAAATTGCAGGGGCATATAGAATAGGTAGAGGAAATGACCTGTATCAACGGTTTGGCAAAAAAGGTTTTTATTTGAGTGAATTGTTTAAAATGGAAGATGGTTTTATTCCTACACTGCAAAAATCATTGGAAATGGGCAGGTCATTTATCATAGACGAGTACCAACGCAAGCCTACATCTTTGTTCTTGTTGTGGAAAGGTGTCTTGTTGTATTTGCGTAATAACCCTGATTATCAATACCTTATCGGACCTGTAAGCATTAGTAATAATTTTTCGTCTTTGTCCAAAGAATTATTGGTGTCATTCATTAAGGCACATTATTGGAATGAAGATTTAGCCCAATACATTACACCCCGCAAAAAATTCAAACCTAATATTAAGTCGGAAGAAGAAGAATTATTACGACATATCAAGGACTTGAAGGGCTTAGATAATTTGATTGCAGACATTGAATTTTCGCATAATAAAATTCCAATTTTACTAAAAAAATACCTGAGTCAAAACGCCAGAATTATTGGATTTAACATAGACCCTAAATTTAGTGATTGTTTAGATGGGTTTATTATGATGAATTTTTTGACTGTACCCGAAGACACAATCAAGATGTTGGACAAGTACAGTACAGAAAAATAGAGAAATTTACCACACGATTGGCAATGGTCGCAGACCTTTGCCAATCGTGGCAAAACGTATTAACCAAAACTAACAACAAATGAAAAAAAGAGTTTTAGTAGTTACAGGTGGTGGCGACTGTCCGGGACTAAATGCGGTGATTCGGGGCATTGTCAAACGTGCCAACCAAACCACAGATTGGGAGGTAATTGGAGGCATAGAAGCCTACAACGGTTTGTTGCGTGAGCCTATGGAATATATGCTCTTGGACGGTAAAGCCGTAAGTGGTATTCACGTCAAAGGTGGGACAATTATAGGCACTACCAACAAAGGCAGCCCTATGGATTTTCCTACACAACTGCCCGATGGCACATGGACAACTATGGACAGAACCGATGAGTTGATACAAAAATTTAAGGAACTGAACATAGAGGCGGTAATAAGCATAGGCGGAGATGGTTCGCAAAAAATTTCGCATACTTTACAAAAAAGAGGCGTGAAAATAGTGGGTGTTCCCAAAACCATAGACAATGACCTTTCGGCTACAGATTTTACCTTTGGTTTCCAGACTGCCGTACAAATAGCCACTGAAGCCTTTGATAAATTGGTTACTACGGCTGCGAGTCATCATAGAGTCATGATTTTGGAGGTCATGGGACGTGATGCGGGTTGGATAGCCCTACACACTGCCATAGCAGGCGGGGCAGAGGTCTGCTTAATTCCCGAAATACCGTATGACATCAATAAGATAGTAACGAAGGTAAATAGCCGTTATAATAACGGAAAAGGCTTTGTAAATATCGTGGTGGCAGAAGGAGCTAAACCGCAAGGAGGTAGTGTAATAGCTAAAAACAGTGGCGAAGTAGGCTATAAACACCAAAGACTTGGTGGTTTTGCTTATAGATTATCGGCAGAACTAAAAGAGGCGGGTTGTAAGGCAGATATTCGCGAAACCGTATTAGGGCATATTCAGCGTGGAGGCACACCTACGGCTTTCGACAGGGTGCTGGCTTTGCAGTTTGGTGTAAAAGCCTTTGAAATGATATTATCTGGGGAATTTGGTTGTATGGTTACTTACAAAAATAACACAATATCAACCGTAACCCTTAAAGATGCTATTAGTAATTACAATTTTGTGAATACAGATTCGTATATTTTACAAGCTGCAAGAGGTTTGGGAATTTCTTTTGGAGATTAAGAAACATAAAAAAAACCTAACAATTCTAGCAAGAACTGTTAGGTTTTTATCAAGTGTAGCAGACTGCCTTAAAATTTAGTAACATACAATCTTAAACGCATTCTTTTATTCCCATGAATAGGATTACTGTCATACAAACGTATTCTATTCACACTTGTATTTAGTTTGATATTGCTTTCGCCAGTATTAGGATTTTGAGCAAAACCTGCCGCAGCTATAAAAAATCCATTTTGTATAGAGGCTTTTCCGTCCATTACATCTTGGATAAAACGAGTAAAAGCTGGTGCAGTATAAGTGCGTGAATTAGCCGACCATTCTGCACGTAGAGGCGGAGAACTAAGATTATTTGCACTTTCTCCGTTAAGTGTTAAAGGCACCCACGCGTCTTGTGTAAGCTCTGTATTAATCGTTTTATTATTCACTTTCATCATGTCTGTAGGAGTCGCAGCCTTAAAAAATACAATGCTATTAGGTGGGTTTTGATTAACCTGCCAACAATCATCAATTACTGGCTCAAAATATATTTCGGCTCTGTTTACCATATATTTACCTCTTTCGCCATTAGGCTGGTTGAGGTTAAATCCTTGTAAAGCAGGTATTTTGATGTTAGCCGTAATACCTACTCCGTCTTGTAGAAAAATCTGATTGTTGGTTTGTGAAGTAGGCAAAGGCTGATTTTTCTGTAAATTTCTCAAAAAGGTATTACCCAAATTCAGATTGGCAAAAGATGCCCACTGATTTTTTAATGATAATGTTGGATTGCTAAAGTACAATGTAGATGTAGCCGTAACTGTAGGGAGTTGTTTTCTTCTGAAATAAAGAATGATAGCACAGTTGTTGGTGTCAAATGTAGTAATACAATTACCTTCGGTCATGCTTATACGAAGCCCCTTTAATACATTACCAAAAGTAGCCTCATTTTGTATTTCCTTGCTTGCCATTTTCCGTACCAATTCTCTGCCCAAATCATCTATTCGTAAGACAGGACGGCGTATAAGCCAGTTCTTAGAGGCACTATCATAAACAGCTCTTGGCAAAAAGTTTACTGTGCCTAAAGGCGAAGTTGCAAAATTTGGCTGTTCATCTACCCAATAAGTTTTGTTGGTGTCTATGTCTGTCAAAATTCTTTCTACCAAAATTCTTTGTAAACGAGTAGTATCACCATAAAACGACAAGCCTCCCAAACTCACAATGGCAGAATCTACATCTACTTCTAACAATCCTTTTGCAATACTATCCAAAGTCGTTGGTACATCAGGAATGGCTATGGCACTACAACGGATTCGGCTCATTGCCCAAAAATCATAGTTGCCAAAACAGCCATTAGTCAATTTGCCCACCATTATACGCATATTGCGGTTATCTGTATTAGGCGAAAGGGCAGTTACATAACGGTCTGAAGTG
>CANGYA010000272.1 GCA_947457925.1 Cytophagales bacterium | reverse complement strand
GAAAAAGAAAAGCCAACAAAACAGAAAAAGTATGCCGATGGACGAACTTTTGATGCTGTTTCGGTTTTTAAAAGAGGTGAGTCTTTTTTGAAACAGCATTTTATTTCCCTTACACGATTTCTTGATTTAATCCAGTTTTTAAATGTGCACATAAAAGGCAAGCTACCTTACGATATTCATTTTGTCCAGTAATATTTTTTTCCAATTACTTATGTTTATTTACTATCACCTTATCAAATTAAAAGATATAACTATGAATATACGTTACTTTGGCATGAATTTTTCCTAACAAAAATAAGAATATTACAACTACGCCTTTTATGAAAACACAATTTACCACAATTTTTTTAGCTCTATTTTTGCTATTGTCTTGTTACTGCACCATAGCACAAGATATTTTTGCGATTCAGTCCAAGAATTTACCTCGCCAAGATTCTGTATTAGTGGTAGTTCCCGATGATTATTCGAGTAATCCTACTAAATCTTACAAGACTATTTTTATGCTACATGGCTGGTCGGGTAATTTTAGGCAGTGGAGTAGCATTGTCAATTTGCAAGACTATGCCAATAAATATGACTTTATTTTGGTATGTCCAGATGGTTTATATGACTCTTGGTATGTGAATAGCCCTGCACACCACAATCAAAAATATGCAGATTATTTTTTCAATGATTTGTACCCTACCATCACAAAAAAATACAGAGTAGCTACCCAAAATGTTTTTATTACAGGCTTGAGTATGGGTGGATACGGGGCATATTACTTATTTTTGGCACAACCTAATCTATTTAAAGGTGTTGCTGCGACAAGTGCCTTGTTTGATATACGTAAGTTTCCAAAGAGATTTGGACTACCCAAAACTTTTGGTGGTTACGACTCTGCCAAGTGGGGCAATTATAGCATTGTAGAAAGAATAAAAGCATGGGAGAGTAAAGACAAAGTGCTTTACTTTGATTGTGGAAAAAATGACTTATTTTTCCCTAATAACCAAGAAATGTTCAAAATTTGCCAATATTTAGGCGTAAAAGTAGTCTTCAAGGAACAAGACGGCGTGCATGACAAAAAATATTGGGCAAAAACTATTTTGCAACACTTTGAGTTTTTTGCCGAACAGTAGCTTTTAATTTTAAATTAGTAAATTTTTAATTAAGAATAGAGTTTATGAATAATTTTTTGCTATAGCCCCGCCCAACCCTCCCCACAGGGAGGGCTAAAAAGGAGTTATTCATAAACTCTAATTTAAAATTAGCAATTTACTAAAAAGTTGGCTGTGCTACAGGTCTTATTGTCTGAACAGCTTGTGTAATGAAGGCTGGAATGATTTTTTCGTGGGTCAATTTGATTTTGTCCTCGTCATTCAGGTGTTTAATCATGTCTAAATATTTCGCCTCACCATACGCCGTAATGACCGACTGCCTTCTTTCTGGTTTTTGGAAGTGCAACATCATGCCTATCGGGTCGGCTTCGGGGTGAAACTGCGTAGCCAAAAATTCATTAGAGAAACGAATAGCCATGATAGCCCTTTCTAATTCTACGTGAGGGCGTATTTTTTCTAAAGCTATGATTTTAGCTCCCAAACCTTTTAGTTTTTTATGATTAGGTTGTACCGCCTGCCAATCACGAGAATCTACGGCATAAAAAGGCTCTGGCAAGCCCGAAAATACTGAATCTGCATACGCCTCATTGGTTTTGTGTACGGGCAAAATACCAAAAGAAGTAGATTTGCGTTTAATGACTTCGGCAACTTCAAAGAAACGGCAAGCCATTTGGAAAGAATGACAAATAAAAAATACAAACTTGCGATTTTCGGGTGAGTTTTTTTGGTTGTGATTCCACAATTTATCTATCAACTTGAAATATTCCAACTCCCATTTTTGCCCTTCTCCGTCATGTGGGCTACCCGGTCCTCCACTTGAGATATACAAGTCGTAGTTGGCATCAGGCATTTCGTCTTTGTTGCGAGCCTCGAAAATGTCATAGACGATGGTCTGTCCATTTACTTTGCCACTCCGTTCTGTCAAAATTTCTTTTACCCCTCTCATGCCTTGATTGGCTACTCCTTGATAGAGGTCTATTACTGCTGCTCTGATGATTTTTGCCATATACAACTACGATAATTTGTCCCAAAATATAAAAAATGACAGAAAACTAAATATCTTTCACAAAAAAACTTTGTTTCCAACGCCAATATTTTTTCACGTTTACCCAAAAGGCTAAAATAAGGTACATGAGAATAGGTGAGCCGAAAGTGAGGAAAGAAACATAAATAAAGTACAGCCTTACGCTACTAATGGAAATGCCCATTCGTTCACCTATTTTCGTACAAACCCCAAAAGCACCGTGCTGCAAAAAAAATTGTAATTCTTTCATAATTAAATAGATGAAAAATAGATAAGAATGTAATCAAACCTATAAGTTTTTTAGGCTACCTTATAGGTTTTGTCATATTTAGTTATTTAACTGCAAGAAGATGTATAAGTACACCCACAATACGCCCAAAAAGTGCCAATAAGTTGCACACATTTCCATAGCCAACATAGCTTTTGAGTGAATTTTATATTGGAACAACGCCAACACGATATATAACAAGTAAATTACCCCCCCAACAAGGTGAACACCATGCAACATAGACAATACATAGACAAAAGAACCTGCGGGGTTGGACTGTGCACCTGCAAAATATACACCTGCTTCGACTAATGCTCCCCAACCCAAAAACTGCATGACTAAAAACGAAACCCCTAAAAGTGTAGTGATAGACATAGCTATTTTGGCGGTATCCAAATCATCTTTTTTGGCACTTAGGTATGCCCAATGAATAGTGCCACTACTTGCCAAAATGATAAGAGTGCTGTATAAGAAAATCTTAGGCATATCAAATTCCAGCCAATTTCCTTCGGCAGCCCTTACGATATAGGCACTTGTAAAAGCCCCAAACAACATAATTACGGTAACAATAAATAACCACAAAGCAAATTTTTTGGGGTTCATTGCCAGCGTAGGGCTGGGTTGTTCTTGTAAAAGTTCTGTGTTTTTCATGTTATTAAATTGAATATGATATGAAAATAGTTAGATTTTTTTGGTTTTTGAATAGCCATTATTGAGCAAAATTTCCAAGATTTTGTCCCTGAAATCTCCTTGAATCAAAATCTCGTTGTCTTTGGCACTGCCTCCGACACCACACTTTGTTTTCAAGAGTTTACACAAGGTTTGCAAATCTTCGTCTATACCTTCAAAACCACTAATGAGGGTAACTTGTTTGCCTCCTCTGTTTTTTTTATCTAATTGTACTTTTAGGCTTTGTTTGGCAGGTTCAAGGGTTTCTACTGTTTCGTCCTCTGTGTATTCATACTCAAAATCTGGGTTGGTACTATACACTACGCCTTCCTTGTCTTTCTTGTTTTTCATGGTACACAACATTTAAAATGCAGGTACAAAGTTACAAAGAAATAGGTGTATTTTGGTTAGCAAACCTATAAGGTTTTTAAAAACCTTATAGGTTTGACTATCATATTTTGTAGAAAAGAAGCTATTTATTGGTAGTATTTACGCAAAATGTGTATGTTTAAGCCCTAACTTTTCCCTCATCGACTCAATTTTTATGGAATTAATAGCTCTTTTAGTTATCGTAGTATTATTGGCAGGCATCGGCTACCTGTTTGCAGGTAAGAAAAAAGTTACTGTTTCTCCAGAAGACAAGCTATATGAAGCCTATTTGTCGCAATTTGATAAAAGCAAGGCAGAGGTCAAGTTGCCTACTGTTCACACCAAAATTACAGGCACTGCCTATCGTAATCCTGATGGCAGCGACAGACAGGTAATTGTTAGCAAAATGAAAACAGGCGAAAAACTACTATTGATACCAGAACCCAACAACCCCTACGACAAAGATGCTATACAGTTGGTGAGAGTTACAGGCGAATTAGTAGGCTATTTGGAAATGGATTTAGCCTTAGAAATTAAATCTCGTTTGCTCCGAAAAACATTGGTAGAAGCCAGCGTAACAAATATCTATAGAGATAAACAAAATGTATTGCAAGTTACCATAGAACTACAACGATACAGTGTGAGAGAACGGAAATAGCTGTTTGATAATGAAATAATTAGAAAAAATGTATCTCTATACTTTCTTTTATCGTTAAATCTCTTACTTTTGAATACAAACTTCTAAAACACATTTTTCATGGAAGCTAATTTATTAATTCTCATAGCTGCTATAGCTATTGGTTTTTCTGTTTTCTTATATTTTGTACCTGTCAATTTGTGGGTTACGGCAGTGTTTTCGGGTGTACGTGTTGGCTTATTCGACTTGGTGTTTATGCGTATCCGTAAAGTTCCGCCAAGATTGATTGTCGACTCGATGATTACTTCTACCAAAGCAGGGCTAAATATTTCTTTAGCAGAATTAGAAACGCACTATTTGGCAGGTGGGCATGTGCCTTCGGTCATCAAAGCCTTGATTTCTGCCGACAAAGCCAACATACCTTTGAGTTTCAAACAAGCAGCAGCCATAGATTTGGCAGGTCGTGATGTATTTGAGGCGGTGCAAATCTCTGTAAATCCGCAAGTTATCAATACGCCAGCCGTAACAGCCGTTGCACAAGACGGTATTCAGTTGGTAGCTAAAGCCAGAGTTACGGTACGTGCCAATATTGCACAATTAGTAGGTGGTGCCAACGAAGAAACTATTTTGGCTCGTGTAGGCGAAGGCATTGTAACAGCCATTGGTTCTTCTATGTCGCACAAAGAAGTATTGGAAAATCCTGATAAAATTTCTAAATTGGTATTGTCAAGAGGTTTAGATGCAGGTACAGCCTTTGAAATCTTGTCTATAGACATTGCAGACATCGACGTAGGCGAAAACATTGGTGCGAAACTCCAAATAGACCAAGCAGCAGCCGATTTGAAAGTGGCAGAAGCAAAAGCCGAAGAAAGACGTGCTATGGCGGTAGCCGTAGAACAAGAAATGAAGGCAAAATCTCAAGCTGCACGTGCAAAGGTAATTGAGGCAGAAGCCGAAATTCCAATGGCTATTGCAGAGGCTTTTAGAGCTGGTAATTTGGGTTTAATGGACTACTACAAACTCCAAAACTTACAGGCAGATACGCAAATGCGTGAGTCTATTGCAGGAGCAAAAGAGAATAAAAAAATAGATAAATAAAGCTATGTGAATAAAAAAGGTGTAATCTTTTCTAGGGTCGTGCTTTAAAAACTTATAGTGAAACTAATTTTTTTCAAAGAAATAAGTTTGATTGTCTTCAAGAAGCTCTATAAAGATGACATCTTTTAGAAAGATGTCATCTTTATAGAGCTTCTTGAAGACTACGTAT
>CANGYA010000271.1 GCA_947457925.1 Cytophagales bacterium | reverse complement strand
TAGCAAAACTAATTTCTTTCAGAGAAAAAAGTTGATAGTATTCAAGAAGTTCTCTAAAGATGTCATCTTTTCAAAAGATGACATCTTTAGAGAACTTCTTGAATACTAAGTATAACAATTTACGGCACGACACTACCAAGTCTTGAAGACTTGGAAAGTTTAAAACTTTGCTCATAAGGTTGATACCCAATGACTATTTTTATTTAATCCTCTCTCGGCTGTTTACGGTCTGCGTCTGCCATACGCACAATTTTCGGGTGAAACTTCGCCAAAATGCTTACCAATTCCTCTTGTGCTTTCATCACTTCATAAATGTCTTTGTAAACCATTGGGGCTTCATCTAAGTCGCCACCGAACAACGTAATGCCTTTTTCTGTCAAGACTTTTTTCACTTCTTGCCTTGTAAAAGTATCAAAGGCTTTGGTACGGGACATCAACCGACCTGCACCATGCGATGCCGAATTGAGGCTGTTGGGATTGCCCTTGCCTCGCACCACAAAGGCAGGCGAAGCCATTGTACCCGGAATAATCCCCAAATCTGTTTCGCTGGCTGGCGTAGCTCCTTTGCGGTGAACAATCACAGGTGTACCATCTGCCAATGTTTCTTTCCAAGCAAAATTATGGTGGTTTTCAATCATTAAAACAGGCTTTACACCCAAAGACTTTGCCATGCGTTTATGAATATGGTGGTGGTTGGTAGAAGCATATTCTCCTGCCAAATTCATCGCAATCCAATATTCCATGCCTTCCTCTGTGTTCAAGTCCAACCAAGCCAAATGCTGTGCTTCTTTGGGCAATTCGGTCAGTTCCATAGCCAATTTAGAGTAATGTCCTGCAACGGTAGCCCCGAAACCCCTTGAACCTGAATGAGATAACAAAGCCAAATACTTGCCTTGTGGTAAAGGAATATCGGCAGTAGGTTGTTGCACTTCTAACACTCCAAACTCTACAAAGTGGTTACCTGTACCCGAAGTTCCCACTTGGCGAATGGCTTTTTCTCTCAAATGGCGAATCAATTTAGTAGCCCGCCATTCTTCTTGGTCAAACAAATCGTCTTGTAAAGGCTGCTTGAAATGCCCATCAATGCCAAAAAGTGTATTTTCTTGCAAAAACCCTTTAAGTAAGTGCTGTTTGTTGTCCATATAATACGCAGCCTCAATGTCAAAAATAGAAAGACACATACGACACGCAATGTCCACACCAACGGCATACGGAATCACGATATTGGCAGGTGTAGCCAACACGCCACCAATCGGCAAACCATAGCCTTGATGGGCATCAGGCATCAAAGCCCCTGCCACAGCCACAGGCAATTTCATGGCGTTGTTCATTTGGCGTAAAGCCCCTTCTTCAATACCATTTGCCCCGTAAATATTGTAGGGCAAAGGCTGTTCTCGCAAAGTGAAATTTTGAGGTGTAGGCAATGTTTTGCCTAATTCCTTTTTCCATTCTACCAACTCAAAAGCCACTTTGTAGGCATCTTCGTGTTGTAAAAACTGTTCGGGTTCGGCATAAATAGCAGCCAAAAACTCGTAGATTTTTTGTTTATCGCCTCGCCACTCGTGGTGGTTGCGGTAATAAGTACGGGCTAACCAACCTGCCTCTTTCAAGGCTCTTTCGTCTGTATAACCCAAAGATTTAATTTCGCTGTTGTTGATTTTCTTGCTCATAAAAATATTGTTGAATTGACCTCACCCCTCCCCCCTGCTCCAAATGGAGAGGGGGAATCTGTAGCTACGGACTTTAGTCCGTAGTAAACTCTATTATTACGGACTAAAGTCCGTAGCTACAGATTGCTATTAATTTTTGGACATAAAAAAAGTCCGAACTTCTGAAAAGTTCGGACTTAGGTATATACACACCTCCCACAGTTCAACGCTGGAGTTGCCTGTAGTCCGAACAATAACTATCCTGCATATCACGTATTATGATATGTATCAGGTTAGTAGTTTGGATTACAGTGAAACGCATCGTTGTAATGGGTTTAGGTGAATAAAATAACTCTTAAACTTTTTTTGCTTACGCAATAGGGCAAACAAGGTTACAAAAAACAATACTTTTTTTGAGTTTGTGAATAATTCTTCATTAGCCCTCCCTGTGGGGAGGGTTGGGTGGGGCTATAAAAAAAATTATTCCTAAACTTTTTTGTTTAAATTACATCTTTTTTGTTTTTTACCAAGTCATACAGTAACTCTCTGGCTCTGTGCAGTTGGGCTTTTACAGTGCCTAATGGGGCATCTATTTCCGCAGCTATTTCTTCATACGAAAGTTCGTCGAAGTAACGCAACTGTACCAACCTTTGATATTTGGCAGGTAACAGCCCTACAATATGTCTAATCAACTCTTTTTTCTGTTCGTTAATTGCCTCTTCTTGTGGGTTGAGGTTATCATCTTTGATGTCCAACTCCACAGGGTCGCCATTGTCATCTGTAAAAGATGTATTAATACTCATCGTTTCCAATTTGCGTTTGCGAATAAAGTCTATGCAATTATTCGTTGCAATACGAAACAGCCAAGTACTAAATGTATAGTCTTGTTTAAAGTTTGACAAATTTTTAAATGCTTTCGCAAAGGCTTCAATAGTCAAGTCTTCGGCATCATCACTATTGCGAATCATCTTGAGCATCGTATGGTACACAGACTTGTAGTAGAGTTTCATCAACTCCGCAAAAGCCTTTTGCCTCGACATCTCGTCTGGAGCAGTGGTAGCTAATCCAATCAATTTGAAATCTCGTTTGGCTTTCTCCGAAAATTCTTTTTCGTCTTCGTTATCAGTAGGATTGAGGTTCATAGTGTAGGTTTTGCGTACAATTTGCAAAATTAGTGCGAATTGCACAAAAATACAGCATATCTACAAATTATTACGTGAAAAATTGCTAACTATTTTAGTAGTGAGGGTTTACAAGGATTGTTCATGTGCTAAAACATCAAAATAAAAAAAGATGACAACTAATGGTTGTCATCTTTACTTAGTAATTATGAAGCATATTTATAGGCTTTTAATTTATCTTTTAGTTCTTGGCGTGCAATGTGAATTCTATTTTTCACTGTACCAATAGGAATTTTTAATTTTTCTGAAATTTCATGGTATTTAAAGCCTCTGAAGTGCATAATAAACGGTGTACTATACGTATCTTCAACTGTATTAATGGCTTTTTCTATGTCTTGCATTGTAAAAGCAGAATAAGCCATGTTTTGAGTGATACTTTCAGACGAATTGATGTAGTGTAAATTTTCAGTCGTGTCTATAAACGTATTTCTACGCATCATACGTTGATAGTTCGTAATAAAAGTATTACGCATGATAGTATAGAGCCAAGCCTTCATGTTCGTCCCCTCCGTAAACTTATCCAAATGTGTATAAGCTTTTAGCATGGTTTCTTGCAATAAGTCATTTGCATCTTCCACATCACGAGTCAATTTGAGTGCAAAAGGTTTTAACGCAACGGATAGTTCGTTAAGATTATCTGAAAATTCATCGTGGCTCATAAATGTTTTGTTTAGTTTTTGATACCACAAAGCTATATAAGGTTAAACAAAATATCAAATGATTGTGTAGTTTTTTTAAAGTAATGTTAAACAAAAAAATACATAGTGTTTGCTGTATTTTTTTTACGTAAGTAGTTCGTTAAAAGGCTTAGACAGCTAAATAGATTTTTTTGCTTTTTGGGTACTCTATTCCAATAAAAACACAATTTTTGCTTTAATTTTATGCCTATTTAAAACAAATCTAAATAAAGTTATAAATAACTTTGTTTAATAATTACTTTAAAAGATTAAACAAAATATTTATGCTTACGTTTCTATCAAAACCTTCATTATTTTTAAGAACTTTGTTGAAAAAAAGTGTCTTTTTTGTTAAAAAACTTACATCATGGCTACAATTCGTCCCTTTAGTGCATGGCGGTATGCACCTCATCTCTACCCACAAATCGGGGAATTAACCTCTCCACTATTCGATGTAGTGTCTGCCAAACAACGTCAAAAACTCTATCAACAGCCCTATAATAGCATTCATTTGTCTGTACCACAATGCCAAACTTCCGAAAAAACAGCAGGACAATGTGCCTTAGATAAAATCAATCATTGGAAGGCTACAGGTGTCTTGGTGCAAGATGACCAACCTTCTATTTATGTCTATTATCAATATTTTTTCTTGCCCGACAGCAAAAAAGAATATTGTCGAAAGGGTTTTATTACATTGATTAAGGCAACAGATTGGGAAGAAAATATTGTGCTTCGCCATGAAAACACCATTCCGCATGCTGTGAATGACCGTATAGAATTGTTGGCTACTACACTTTTTCATGCCAGTGCTACGCATGGTTTATACACAGACCCAGCCCACGAGTTAGAGGTATTGATGGACGAGGCAATGCAAACTCCTGTATATGAAACAGAGGACTATCAAGGTGTAAGAGATGTGTTAGCGGTGATTACTGCACCCGAAAAAGTACAGGCATTTGTGCAAAAATTAGCTCCACAGCAAATCATTTTGGCAGACGGACACCACCGTTACGAAAGTTCGTTGGCACTGAAACACCGTATGCAAGCCCAAAACCCTCATCACACAGGCGAGGAACTCTATAACTACCATTTGATGTACCTTACCAATAGTGCCTCTGATGACCTCCGTATTTTACCTACACACCGTTTGGTAGTGGGTTTGCTAGCATTTGACGAAATAGACTTGTTGAATCGTATGCAAGAATACTTTACAGTAAAAGAAGTAGAAAATGCTACGGATTTACCCGAAGTGATTGCAGGAAAAAAATGGACATTTGGCATTTTATTGGGCGAAAAAGCCTACAAAATTAAACTCAAAACAGAGGCTTTTAACACCTTACATTGGGCTTTTCCTGATGTAGTGAAAGAAATAGATTTAACGGTCATGCACTATTTTATTATCTATAAACTCTTGGGAATCAAAGGAAAAGACCAAAGAAGTACGCCCTATTTACGTTTTGAACGAAACTTTGCGGAGTGTTTGCGGTTGGTAGCGAAGCAAGAAATACAAATGGCGGTAATTACGAATGAAGTGGCGATTGAAGATGTAAAAAAGGTGTGCCAAAGTGGTTTCACGATGCCCCAAAAATCTACATACTTTTACCCCAAAGTGATTTGTGGGTTTGCATTTGCAGAAATTAGGTAAATTGCCTAATCATGATAACATTTGCTAACAAATAAAACCAACCCCACAAGGGTTTATAGTGTCGTGCCGTAAATTGTTATACTTAGTATTCAAGAAGTTCTCTAAAGATGTCATCTTTTCAAAAGATGACATCTTTAGAGAACTTCTTGAATACTATCAACTTTTTTCTCTGAAAGAAATTAGTTTTGCTATAAGTTTTTA
>CANGYA010000270.1 GCA_947457925.1 Cytophagales bacterium | reverse complement strand
GTGAAACTAATTTTTTTCAAAGAAATAAGTTTGATTGTCTTCAAGAAGCTCTATAAAGATGACATCTTTTAGAAAGATGTCATCTTTATAGAGCTTCTTGAAGACTACGTATAACAATTCATAGCACGACACTAAAAAACCTTATAGGGTTAGCTATAATGAAAACTTATACAGCAGGTTCTTGTTGGCTCAAACAATGGAAACTACCCAAGCCCCAAATAATATCTGTAGAATCTATGCCTACTACTTTACGGTCTGTAAAACATTTTTCTAAGATACCCAAAGCAATATCATCTTCTTTGCAACGAAAAGTAGGCACTATCACAGAGGCATTGGCAATGTAGAAATTGGCGTAGGAGGCTGGCAGTCTTTGGTCTTCGTACACCACAGGCGAAGGCATTGGCAATTCTACAACATTCAAAGGCTTGCCGTTTAAGAGGCGTAAAGTTTTTAAATCCTTCAAATTTTCTTGTAAAATTTCATAGTTTTCGTCTTGCTTATTGCTTTCTACTACGGTTACTACGGTGTCTTCATTCACAAAACGGACTAAATCGTCTATATGTCCGTCTGTGTCGTCCCCTATAATGCCATCTCCCAACCACAAAATTTGCTCTACACCATAGAAATTATATAAATACTCCTCGATTTGGGCTTGTGAAAGGTGTGGATTACGGTTTTCGTTCAATAAACACGCCTTAGTGGTTAGCAAAGTGCCTTTTCCGTTAAACTCTACAGAACCTCCCTCCATCACGATATTAGGATAAAAGACAGGCAAACCGTAATGTTCAGCTATTCTTGTTGGAATGACATCATCTAAATCAAATGGTGGATATTTGCCTCCCCATGCGTTATAGCCCCAATCTACTATAGCTCTTTGGCGAGTAGTTGGGTTTATCAAAAATGCGGGACCATGGTCTCTGCACCAAGCATCATTTGTAGGATGAAGGAACAATTCTATACGGCTAAGGTCGGCAGCAGCTTTTTGTAACATTGCCAAGACAGTTGCCTTGTGTGCCTCGTCTTTCACATTGATACAAACCTTTTCGCCTTTGGTGAGTTCCTTGATAAACTCTATGTAATACGGAAAAATAGTTTGGATTTTCCCAGGCCAAGAGGCTTCTTTATGTGGGAAACTCAACCAAGTAGCCACATGTGGATGCCACTCGGCAGGAAACATAAACCCTAATTCTTTGGGAGTTTTCATAATTGTTTTAAAATTTCTGTAAAAGTAAAACTTCATAACCATTCTGCGAAATATAGGACAAGAAAAGCTAGGAAATGACTCCTCCCCTACGCTACTATTCGTAGAAAAGAATTGAAATCTAAAAAACTTGTAAAGTATCAAAAGATTATTGCTAACTTTCAAGCTAATCTGTATATTGCCAATTCTCAAATACCTTTCTTGTAGAAACTTCCTTTGTTTATGAATACTCAACAGACGATTGCAGCCTTACGAAAATCTTTTTTGTTCCAAAATCTACCCACAGATGCCCTTACAGACATAGCTTCACTCACCAAATTTCGGCAGTTTTTCAAAGAAGAAACTGTAGTGTGGCAAGGTAAACCCAGCGACAGTTTGTATATTATCCTCAACGGCATTGTATCTGTGCGGAAAGTATTGCCCAACGGACAAGAACACATTTTGGCGTACCTGATGGCGGGTAATACCTTTGGGGAAGTAGGCATTTTGGAAGGGCAACCTCGTTCTGCCAATATCGTGGCGATGAGTGAAGTAGATACATTGGTAATTCGCAGACAAGATTTTATGGACATCTTGCTCAAATACCCTGCTTTGGCTATAGAATTGGCAAAAATGTTGGCTCATTACTTAACAGAAACCAACCGCCGTTTAGCTCGTGGCAACAAAACCGCCAAACTTATTATGATTTTCAATATGCAAAAAGGGGCAAGTGGTACAAGTATGGGCTGTTTTGTGTCCAAAGCCTTAGTGGAACGGACAAAACACCGCACTTTGTTCATGGAGTACCCCAACCCACAACAAATCATTTCGGATTTGGGCATTAGCAAACGGGTGAAAATCTATAACCACGAAGAAGGTTTTGATATTTTGGCTTCTATGGAAGAAAACAGCCATTTACCGCACAATGCCCGCATGACTTTGTTGTTAGACAATGTATTGAAAGAATATGACAATGTGGTCATGACGCTGCCCGCCATGATAGACGAAAGCATAGCAAGTGTTTTAGATGATGCCAACCAAGTGATTTTATTAGCTCCACCTTCCAAAGAAATGTGGGCAGGCATAGAAGAATTTAAAAAACAACTCAAAAAGTTTGTACGCCCCGAAGAAACCATTGTCTTTACCGTAGCCAACCGCAACAAACCCGAACTACAAGAGTGGAACGTAGAAGAACCATACGATTTTGAGATACCTTATATAGAAACTTTCCCTTCGCTGAAAGTAGCAGATGCAATACAGTTTCGTATCCCGATGGAAGTAATGCCAATGATAAACAACTTTGTGGATAGGTTAGAAAGAACCAATCAAATTGGCGTGTTTATACCGACTACAGTAGATGTCGACCAAAAAATAGACACGAACCAATATGTAGAAAAAACTTTGAATTTCTTAGCAGAAAGATTTGGCGGAGCTACCAGTAAAGAAGTAAGTGGCGTGTGGAACAGCGACAAAGCTGGCTTGGTAGGCGAAAAAGTGTTTATTGTGCATACTTACGTTACGCACTCAGCCTTGAACCAATACCTCGACGAAGTGATAGAGTATGTAAAAGAACTCAAAATTATCTTGCGTCAGGAGGCTATGGCGTTGGAAGTGAATCGGAAATTGACGTTGATATAGATTTGACCTCACCCCCAACCCCCTCTCCATTTGGAGAGGGGGCTTTTTGAGTTTAAAAGATTAATATCTCCCCCTCTCCAAATGGAGAGGCAACTGAGTTGGAAGGATTGAGGGGTGAGGTTAAACCCCAAAAATCTCCTCCACTATTTTTTTATCATCAAAATCATATTTTACTCCCTTAATTTCTTGATAAGTTTCATGTCCTTTGCCAGCTATCAAGATAATGTCTTGCCCTTTTGCCCAACTACACGCCAACCGCAATGCTTCTTTTCTATCTACGATTACTGTAACTTTGGGCTTGTCTGTAATGGCTACACCTGCCTCCATGTCTGCCAAAATAGCTTCGGGTGCTTCAAAACGTGGATTGTCCGAAGTCAAAATTACTTTGTTGCTGTATTTACACGCCAAATTTGCCATGATAGGACGTTTCGTAGCATCTCTGTTGCCACCGCAACCCACTACCGTAATTACTTGCTCGTTACCTGTGCGGAGTTGTGAAATAGTTTCCAAGACATTTTGGAGAGCATCTGGCGTGTGTGCATAATCTACAATGGCACAAACTCCTTCTGCCGAAACGACCTGCTCGAAACGACCCGCCGCCGCCGATAAACCCGACAAGACTTGCAAAGCCTCTTGTGCATCTTCTCCCAACAAGACCGCAGCTCCATAAATACCCATGAGGTTGTACGCATTAAATTCACCAATCAATTTACAATATACTTCTTGTCCGTTTACGTCCAAATGCAGCCCTTTAAGGCTATTGTCTAAAATTCTGGCTTTAAAATCTGCCCCTGTTTTGAGGGCAAAAGAGTAGGTTTTGGCAGCCGTATTTTGTAGCATGACTGCTGCCCGTTTGTCGTCTTTGTTCACTAAGGCAAAAGCCGTTTTGGGCAGTCCATCAAACAATAATTTTTTGGCTTTAATGTATTCGTCAAAAGTATGGTGGTAGTCCAAATGGTCATGGGTAATATTGGAGAAAATAGCCCCTGCAAATTGGATTCCTGCCACTCTTTGCTGCACTAAGGCGTGAGAACTTACTTCCATGAAAGCAAATTGGCAATTTTTGGCAACCATTTTCGCCAATAATTCATTGAGGGTAACGGCATCGGGTGTGGTGTGTGTAGCAGGAATTACCTCGTCATTGATACGGTTTTCTACGGTGGACAACAAACCTACATTGTAACCCAAAGCCCTGAACAAACGGTACAACATGGTTACGGTAGTTGTTTTGCCGTTTGTGCCTGTGATACCCACCAACTTAAGTTTTTTGGAAGGATTACCATAAAAGTTACAAGCAGCCAACGCCAACGCCTCTGCCGAATTGCGAACTTTTATCCAAGTAACTGCCGAATTGCCAAAAGCAGAAATGTCTATGTCTGCCTCATAAATAATGGCAACTACTTGTTTTTCAAGCACTTGTGCCAAAAACTGGTGTCCGTCTGTTTGTGTGCCTTTCACCGCCACAAACAAACTGCCTACGCCCACCTTACGAGAATCTTGTACCACAGCCGTTATCGCCACGTCTGTACTGCCCTGTAGTGCTAAGGCAGGTATGTTTTGTAAAATATCTTTGAGTTGCATGATTGAAAATCAAATAGTTGCTTTGCTGGCAAAGGTATAATATTTCTCTTGTTTCTAATATTTTTAGGTTGTTATGGCATAATGATAACAAAAGATGGTAGTGCCACACAAGTAATGCTGGAACTACATGAAAACTAACATTTCTCAAAGAAATATTAGTTTTGAGCATTACATCTATGGCACTACCCAATATTTATTTTTCTAACCGTCAAAATAATTAATTTTTGTTAAATTCAAATAGGTAGTGTTACGTTTTGGGTGATTAACACTTATAGGAAACATAAAGCTCTTGAATTATTCGTTATCAATTTATTTTTTGGATAAACTAATAATTAACAAGTTAAAATTTTTTTATTTTTTATTTTCAAACCCAAAACCTATTACTACAATGTTAAGTTCAAAAAAAATTGCAGCCTTAGCTTTGCTATTTGTAGCACTATTCTCTGCTTGTAAAGAAAACGAAACCACCAATCCATCAACAGCTACTACGCTGAAAAATGGCTTATCGGGCTTGTTTGAGAGTGAACTCACAAACAGCATACAGAAATTTAAAATTAACATTAGCCCCAATCAACCTATAACGATTAAAGGTAAAGCTGGTACAACGATTACTTTTACGTATTTTTGGAACTCTAAAGGGGCAGTAACAGGCGAAGCAGACGTAGAACTGATAGAATTATATCAATTATCTGATTTTCTATTCCTCAATAAACCAACTGTAGGTTACGACCCAAGCACAAAATCAAATATATTATTAAAAAGTGCAGGGAGTTTTTATGTATCTGTGAAACAAAATGGTACACCCGTAGAAATCAATTACAGTATTTCTACAAAGCCGAACCAAACCATAGACAAAGACATGACCCTATGGTCAGGAGAAGCTAATAGCACCAATAGCAATTCGTCTTTTGTCTGGCAACCTTTGAATAGGAAACCCTATAACTGCGTTGATTCTTTAAAATTTGGAAGTTATTGTATTGATTTTATTAGAACTATT
>CANGYA010000269.1 GCA_947457925.1 Cytophagales bacterium | reverse complement strand
TTTTACACTCGTAAAAAGATGACATCTTTAACTGTACCGTACATTTTGTACTACGCAACTCACATTAGATTAATCATTGTTGTTACTCTCTTCCTCATCATACACTGCCCAATCTCCAAACGGCAATTCGTCTATTTCGTCTGTAATTTGGGTGTCATCTAAAAGATTTTCCATGATAGAGAAATCTGGTGGAAGTCTGTAACCTTGTTCCTCTGCAAAATCCACAGCCCCATAGATAATGTTGTGAGCCAAATGGCTATCTATTTTTACAAAAGTTATAGTTTCGGGTAGAACATCTTGATATTCTTCTATAGTTACAGGCAGTCTATAAAAAGCATCTTTCAAGCCATTTTCTACAAAATCAATCAAGAAAAACCCTACAACCAATTTTCCACTTGGCTGCAACTTACTTACCCAAAGTTGTGCCATACGTGCCTCTTGCCAAGTATCATTTATCAAAAGCTCATAAAAAGGCAAGGCTTTAGCTTTTTGCTGCAAATACTGTTTGGGTGTCAATACGCCCTTGTTTTCAGGTGTTTTTTTCTTCATAAAGCACTTATTTTTTATTTAAAAACATTCTTAACGAAGCTACTTTTATTCCTAATTGGCTTAACGGAATAGCATTACTTTTCCAAGTGCTATTTGCCTTCAAATTTGCATCTATCAAATTTACTTTGGTTCTATCAAAGCCCAGCACAATATTAAAACATTTGTCTATGCTTTTGAGCTTGCCATCTTGCCAATTTGTAACCAAACCGCCTTGCCCTGTGTGAAAGCCCATAAAATCAAATGGTTTTCCGTTCAATTTTTCCAAATCGGCTAAAGTCATGCCTACTTGTATGCCTTCGGGGGCTTGCCATACAGCTTTTTCATTATTATATGAACACATACTTGGGTATTGTAACAATTCTTCATTGTGCCACAAAATTTGTAGTTCATTCGGTTGTCCTTCAAATAAAACTGTAGTGGCAAAGGCTTTTCCATTAATTGTATCTCGGTAAGTTGTTACATTTTCATTGCCGTAAAGTTTGATGAGTTCATTCGCACTTACTTCATTGTGCAGCTTTCCAACTCTCTTGCAAGGCTCAAAAGTATTGTCTATCAAGCTGTCGGGGTAATTCACCACAGTTGGCGGTGCAGGTGTAAGTGGCGTGTTAGTCGTATTTTCGGTGCTGGTTTGTGTAGCATTTTGGCACGCCACTGTTGCCATTGCCAATAATCCCAAAGTAATAAAAGACTTCATACGTTTTTTTTGGTGCGAAATTAAGTCTTTTTTTGTGAATACGTAGAGTTTTTTGTACTTTTGCCTTATCAGAATAACACACACTAAAATTTATGCAACAATCAGCAACACAGGCGTATCAAGAGTACATTGAGAACAACCAAACACGATTTGTAGAAGAACTTTGCAACCTTATCCGTATTCCTTCTATCAGTACAGACAAGAGTTATGCAAAAGACGTACACCAAGCAGCCGAATTTTTGAAAAATGAATTGATAAAATTAGGAGCAGACAAAGTAGAAATTTGCCCAACGGCAGGCTATCCGATTGTTTACGGAGAAAAAATGGTGAACCCTACCCTCCCTACTGTCCTTGTGTACGGACACTATGACGTGCAACCCGCAGACCCTTTGGAACTGTGGACTTCTCCGCCTTTTGAGCCTCGTATTGCAGACGGTTACATCTATGCCAGAGGTGCTTGCGATGACAAAGGACAAATGTTTATGCACGTAAAAGCCTTTGAAGTGATGATGAAAACAGGAAATTTGGCGTGTAACGTAAAATTTATGTTGGAAGGCGAAGAAGAAATAGGCTCTGTGAACCTCGAAACTTTCTGTAAAGCCAACAAAGACAGATTGAAAGCAGATGTAATTTTGATTTCTGATACTAGCATGATAGCCAATGACGTGCCTTCTATTACGGCAGGTTTGCGTGGTTTGAGCTACTTAGAAGTAGAAGTTACTTCGCCCAACAGAGATTTACATTCAGGTTTGTACGGTGGTGCAGTGGCAAACCCTATCAATATTTTGTGCCAAATGATAGCCTCTTTGCATGATGAAAACAACCACATTACAGTCAAAGGTTTTTATGACAAAGTAGTGGAATTGTCGGCAGCAGAAAGAGCAGAAATGGCAAAAGCTCCGTTTGACTTAGAAGCCTACAAAAAAGCCTTAGATTTGACGGAAATTCATGGAGAAAAAGGCTATACGACCTTAGAAAGAGCCTCTATTCGCCCAACTTTGGACGTAAACGGTATTTGGGGTGGCTACACAGGACAAGGTGCAAAAACTGTTATTCCGTCTAAAGCCTACGCCAAAATTTCTATGCGTTTAGTGCCGAACCAAGTTTCTTCTGAAATTTCGGACTTGTTCCAAAAACATTTTGAAAGCATAGCCCCTGCATCTGTAAAAGTAAAAGTAACAGCACATCATGGCGGAGAACCCGTAGTAACTCCCACAGATTCAGTAGCTTACAAAGCAGCAGAAATGGCGTACAATGCTACTTTTGGCAAAAAACCAATTCCTCAACGTGGTGGTGGTAGTATTCCGATTGTGGCGATGTTCAAAAAAGAATTGGGCATAGATACAGTCCTAATGGGTTTTGGTTTGGACTCTGATGCTATTCACTCTCCTAACGAAAAGTTTGGTTTGTTTAACTTCAAACGTGGCATAGAAACGATACCATTGTTTTACAAATACTTTGCAGAACTTAAAAAATAATATTTTGAAGGTAAGTTGTAAACCAACTTACCTTTTTTATACCTACATTAATTAATGTAAGTTGCGCAATATAAAAATGTACCGTATCCTTTAGGGTGCAAGGTCAATTTAAGGTTATATACAAGTAAATTCTTTGTATAGTATTGTATAGAACTAACATTTCTTTGAGAAATGTTAGTTCTTCTATAAGTTTTTAAGGCACAACACTAAAACAAATAATTCTAAGTAATTGGAAAAAATAAATGTACCACAGACTTTAGTCTGTAATCTATTGATAATCAAAGAGTCACAGACTAAAGTCTGTGGTACAATATTATCAATTAATTAGTTACTCTTACTTATCTTTGAATAATGCGGTTCAATCTACTTTACTACTTACAAATTATTTAATTATCATTACCACCAACCATGCACCCAAACGACCATTTTGAAACTTTGGCGATACGCACCCAAACACAACGCAGCCAAGCCCACGAACATTCCGTACCTATTTTTGCCACATCAAGTTTTGTTTTTGATGATGCCGAACACGCAAGGGTTTTGTTTGCAGAAGAACAAGCAGGCAATATTTATTCACGTTTTTCTAACCCTAATAATGACGAATTGATCCAAAAACTTTGTTAGTGAGGAGGGGCAGACGATGGTATAGCTACGGCATGGGGTATGTCGGCTATGTTTTTGTGTATGGCTCCGTTTTTGCGTCAAGGCGACCATTTGTTAGCATCAAGGTCATTGTTTGGCTCTACACACCAAGTCATTACGCAGTTGTTTCCTCGTTGGGGTATTAGCTATACCTATGCAGACCTTCGCAACCCTGCCGAATGGGAAAGTTTGATTCAGCCTACTACCAAAATGATATTTTTGGAAACCCCCTCTAACCCCGGGCTTGACCTTATAGACATTGAATTTGTAGGGAATTTAGCCAAAAAACATAACTTGATTTTGGCTATTGATAACTGTTTTGCGACACCGTATTTGCAAAGACCTATGGACTTAGGGGCTTCTTTAGTGGCTCACTCGGCTACAAAATTCATGGACGGACAGGGCAGGGTGCTTGGCGGTGCTATTGTAGGACAAAAAGACCTTGTGAAAGAAATACGGTTTATGGCTCGGCATACGGGTCCTGCTATGTCGCCTTTTCATGGCTGGATTTTGTCAAAAAGTCTGGAAACTTTGGCGGTACGTATGGATAGGCACTGTGCCAATGCCCTACAAATAGCCACTCGTTTAGAGGCACACAAAGAGGTGGCTTGGGTAAAATACCCATATTTGGCTTCGCACCCACAATACGAATTAGCCAAAAAACAAATGCAACAAGGCGGAGGTTTATTGACTTTTGAATTGAATGGCGGTTATGAAAGAGCTACTCGGTTTGTAAGTGCCTTGAAAATGATTTCTATTACTGCCAATTTGGGAGATACTCGCAGCATAGTTACGCACCCCGCCACCACGACACACTCTAAATTGTCGGTAGCAGACCGTATGGCTGTGGGCATTACAGATGGTTTGGTACGACTTTCCGCAGGTTTAGAACACATAGAAGACATTTGGAAAGATGTAGCACAAGCTATTGAGGCTTCTAAGTAATATTTTCAAATGTTATTACACTAAACTAACAATACATTTGTCTAAAGGCAAAATGTATTGTTAGTTTAACAACATTAAACCAAAATCTGTATTACAATATTTCCTTTTCATATCTTCGCCTTTTACCCGCCTTCATTCACAATATAGATTTCCCAAAAAATGTTAAAGCCTTATTAAACGGATTTTTTTTTGTAGTTTTGAGGGCTTTTATTACATCATTTTCTACTTCCCCAAAGCAACTAAATATTGTTGTATTAGAGATTATTAAGATTTTGTAACATAGACTTTAGTCTGTGGACTAATTACTTAATTAGCAATGTATTACAAGCACAGACTAGGCGTCCCCGACTAAAGTCTATGCTACAGAACTTAAAAACCTCTATTTATTTAATTTTTTATTTTATATACCTAATTATCAAATGTTTAACCTAAAAACACAACTCAAAAAAGCCGTAGCTGCAACATTGGCTATTGGCTCACTATTAGGGGCTGCCCCCACTGCAAAGGCAGACGAAGGTATGTGGCTATTGATGATGATTTCTCGCCTCAATCATGCCGACATGAAGAAAATGGGCTTGAAACTTTCTGCCGAAGAATTGTATAGTGTAAACAAGTCGAGTTTGAAAGATGCTATTGGTGGTTTGAATTTTGGCAACCCACAAGGCAATTTCTGTACTTCAGAATTGATTTCGGACAAAGGTTTATTGCTTACGAACCACCACTGTGCGTATGATGCTATCCAAAGTCATAGCACGCCTGAAAACAACCGTTTAAGAGATGGTTTTTGGGCAAAAAGTTTTAGCGAAGAATTGCCTGTAAAAGACGTAGCCGTTTCTTTCTTGGTACGCATGGACGAAGTTACTCAACGTATTTTGGGGGCGGAAGCCGTTAAAAATGCAACTGACGAAGCTGCACGTAGCAAAGCTATTAGCGAAGAAATCAAGAAAATTGTAGAAGAAGAAAAAGAAAAAAACAAAAAAGCTGGTACAGAACACTATGACGTATATGTAAAAGACTTTTTCAAGGGCAATGACTACTATGTTTTTGTTACAGAAACTTTTAAAGATGTACGTTTGGTAGGCAACCCTGCGGAAGCTATTGGTAAATTTGGCGGTGATACAGACAACTGGATGTGGCCTCGTCAT
>CANGYA010000268.1 GCA_947457925.1 Cytophagales bacterium | reverse complement strand
CTTTCTAAAAGATGTCATCTTTATAGAGCTTCTTGAAGACAATCAAACTTATTTCTTTGAAAAAAATTAGTTTCACTATAAGTTTTTAAAGCACGACCCTACAAAAGATTACACCTTTTTACGATGTATAATAGAGTTTATAGGTTTTAATCTACCTATCCAATCACTTTTGCCCCTTGTAAATTGATAGGTGAAACGTAAATATCGTGTGGCATACCTACTTTTGTGAGGAGGGTTGTTACGGCAATACGTACTTTTTCGGCAGTATCCGTATTAGCAGCTAAGGCAAAAACCGAAGGACCTGAACCCGAAATACTACTGCCCAAAGCCCCAGCCCCCAACATAGCTTGTTTGATAGCATCAAAATGCGGAATCAGTTTAGCCCGTACAGGTTCGGCTACTACGTCTTGCAAAGACCTGCCTATCAGCCCCATGTCTGCCATACAAAGCCCAGCCACCAAACCGCCTACATTGCCCCACTGCGTAATGGCGGTAGATAACGAAATTTCTGTGGGCAAAATTTCTCTGGCTGTTTTCGTGCTTACTTCTATGTGTGGGTGAACGACAATGGCAACTAAGTTTTGAGGTGTTTTAATAGGCACAACGTCCAGAGGATTGTAACTACGCACCAAGACAAAACCGCCAATCAAAGAAGGAGCTACGTTGTCTGCGTGTGCAGCTCCACACGCAATTCTTTCGCCCTCCATAGCAAAAGGAAGTAAGTCTTTGCGTTTCAAGGGCTTATCCATCAATTCATTGATAGCCACAGCCCCAGCTACCGCACTTGCAGCACTTGACCCCAAACCACTGCCCAAAGGCATTTTTTTGTGTAAACGTATCTCTACGCCTTGTTCGATGCCCAAATGTTGGAGGTAAGCCTGAATAGCCACACTTGCCGTATTTTTGGCACTGTCCCAGCTTAGTTTTCCGTTATCTCCTTGAATATCAATGATTTTTATCTCTTTATGTCTGTCTGTTAGTGATACAATCAGTTCATCACCGGGAGCATCTATAGCAAAACCAATGACATCGAAGCCACACGCCGAATTGCCTACACTTGCAGGAGCAAATATTTTAACTGTTTTCATAAATAAAATCTTGGAAAAGACAGCCCTGCGAGGGGAAAACCCTCATAGACTTTGTTTTGTAAAACTACTAACAATTTTCGCACAAAAAAATAAAATTACTATGCTTGCATAATAATTTTCAGTATTTTTGTGAAACGAACTCTGTAAAACTACGATATTTTTTAAGAAGTAACAAAAATGAGCCAAGAACCTAAATTAATCAAACGCCGTTCCATAGACCTTAATATAAAAGCTGCGTGGCTGTCTATTACCAAAATGTATAATGTTTTGGGGCAACAGTACAGTATTACGCACTCTAACGGCTTTGTGTTGTTGAATATAGACGCTGAAAACGGAATTCCTGCTACCAAAATAGCTCCGCTAATGGGCATGGAGGCGGGGAGTCTTACCCGTATGCTCAAGACGTTGGAAGATGACGGTTGGATTATTCGCAAGACAGACGAGATAGACAAACGCAAGGTGATAGTGCAGCTAACCGAAGAAGGCAAACGCCGCAGAGAATTAGCGAGGTTGGCAGTCAAAGAATTTAACAGACGAGTGCGGGAGTCTGTACCCCCCGAAAAAATGGAAGTGTTTTTGGAGGTTATCCAAACGGCTTATGCCATTGCAGAGGAAATAAAAGACCATGCTCACGAGGAAATAGCCGAAAAAGTGGTAAAAGAAGTAGTTGTATAAGCACAATAGAGCTTATTAAGGTGTCTGTAGCATAGACTTTAGTCTGTGCCTGTAATACATTGTTAATCAAGTAATTACTACACAGGCTAAAGTCTATCTTACAAAACCTTAATAACTTCTAATTTTAACTAATAAATTTTTTGATATGTATATCTCCTAAACTCTATAAAGGTTATAAGCCTTTATAGAGTTTTTTTGTTTATTATAGGGCTAAAAAGTAAAATTAGACTTTAAATTATTTTTTCTATAAAAATATTTTTATTCAAAGTGCTAAAATAATTTTTAATACATTAAAAAATAATTTTTCAATATTTTAACAAATAGGTTTTTAAATAAAAAATTGAAAATCAGTTACTTGTTTGCTTTAAAATTGTATTCAATTTTTATTTGTTTTTGGGTAATTTAAAGAAAATTGATTAGTCTAATAAATACACTTGCAAAATAAAAAATGGCTGTATAGTTTTGCAGTGCCAAATAAAAATAACTAGTGTTAAAATTTTTAACTTTAAACCTTTTAGTAAAATGTTTCAAAAAATCAGAAAAAACTTATTGAGCTGGGCAATAACTTGTTCGGTAGTAGTAGGGGCAACGGCTTGCCAAGAGAATTTGCAAGATGCAGTGCAACCACAAAAAAACGGTACAGAGCTAACGCATGAAACAGAGGAATTCAAATTTGTGAGAATACCCACAGGCGAGGTACTTTCGGCAATGGACACCGTGATTTTTCCTACTTTATTGCAAGATGTAGCTAAACAACACGGCAATGGTATGGTGAAGAAACTTTTAAATACCTATGATGCCCGCACAGGTAAAATGACTTTACAAGCTGCCAAAAGTAAAGAATTTACAGAGTGGAAAAATGCCAAAAAGGTACAAACTAACTACAGTGTAACTTATGGGGCAAGAATAGAAGGTGCTGGTACATTCGGCTATGCTTCTGCATGGGGAGCACCTGTAGGAACAACGAACCAAAGTAAGGAAATGAGGGGCTTTGCATTTGCTATTAACCCTTATACAATTCCTGCTCCATTTACTTATGGTATGCACGTTTCCACAATTACTAATGATGTAATAGTAAACTGTTACGAAATCATAGATTATGATAAACGAATAGAAGGCTTTTTTATTAATTTAGATATTATTACTAATGGCTTTGCCACTAATGTTTATTATCAAGGTCATTTACAAAATATAGGATGGGGGTCTATTGTAAGTCCACCTGCTTTTATTGGAAGCAGATTTCAACATCGTAGATTAGAGGCTCTTAGAATTTGGATGCTTATCTTATAAATTTTTGATACAAGTAAAAAAATTACTACTACTTTCTGTAGTAGTAATTTTTGTTTATTATGTTGTTACGGTTTATTAATAGTAACGACTGATGCTCATAGCTATTTGTTTTATCAACAAAAATCTAACACCACTAACATCAATCTCTTTCTACTTCTATCATCATAAAAACATGAAAAGGTATATTATTACATTCTATAGTCTATTCATACTATTTGTATGTTTGCCTCTGGGCTTACAAGCACAAATGGAAACAGCTAATTGGCTGCACAAAGGACACTTACTAAATTTTACTTCCAATACTACCATTCCTGTTATACAAGCCCTACCAACTACTATTAACAGCCTTTCTTTTGGCAGCACGTCTATTTCTGATAAGGATGGCAAATTACTATTTTATTCAGATGGTCGTAATATTTACAATGCTCAACACCAAGTTATAGAAAATGGAACAGATTTGCGAGGTTGTGCTGCAAAAAATTATTGCTTGAGTACTTATCAATCTGTCCTTATTGTTCCTTATCCTGCCAGCAAATATTTATATTATCTATTTCAAAACGGCACAGAAGGAGAAGGATTATGGTACAGTATAATAGATATGAGCCTTAATAATGGCAGGGGAAAAGTACTACAAAAAAATATTCGTTTAAGGGATAGAGCAGGAACAGGTTTGGCGGCTACCATAGGGATAGATTGCAAAAGCTATTGGCTACTTAATAATGATTGGGTGAGAACAGGCTATTATTATGCGTACAAAATCACTGCTACAGGCATAGAATCCCCAGTTATATCTATTCATTCTACAGAAAGTAATCAAGACTTTATGCAAATTATATTTTCACAACAAGGTAATAAAGTAAGTACTCATGAAGATGGAACTTTAACGTCCCCTAAAGGCACATGTATTTACGATTTTAATTTACAAACAGGTGTACTAAGTAATCAGATTATCATAAATCCTAATAGATTTACTAGTCCTATGGGCTTCTCTCCTGATGGTAATTTATTTTATGCTGGAGGGCATTCAGGAACTACAAATGGTGTATTACAATTTGACCTTAGTAGCAATAATACAAACCAAATTAATGCCTCTATGGCTTTGTTAAAAGATACAGGAAATAAAAATGCTGATTGGGGTTTTTTAACCCCTGCTATCAATGGGAAATTATATTTTTTTGAATGGAATGATTCTTACAGTAGTAGCAAAGTAGACGTTATTCACCAACCTAATGTAAAAGGAACGGCTTGTAGGTATGAAACACAAGTTTTTGAAATACCACCAAGTCCTATTCCTATGCTCTATAGGAGTCATTTACAATTTCCTCAATTCCCCTCCAACTTCATAGGTGGCGTAAGCAAAGATTTCACTTTTTCACAAATCTGCAACAGTTTGGCAGTCAAATTTTCGGCTACCTCGCCCAGCAGGAACGAAAGCTATGCGTGGAACTTTGGCGATGGCAGCACCTCCACCGCACAAAACCCCACCAAAACCTACGCCCAAGCAGGAAACTACACCGTTACGGTCAAAATCGGGGCTTGTACTTTCACCAAAAACGTAACCGTACAGCCCATTGCCAAAATTACCTTGCCCGATAGCATAGTGCTGTGTGCCAACGAAAGCCGAAGCATTGGCATCTTACCACAAACAGGTTTTAGCTACCAATGGACACCACAAACAGGGCTTTCTGCCAGCAATATCGCCAATCCTACGTTGCGTTTAGCAAATACTACAGACAGCACCCGAAAAATTACCTACAAATTAGTAGTTACTAATATTGCCAATGGTTGCAAAGATTCGGCTTTGTTACCAATAAAAGTACGACCTGCTTTGCCCGCAATCTCGGCAGGCAAAGACACCACCGTTTGCAGTGGGCAAACCATTGTTTTGGGAACAAAACCAACAATAACTCCCCCTTCGGGGGGCGGGGGGGCTACCCTTACGTACCTATGGACTCCACAAACGGGGCTATCAGCTACAAATACCGCCCAACCTACTTTGTCTTTGGTAAATACAACTACCCAACCTCAAAAATTTACCTATATTTTACAAGCCACCCAAGCCAACTGTACGGTACAAGACACCGTAGTTGTTACGGTATTGCCAAGTATGCAGCCCAAAATCATAGGTGCTACTGCTGTTTGTCCTTTTGCTCAAAGAATGTCTTACCGTTTACAAACAGTTGGTAAATCGGCTACTTTACAATGGCAAGTAATTGGCGGTACTATTCTTAATTCAAGCACTCCAGCAGGAACAGGAGGGCTATGGTTAGATAGTATCGTTGTGAATTGGCAAGGAGAAAACCCCAAAGCAATGGTAAAAGTGTGGACAATTAATGAATTTGAGTGCATAGACAGCATGACTTTAAACATCAAAATTAATCCACAAGCCCCTGCCCTTGCAGATTTTGGCGGAGCAAACCGCAAAATTTGCTACGGACAAACTGTAATGATTGGCAAACCTACTTTGCCCCAACACAGCTATCAATGGTCGTTTAGTGCTGCACAAGGTTTTTCGGCT
>CANGYA010000267.1 GCA_947457925.1 Cytophagales bacterium | reverse complement strand
TTGCCTTTAGCATCGGCTTTGTTGTTTACATAGTAAATACTCATAAGTTCAAAATTTATAATTGTGAAAATTTATTTAACATTTATATTTACGATTTTTAATATAAAATGTTTTAAGTTTTTTAAATAAATATAAAATTATTTTAAAATTGAAAAGTTGGAATTGCAAGTTACTGAAAATCAAGAACTTATTGAGGGAGCAAAGGCAAAGAAAGAAGAAGTTTTGAAAAGGTATTTGTAATAAAAATGACCCTTCGTTGTGCTTAGTATAGTTTTAAAAATATTTTTTGTTGTGATTAGAGTTAGCGATTAGCGTACTCTAATCACTTTACTATTACAAATCTTTAGATTTGCGGTTGATTATTATGCAGTCATAAAAAGTGAGAATTTTAGTAATTTGCAATCCCCATTCCGCCACTTTCTACTCAAGAAACCTTAGTTTCCAAAATAGAAAAATTAGAATTGCAAATTACTGAAAATCAAGTAATTATTGAGGGTGCAAAGGCAAAGAAAGAAGAAGTTTTGAAAAGGTATTTGTAGGCATTTTTTCAGTTATCAGTTATCAGTAACCAGTTATCATTGACTAACAAAAAACTGTTTACTGCTAACTGTTTATTGTTCACTGTTGTCTATATTCAACTATTTACTGCTAACCACATTTTTACGTAGCTCCAAGCACTATGAATACACCCGATAAGGTCTATTTTATCATAGAAAAACTAAGCAATTCGGGCTATTTTCGGGCTGAATATGCTGATGATGGCTATATCTCTATCACAACAATAACAGATGATAGTTATGAAGTAAATCTTCAAGAAGTTTCATTTTTTGACCAACCTATTCATAACCTTCACCATTTTGATAGCCAAGAATTAACTGCCTATTTGGAAAAACACATTGAGCAAATAGGACAAATCACCTCCGATTTGTAATTTAAGAGGGTAGTTAAGTTAAAGGTTATTAAGCAATTGTTTACTGGAACGGCTATTTTTTTCGCAGGGCTGCAATTTGTGCTAAGGTTAAGCCTGTTATTTTAGCTATAAAGTTATCATTTGCTCCTTCTTCTATTGCATTTTTCGCTATTTCCAAAATAGTTTCTTCTTTTCCCTCTTTCTTTCCCGCCTTGTGTTGTAGTTCTAATGAATTTTCTATGTCCCTGTAGTGCTTCAAACTTGCCTCGTATTGTTGGCGAACTTGGGAGAAATTATAGATAAAATCCCCTAACAAATCTTTGTTTTCTTCTTCGTCAAAATTTTCTTGAATCGCAGCGGAGAACCGTCCAAAATCAGTAAACGGATTGATGTATTTGTCTGCCATAATCACCAAGAGTTAGCTAAACAAAGATACGATTTTTTTCAGTGAACAGTTATCTATAAACAGTTAAAATAAGTTCATCTGTTTTCTTTGAGAAATAGTAGTTCTTCTATAAGTTTTTAAGGCTCAACACTCCGAAACCCTCGCGATTTTGTATTGTAGATTTATTTTTGTAACTTTAAGCAAGTAACAAATTATACTACTATGCCAAAGAAGAAAGTAAAAATTTGGTTAGAAGATGAACTTATCAAAACTTTTGGATTGAGAAGAATCGGCGAAAACTTTGCGTTGTTAGAAAGTTGGTTAGATGCCCAAACACAACTGACCGAAATAGAGCAGGAGCAAATGGAGGAATTGCGACAAGAAGCTGTCAATAAGGCAGACTTTTGGAATGAAGAAACCCTAAAAATGCGTTTTATTTCGCCCCTGTTGCACAGTGTTGTCCATTTTTATGATAAACAGAACCGTTATGATGGTTTTTATGATAAAGAGATTTCAGCTACTGTTGAGGGCATTTATTTGCAAACTGAAACTGATTTTATGCTTGCCAAAGGCATTGGCGATATTGCCGAAACGCCTTATTTCCATTTCCAAGAGTATAAAAGAAGTAGAAAAAGCCCACCCGAACCTATGGCTCAACTGATTGAGGCATTTTTGATAGCCCAAGAAAAAAACAAAAACGGCAAACCTCTGTACGGCTTAACAATTACAGGCAGAAATTGGAACTTTGTGGTGATGGAAGGCAAACAATATGCTGTAAGCTATACTTTTGATGCTACCAAAAAAGAAGATTTATTGAAAATCATAGCAGTTCTCCGCAAGTTTAAAGTGATTTTAGAAACTACGTTGTTGGATTAAATTGCTGAAAATCAATCAGTTGTTAGTAAACAGTTATCATTTACTAACAAAACTGTTTACTGATAACTGAAAAGATTTAGGGTTTTCTTTGCTGCAAGTCATCTATCAAAGCAATGACTAATTGGGCAGAATTGGCAGCAGCCACATCTATAAAAGTATCGTAGTGTTTCTTGGCATTCTCATCGGCAGCATCACTCAAACTGCGGATAACCAAACAAGGTGTTGCGTGTTGCCAACACACTTGGGCTACGGCAGCTCCTTCCATCTCTACGGCATCGGCTTTGTATTTTTCTCGCAGTTCTTTTACTTTTTTGGGCGAAGACACAAACATATCGCCAGTGGCTACAGTACCATGAATGATATTGGGTGTTTTCATGACTTTGCCTACTCTTATTTTTGTCAAAGATAGTTTTTTTACGGCTTCTTGGGCAGCCTGTATCAGCACTGTATCGGCAGGATAAAAAATAGGATTGGTAATGTCATTAATAGGATTTTTCATGCCCCAGTTTTCCAAACCTGTGTCTGTCAATGTCCCAAAGTCATACTGCACAGTTTGGCGGGCTATTACTATATCACCCAATTTGAGTTTTGGGTTAATAGCCCCTGCAATACCTGTGAAAATAATTTCAGTAGGTTTGAAATGAGCCAACAAAATAGTAACCGTCATGGCTGCATTTACCTTTCCTACACCTGTTTTGGTCAGTACCACTCTGCGGTTATGTAATTTGCCTATAACAAAGGTAAGCCCTTGTATTTTTTGTACTTTTTTTTCGGTCATTTTTTCTTGTAAAAAAAAGACTTCTTTATCTACCGCCCCAATAATGGCAGTCAATACACTTTGCCCAAACGAATAGCAGTGAGCAAAACAAGTTAAAAGTAAAAAAAGTACAAATGAAAGTTTCATGGTTAAGATATATTGCAAGGACAAAAATAGTAAATAAAGCTATAAAAGTGCTGGAGTGTAGATATTAATTAACGTAAATTGCGTAGTACCCACTGTAGAACGGACTTTAGTCCGTTTTAGAATGTTTTGCACAAAAAGAATAGATTTTTATGTATAAAATATTTTTTTTGGTATTAAAAAACGGAATAAAGTCCGTTCTACAGGTACTACGCAACTTACGTTAGTTAGTAAATAACTAATTATCAATCTATTAAGACAAAAACTATCTTGTTAGCTACCAAATCATACAGATTTCATAAGTAACAAGACAGTAGTTGCAATTAGTATTCCAAAAAGCCCATTTTGCCCATCTGATAATCTCGCATTACTTGTAATATTTGCGTTTCGTTGTTCATCACATAAGACGCATAACCCACAATCGGCTCGTCAAGAGGTGTACCACCTAAGACTATAAAATGGCTGTCGGTCTTACTTAGCACCTGAATTTCCTCACCTGCTCTGCTCCATTCGGCTATCATCAAAGGGCTAAGTGTTTGTTGTTCTACTGCCACTTCGCCTGTTATCACATACGCCCCACAAGTATTGCCTGCCGTAATTGGCAAAGTAACCGTTTGGTTTGCCTTAGCTTTTACCTCCCAAATATAGGCAGGCGAAAGACTTTTAACAGGCGAAACAGCCCCAGCCAATTCACCACAAAGCACTTTTACCGCATAACCTTCATATTCAAGGGTGGTAAGATTTTGTGAAGGGTAAAAAAAGAAATCTGGTTTTGCAAATTTCTCTTTGGCAGGTAAAGAAATCCAGATTTGTAAACCATGTACTCTTTCTGGGGTAGTGCGAATTTCCTGCATACCTTCTGAATGAATAATCCCTTTTCCTGCTTGCATCCATGCCAAATCTCCTGCCCGCACTACAAGGTCATTGCCCAAACTGTCCCTATGGCGGTTAGTTCCCTCAAACAAATAGGTAATCGTGGCGATTCCTGCGTGGGGGTGTGGCGGAATACCCTCTGCATGAGGGGCTTTCTCCATATTAAAGTGGTCAAGAAACACAAAGGGGTCAAGGTTACGCACTGCACTCGGAATCACCTGACGCACATGGTCGCCCATACCCTTGCTGGTAGGGGCTTTGCGGACACTTACTAATTGCTTTTTCATCTTTGTTTAGCTGGTTAGTAGTTTTGCTCGTCAAATAGATTTGACAAGCAAAACTTGGTCATAACAGATAGCTATTACGACTTCACTACCAACAAAGGAATTTTGTTATTAGTTTCAACCAACTGTTTGGTGAAACTTTCATCAAAGAAACGAGTCAAAAAACTGCGTCCTTTTGTGCCTACAATGATTAACGAAGCCTCAATATCTTTGGCATTTTGGTACAAACACTGAAACGCCAACTCGTCATTGCTTGGTACAAATAGTGGCGTTACTTTATGTCCATACGTTTCTACTTCCATCATAGACTTGTCGAAGGCTATTTCGGCAGTTTGACGTTTTTGTGCCACCAATTCCGAATATGTCTCGTCTGTTGTAATGCCTTCTTCCACATCAAAAATGTGCAGACAATACAAAGAAGAAAACGGTGTTTTACGCACCAAATCTACACCTGCTTGCAAAGCCAACTGTGAATATTCAGAAAAGTCTGTACTCACCAAAACCGTATCTAAGTGGGTAGCCACTGTTTCTGGTACTAACAATACCGAACAAGGTGCATTCATAATAAATTTTTGGGGCAATAAACCACTACCTTTTAATGAATACTTCCGTCCTGCAATAATCAAATCAGCCTCTTTTGCCACTGCCCAATGATGTATTTGTTGGTAAGGCGTACCTTCTACCACCAAAAATTCTACTTTTTGTAAATCAATTTGAGGGGCAAAACGGCGGACTTGTTCTTTCATTTTATCTTGTAGGAACTCGTCTATTGGTTTGTTGGTGTTCCAAACTTGCTGCCGAACTTTAATATCGGCTGTTAGAGAGTCTGTGATATGTAGAAAGTAAATTTTTTCGATATTCAACAACTGCGTCCAAAACTCTGTATAAGACAACAGCATTTCGTCCATTTCTGTAAAGTCTAAGCCTATAATGATGCGTTTCATAGTTGAATCTGCGTTTAACTATTTAGATAGTAAAAATTATTGATAATCAAGGGGTTGTAAAATTTACTGATAACTGTTTATTGATGAGTAATAAGTAAGAGTAACTAATTAATTGATAATATTGTACACAGACTTTAGTCTGTGAGTCTTTGATTATCAAGAGATTACAGACTAAAGTCTGTGGTACATTTATTTTTTCCAATTACTTAAGACAAAAAAAAAGTATATTTGCCTTTAGACGAATACATTGACTATCAAGCTATTCGCCTATAGGGTCGTGCTTTAAAAACTTATAGTGAAACTAATTTTTTTCAAAGAAATAAGTTTGATTGTCTTCAAGAAGCTCTATAAAGATGACATCTTTTAGAAAGATGTCATCTTTATAGAGCTTCTTGAAGAC
>CANGYA010000266.1 GCA_947457925.1 Cytophagales bacterium | reverse complement strand
TTCCCTTACACGATTTCTTGATTTAATCCAGTTTTTAAATGTGCAGATAAAAGGCAAGCTACCTTACGATATTCATTTTGTCCAGTAATATTAGTCTCCGTATATTTTTAGCTATAACATTTCTTTGAGAAATGTCATAGCTTGATTAAGTTTTTAAATTTAACTATTTGATAACCAATTACTTATTTTAATGTAAAGTTTGTAAGCAAAGAGTAAAAATTCGTAATTCGTAATTCGTAATTCGTAATTTAAAATTAATAGCCAAAACTCAAGCCTTTCAACAACATTGTTCCTTTTACTACTACCGTATCTCCCTCGTCCAAACCTTCTTTAATCAGTATCCTGTCGCCTAACTGTTTGCCTGTAAGCACTTCAGAACGGAAGTAAGAATTAGCTTTTTTCTTAAACAAATAGGTTTTACCTTCGGCAGTAATCAAAGCAGTTTGTGGAACAGACAAAATATTGTTTTCTGCCACATCAAAACTAACTTTGGCAAACATACCGGGTTTAAAACGGTTGTCGGGGTTTTTTAGTGTAATTCGCACCGTAAAAGTTCGGGTTTCGGTATTTACCACTTCGCCAATCGCCGATACATTGCCCTTAAAAATCTCACCAGAATAAGAAATGAACTCAATCTTACAGTCTTTTCCTGTCGTAATATTGTTCAAATCTCCCTCTGATACGTTAGCAAAAAGCCAAACAATGCTTGTGGGAGCATTCCGAAGTTCCTGCGGTTTGAACCCAAAAGTTCGCAGTCTTGCTTCCTTCTCTGCCAACTCTGTAGCTGCCTCAATCATACCTGTTTTGGCTTCCAAAACATCTTTGCCTGTGGCTGCACCATTTTTGTACATATCCAAGTTCCGTTCATAAAAATCTGTATCTCTGGCAAGGTGTGCCATACTTTGTAACATGGTCGTATAGAGTTCTGTTACTTCGGGGTTCTCGAATAATATAATATTTTGAGCTTGTTGGTTCTCTGGTTTAAAAACACTTGCTACTACTTTGGCAGGTGCTTCAATGTTCCCCAAGGTTGAATTTCTGCTACAAGACATTACCGAAAAGGCATTAGTAGCTTGTTGGAAACGAATTTCATTGCCGTTGTCCAACATCAAAGGCTTTTCGTGTTGTGGAGTTTGTGTAGGTAGCTTGGCAGTTACTTGTTCGGTGCAAGCCGTTTGAAGCAAGCCCAAAATTACAATATATGTAAAAGGTAAAATTATATTTTTTAGCATAATTTTTTATCAATTTCAATGAAATGTTGTGGATTAGCAATGATTGTATGTGCTATTGAGACTATTATACTTACCAAAGTCTTTGAATGTGCCTACAAGTAGTTATGTAACCTTACTTTTATTCTTCTACCAACTTTTCTAACTGTCCCGAAACAAACAGCAATTCTATATAGCTTTGTTTCAAGGCATATAGAGCATCGTTGTAATCTTGTTGGGCAGTGTAGTAAGTGCGTTGTGCGTCTAAAAAATCTATAATCGTGGTGTTGCCTCTTAAATACGCATACCTTACGGTGTTCAGTACCAGTTGCGACTCCTCTACAATTTTTTGGAACTGTGTCAAACGTGCCTTCCTATTTTGATACAAAGCATACGCCCTATTGATTTCATTGCGTACTCGTAGGTCTAATACTTCAATAGCTTTGGTAGATTGGTCTATGGCTATTTTGGCTCTTTGAATTTCTCCTTGATTACGGTCAAAAATTGGTAATGGAAATGTCGCATATACGCCACCGTAAATCACACCGTTTTGCGGATTCCAAATAAATCCTAATTCTGGTCGTGGGTATTTCAATGAATTTTGCAATTTTAAATTACTCTCCGCTGCCCTCAATTGTGCTTTTGCTACTTGCTTATCGGTTCTTTCTTCGGATTTTGCCAAGAGAGAATCTTTGGCTTGTAGTACGTCCATATCCATAAAAGCCCCTTCTACAATCTGTAAACTGTCCGTTGCTCCTATCAAATACTGTAGCACTTTGAGGTTGTTGTTATAAACTCCATTAATTTCAATTAGTTGAGCATCAAACTGTTGTGATAAAATCCTAGTTCTTACCAACTCCGTTTTCGTAATTACTTCGTTTTTAAGACGGTTTTCATTAATTTTTACTAAGGTATCAATATTGGCTTGCGACTCGTTAATTAACTTCACTCGTTTCTGTAAAATCCAAGTATCTAACCATTGATTTGCCACTAAATAATACAAATTTCTTTTTTCATTTTCAAATAGAATTTCGGCTACGTCATAGTTTTTCTTTGCAAAATCTATTTTGTTTTGCCTTTGTTTTTTCACATGAAATTCTTTGGTAATTTGTGTCCAACCTTGTCGGTTGCGTTGGCTATAAAACTGTGTGCCTTCTGCAAATGCATAGGTATCTAACAGTTGAATTAATTGGAAATTAATGACAGGATTAATTTTAAGCCCTGCTGTAATGGTATCTGCTGCTACTAATTGTATGTTATATTTGCTGACTTGAAGGTCTGGATTAGAAGTTTTAGCTCTTTTCAGTGCGTCTATAATGGTAAGTGGGGTTTGTGCATGGCTCATGAAAGCTGCACAACAAGCAAATACGACAAAAAATTTAGCGAAATACATGATTACATGGTTTTACAAAAATTAATACTATAAGATAGATATGTATAAAAAGGCAATGCTGGTGCTACAAATGTAGGCGTATTTATGATGTCTAATAGCAAAATAATGTTAAAGAGAGTTTAAAATATTGAGAAAGACAATTAGACAGGTATTTATTTCTTCAAAAACTTTTCGGTTCGGTTGTCAAATACGACATAATAACTGCCCGGTTTTAGTTTTTTACAGTCCACACTTGCCCCATTACCACGCAATAAGACATTATAATAAGGATCTAAAATTTCATATTTGACAGATTTAGAGAACGTAATGGTTTCTGCCACCGTTTTGGGGTAAAAAGTTACTTTTTCGGCATCAGATTCAAACACAACTTCAGGTGAATAAGAAGTTTTTCCACTAATTTCTAAATATTTGATACGGTATTTATTGACTCCTGAATTATGTGTAACAGGTAAATCATAGACATTATTGCCTTGCACTCCTTTACAATTAAAGACTTTCTCAACCATCCAAGCATTATTTTTAAAAGCCTCAAAGAAAAATTGTGCAAATTTTCGTTCTCCTTTTGTTACCCAAATAATTTTTTGTTCAGTTGCCTCAATATTAACAAATTGGAAATCTTCTTTGACACGAATGGCGTGCATATTCATAATTTTTGGCGAACAGTCATCTCTATGAATAAACTTGATAACTACCGCATCGCCTTGTTTGAGGTGCGAAAGGTCTATGTCAAAAGCTGTTGTTTTAGGGTGTTCTATTTTTTTATCATTCAGATAGACCTCTGAAATACAATAGTTATTATTACCGTCATGTGGGTTTTGAACAAACACATTTTGCCCTTGATACACCCCTTTAATGAGCATTTCAGCAGCTTGTAACGGTATAGTAAAGCCTAAAAACAAAAGCCCCAAAAGATATAATTTATGACCAAACATAAAAATATAGGCTGAAAGATAAGGTGTGAGATAGTGTATAGCTAAACAAAAATATCGTTTTTATCAAAAAAAAGCAAAATATTACATACTTTTTTATACTTTGTATAGTTGAATAGATAGAAAGAAATTAGTATTGCGAATAAACAGAAGAAATAAGCACTTCGTTTTTTTTTGTAAATTATTGATAATCAAATTTATATATTTTTCGCAACTTCGTATTAATTAGCTATTTTTTTTTTCGTAATGCTATTGTTTATCTTAGTGTAAAAAATACAACAAATAAGTCAATAAAAATAGCTAAATTTCTTAAATAGCTTACATCTTGGGGCTAAAAATTTATTTGATTGAATTAGTGAAAATTTTAAAATAAGATTTAACCATTTTGTTAATAAATCGTAAAAGAGTCTTACACTAACTTTTACAACCATTATGGACGATATTCCGAAACATTCGTTTCTCCGAAAAGTAAAACAAATTTTTCAAAATAGCACCTACCAATCTTTGCTTACTTCTTCGTTGTGTGTGGCTGCCCTTAGCACTTTCTCGTCTTGCAGCGAAGAAGAATATTATGCCAAAAGTGTGCAGATGGTTGTAAAAGAAGTAGCTCCTTCGCAATTTCAAATCATAGAGGAAAAATTAGTGGAGGCAGAAGGAAAAACTTTAACGACTATTCACTATTTAGATGGTAGTACAGAGTATCTCCCCTTCGACTCTTTGTGGCAACGCATAGATACCAATAAGCCCGTTTTTTTGCACTATAATACTTTCGTTACAGATACGAATTTAGAAGAAGTAGTTGTTTATAGTGCTATTGGCGATATGTTATCCGTAGATAGAAGAAGACAATTATATGGCTGGTATCAGGAGCATAATAATACTAATGAGAGGAATACTCGTAGAATCATACGTTATTATATCAATGAATACATAGCTTCACAATCTGACTATGTACGTAGCCAAATTTCTCACTCTATACATACAAGTTCTTTTGGGTCTTCAAGAGGCTTTTTTGGTGGTAGCTCATACGGGCATGGTCGTGGCTAAAACAAACTTTGCATAAATTTAGTTGAAACAAAGCTATTTAGTATCACCAAAATCTAAGTAGCTTTGCTTAAAAACTTTTATGTCTGTTGTTATCATAGATAACTTTGATTCTTTTACCTACAATCTGGTAGATTATGTAAAACAATTATACCCCGTTTGTCATGTACTTCGCAATGACGCAAGTATCGAGGCTATTGCTGCCTTAAATCCTCGTGCATTATTGCTGTCCCCTGGGCATGGTAAACCACAAGGAGCAGGCAACTTATTAGCCATTATAGATTATTTTCATCAACGCCTGCCCTTATTAGGGGTTTGTTTGGGGCATCAAGCCATTGGCGAATATTTTGGGGCAAAAGTGCAATATGCCCTACGCCCTATGCACGGTAAAATTTCGCAGATTACGTGCCAACCTAACACACCGCTATTTCACGAAATACCTGCTACTTTTAATGTAGTGCGGTATCACTCCTTAATAATAGACCGCAGCAGCCCTGTTTTAGCCATTACCGCCACTACCCAAGAAGGCGAAATTATGGGGATTCAACACAAATCTCTACCTATTTATGGTATTCAGTTTCACCCCGAAGCCGTATTGACTGAATATGGGTTAAAAATTATAGCTAATTGGTTGCAAATAACCAATTTACCTATTTACCAACAATAGTTTTAAGAAAATATTGAATATCGTTTTACTTCTTCAAAAACCCATGTTCATACACCTTCGGCTCAATTTTCTGTGCCAAAACCTTTAATGCCTCCCGCAAGTTACTCATCAATTCGTTGTATTTTTCATCATCACTTTTATTGTTCATTTTGCCGTTGGCATTGCGTTGTTGAAAAAACTCTTTGATGTCATACAAAGACGCATTGACGTTGTAAGTGCCTGTTTGCATGGTAACACCGCCATAACTTACAGAAAAACTTTGTGAGTGATAATACCGCCACAACTCCCGACCAGCATCAAAAACGGCTTTTGCTGCTGCCGAAAAAACTAAAGGTGTTGTGCGTA
>CANGYA010000265.1 GCA_947457925.1 Cytophagales bacterium | reverse complement strand
CGAAGCTCCTACCGCCAAAGTTGATGCAGTGCAGACAAGTATCAACACTTTAACCTCCAAAGAAGCTAAACTATTGCCTGCACTGTTTGGCGAAACGGATTTGATAAAAATTTTGCAACTAAAACCGGGCGTACAGTCAGGTGGCGAAGGCAATTCAGGTTTGTATGTACGTGGTGGCGGAGCAGACCAAAATTTAGTCTTGTTGGACGGTGCAGTGATTTATAATCCTAACCACTTATTTGGTTTTTTTAGTGTGTTTAATTCTGATGCTGTAGATAAAATAGACCTCTACAAAGGAGATTTTCCTGCACAATTTGGCGGAAGATTGTCTTCCGTTTTAGATGTGAAACTAAGAGGCTCACAAGCCACTCGTTTGCAAGGAACAGGCGGTATTGGGCTAATTTCTTCTCGTTTGGCATTAGAATTTCCCATTTACTTTAAGCAAAAATCCAAGAAAATTAACATCATTTTGTCGGCACGTAGGACATATTTTGATGTTTTTACAAGAGGTATCAATGCGTTGAATGAAAATACACCGAACTATGACCCTATTCCCTCGTACTATTTCCACGACCTTACTGCCAAAATCAATTACGACATAGATGATAAAAATAAAGTCTATTTTTCGGGTTATTATGGTAGAGATGCCTTTGAGTTCAAGCAAAGATTTACGGTCAATTTGGACTGGGGCAATGCTGCCAGCACTATCGGTTGGCAACGCCAATGGTCGCCACGCCTTACTTCAAATACGGCGGTGCTATACAGTCATTACGACTACATTATTCGCAATGAATTTGACAATTTCAAGATACGACTAAGTTCGGGTATAGAAAATATAAGTTTAAAATCTGATTGGAATTACCAATGGAAAAGTAATTATTTAATCAATTTCGGGGCTGTTTATACCGCCCATGAATTTACACTGGGGCAATTTAGTGGTGGTAATGGCGAAGATTTGAACATTAACAGAGGAACTGTACTACCCGCAGGAGAATTTGGGGCGTATATGAGCCACGAATACACCATTTCACCTCGTTTGGCTGTCATTTATGGTTTAAGAGCCACAGGTTTTATCAATAAACCCAATACGTTTTGGGGAGTAGAACCTCGTGTATCGGCTCGTTACAAATTGACTGAAAAAACAGCACTGAAAGCCAGCCTTTCACAAACTTACCAATACCAACACTTGATTTCGAGTTCGGGGGCAAGTTTGCCATCAGACCTTTGGTATCCGTCTAATGCCACTGTAAAGCCCGAAAGAGCTACGCAAGGCGTGTTAGGCATTTCGTTTTCGTTGTGGGACGACCAAATCTTTTTGAGCAACGAAGTCTATTATAAAGACATGACCAACCAAATAGACATTAAAGATGGGGCACAATTAGTAGCTAACGACAACTTAGACAATGAATTAGTTTTTGGTAAAGGCTGGGCGTATGGCAACGAAATTTATATAGAAAAACGCAAAGGCAAGACAAGAGGTTGGATAGGCTACACTCACGCCTACGCATGGCGACAGTTTGATGCCTTGAATGGAGGCAGTCCGTTTCACCCAAGATATGACCGCCGTAATGACGTATCTGTGGTAGTTACGCATGAACTTTCGCAGCGTGTCATCATTTCCTTTACGTGGGTGTACGGTACGGGCAATGCCGTTTCTTTGCCTACAGGTCGTTTCTATTTACAAGATTTGGTGAATAGACCTCCTTTGATTATTCCAACTTATAATGAAAGAAACAGTTTCCGTATGGCAGATTACCACCGTTTTGATGCGTCTTTGGTGTGGAAATTTAAGCCTAAATGGGGGGAATCTGACCTTACTTTTAGTATTTACAATGCTTATAACCGCAGAAATGCCTTTTTCTTGTTCTTTGAACCCATAGAAAATAAGCAAACTCGACTGCCTGATGGTTTTTTGGCTAAACAAGTGTCTTTGTTTCCTATTATTCCTTCGGTTACGTATAACTTTAAGTTTTAGGGTTGCTAATCAACATGAGTTACGTTCTTGATGAGTACAATAAAATGTGCCGTTATGGACTACATATTAGTAGAAAAACTACCAATATGAGTGCCTAACGGCACAAAATCATTTTTTTTTATTTGTAACTTATTGATAATTAAGCCCTAATGGTTTATTAAGAACTATTAGGGCTAAAAGTTTGACAAAAACTATTTATCAATTTTAGTTATTGGAAACAGGCAAAGGTTTAACCTTTTGGCGTGCCTCTTCTAAATCTATTTTTTGTATATTGTTAGGATACTTCTGTATTGCCTCTTCGTAAGCCATTGTGCCTGCCACCATTGCCTCAATAAACGCATTTTTCTCTACTTTTTTTGTTTTAGGGTTTATCACGTCTTTGTTTGATAATTGAGTTGTTTCAAGAAAATTTAACTTTGTTTTATTAGCATCTGAATAAAAGCCCAAAAAACAATGCCCTGGCACCAATATTATCACAGGTTTGATACCAATTTTTTTCAAAATAGAGGCAAATACCACCGTACCATCTACACAATTTGCTTGGCTAGTTTTAATAGCCTTATCAAAAGTTCTGACAGACTGGCTTTTTACATCGCCTTCATCGCCACTGTTGGCAGAGATACTGCTATATGTAAATTTGCGGTTGTGTAGTGCTTTCCAAATAGCTGCTACTTGCAATAATACATCTCTTTCTGTTCCTTGATAGCCTATCCAAGTATCTGTAATTTTGGTATTTAATCCTTCTCGCAATATTTTATCAATTTCGGGGTGTTCTTCATTTACGTAGGCAGCATACATAAAACGCAGGTCAGTATCTTTATAAAATCTGATACAGTCATTTACACTACGCAAAGCAAGTGTAACAGGGTACTCCTCCTTATTTCCTTTTTCATCAAACACACGAAAAGTAACTTGTATATTAGTTCTTGTTTCTTGTTTGCTAAGAAGTGAGTAATTCCAGCCCAATTCGGGCATAAAATAGTATAGTTGTTTTGCTTTTTCGCAAATGTATGTGCCTGATTGTTTTTTAAAATATTTTTCTTCCGAACATTCTATTTCCCATTTAACAGCCATAGCAGGCAAGGAGCTGTAGAACACAAAGCCCAATGCACTACTTTTAATAGCTTGCAATTCAGGCGTAAGAGTTCCTTTATAAGTAGCCATACTTATAAGAGTAGAGGGGAATAGTTGGTTATCGAAGTAGGCAGTATATTCCCAAGCTAAATTAGTAGCTTTACCGTCCTTAATCTCTAATTTTGCCCCAGACATTTTGGCTTCCATTACCGCCTCTTTACTATTAGGTGTATTCCCATTCGCCACTTTTACGTTTTCATTAAAGCCTGTAGTCGTTTTAATGATAGACTGCAATTCTCGTACTTCGTTTCGAAACTGTTGAATTTCGTTGAGGGTGCGTTGTGCCTCCGTTACGGTTTTTTTTACGTCTTCTGTTCCTTTTTTTACGTCTTTTACTGTTTTGAGGAGGTCGCCTAACTGTGCTTTTGCCACAAAATTGGCTTGCAGACAAACTGCCAATAACAGTAACTTACAAAAGTTACTAAGAGATTGAGGGAATATTTTTTTCATGAATCATTGTCTTAAAAGTGTAAGAAAAATAGGTAGTTGGCATACTGGAACATGAATAAGATTTTGTAGCACTTATAGCAAAAGTAATTTTAAATCAGCCCCGCAAGGGTTTTAAACCCTTGCGGGGCTAAGATATTTTGATTTTCGTAAGAAGTCTGGAGATAAATGATAATCAATAAGCTAAAAATAATTTTAACTAACTTATTGATTATCAATTTTTTAAAAACCTTAATAGACTTGAAAAGTTTGCAATTTTATCTACCTTGTTAGAAATTATAATCAAAAACGCCATCAGTAACATTTGTTATATCGCCTGTTCTGATATCAGAAGCAGAAAAATTAAAAGTACCTTTAAATTTTTTATTATTAAATTCAGTAATAGTTAGAGTGCCTGATGTTGAATAACCTGTGAATGTATTACCTTGCTTGTCGACAAAAATTACATTACCAAGTATATCTGAGTTTGTAATTTTATAGCTTCCAACGCCATCAAATGGCAACTCAAAAAGCCTAACTATTCCTATACTAGCAGTTATGAACTTATCATTACTAGTACTGCCACCACTTATGCGTTTAAGATTCGAGGCAACAACTTCTTTTGAGGTAAGGCTCTCTCCATTTATTTTTGCTGTCATTGTTATAGCCGAGTTATTTGAAGTTGGTGAAACTACATCTGTAGTTCCCCCACAAGCATTTAATCCTAACACAGCCACCAGCCACAAGAGGCAGTAAGCCAAATTTTTTAAATTTTTCATTGTTTTGAATTTTGGTTTTAAATGTGAAATTCTATTTGCTCAACTTCGGCAGTGGCTACAAGCCCTGCCGATAGTTGTAAAAATTCTAATTTTTTGTTATCTTATCTTAACCGAAAATTGCTGATGTAATGACCGTAAACCTCCAAAGTAAAGTTACCTCGTTGGTTGTCTAATCGGGTGGCAACTATAATGGTATAAATTCCTTTAGGTAAAGTACGACTATCCACCCAACTTGTACTTCTGCTTGTACCTGTATCTACTATTACATCACCTCTTTCGTTGAGCAAAGCATAACGGATATCAAGACTTTGATTATATACCAAAATATCCACTATACTTTCTTGCGTAACTTCCAGATTATAGCGTGGATTATTAGGTGAGGTTAAAGAATTGGCTGAAGCAGTCCATGAACCATTTAAGGCTTGCTCAATAGATTTTATTTCTGTTACATTGGTAAAATGCCCAAAAATTTCTAAAATAAAATTAGCAGTTTGCTCACCTGTACCTGTGCTTGCAATTACTCTATATTTACCCTTACGAACCGATACAGACGCATTAATAGACTGAGCAGTACTATAGCTAGGAGTAGGGAAATCTATTATTCTAAATCCCAAAGCATCAATCATGTACATTCTTGTTCCTACTGAGGAAGTAAGTATCAAATCTATTTGGGTATCTTGCGTTACCTCAATATCATAATGGCGATTACGAGCTGACATTGCATTCTTTCTATCACTATCAGAATAAGTCCAACTACCTACTATTCTTTGGTATTGTGTTTCTATTTTGACAGGTTTTGCAGCCAATTTACCTGTTACAGTCAAAACATAGTTAGCTTCTGCATCTTTAACAGCTAAGGCAACAATCCTATATTTGCCAGCTTTTAGTACAGTGGAGCTACTTCTTGTGCGAGGTGAAAAATTATTTATGCCACTACCTTGATTAATTTCAATAATATCTAAACCATTGTAAACTACAAAACCAACTGCTACCGAAGATGTAATACTTATATCAACTTTTGTTTCTTCAGCCAATTCAAAAATATAGTGATGATTCCGATAAGATTTGGGTTGATTATCATCAGCTGCAATCCATTTGTCATTGATAGTAAAGGTTTGTGAAACAGGTGCCGTAACCACAATACTTACATTTCTCACATTTGTTTGTCCGTTTGCCCCTGTTGCGGTTAGTCTAATGGTATATGTACCTGCGGCGGCGTAAGTTGTGCTTGGGCTGGCAGTTGTAGAGGTTTGTCCGTTACCAAAATCCCAAGCAAAGGAAGTAGCATTAGTAGAAGTATTGGTAAAAGTAACTTG
>CANGYA010000264.1 GCA_947457925.1 Cytophagales bacterium | reverse complement strand
CACAGACTTCAGTCTGTGATTTTAATTCAACACAGACTGAAGTCTGTGGTACAAAATAAATAATGTCGTTATCAAATTGTTGTGTAAAGGAACTCAAAAAACAGCTAAATTTGTTTGATGATTGATTGAAACCCTGACTTTTAGGCAATAAGGTTGGGTAGTTAAGGAAAGTTTTTGGGCAATAAAAAATAGGCTGTAATAATCCCTCATTAAAAAATCTACAAACACTATGGAATATAAACTTCAAATACCTCTTACTTTTCACCAACTCCTTGAACTTGGTCATGCAGTTGCCTGCGATTACACAACAACGATTGATTACGGCTATCGAACTCCAACAACGCCCACCCGCCAAGCTACAAATGAAAACTGTAGCACAAATCAAAGATAAAAACTATCGATACCCTACCAAACAACCCCAAAAATTGGTGGGACTATGGGAAAACGAACCAGAGATAGATATGAGTGACATTTTTTATGAGTACAATATATAGTGCCTAACGGCACAAAATTAAAAATGTAACTCATATTTTGACAACGACATTATTTATTTGTACCACAGACTTCAGTCTGTGATTTTAATTCAACACAGACTGAAGTCTGTGATTTTAATTCAACACAGACTGAAGTCTGTGGTACAAATGGCAATTTTCTACAAATTTAAAATGTCTGTACCAAATTAATAAACCCTATAAAGATGTAATCTTTTTAAAAGATTACATCTTTATAGGGTTTATTAATACACAACATATCAATTCATAGCACGACACTTATAAGCGAAGTCTTCCTTGTAGTTTCCTACTGCGTAACCTCCAACAAATACGCCTTCTTGACGGTGCTACTACGGCTACTCGGCAACAAAAACGGCAGCGTAACCTCCGAAACGTGAAAATCCTCAAAAGTCTGTAGCACTTTTAGCTTTGCCGTAGGTACTTGTTGTTGGGCTGTTTCATACTTATCGGCTAAACAATACACCCAAACAGTCCCTTTTTGGGGTAGTTTGTCAAAACTTGGGTAGGACTCCACTACCTTATCTACCGTAAAATCTAAAGACAACAAAGTATTTACATCTGCTACAATATAAAAATGCTCTTTGTTGATAGTAGGGTTTGCATTGACATAATGCCCCGCTTGGCTTTCAGATTGGTAGTTGAACAAAGAAGGGTAAATTGCACCATTCAAAAACAAATTGATACCAATAATAGCACAAAAATAGGGCGTAACTAATTGCTGAATACTGCTCGTTGGGCGAAACACAAAGTACAAAGCTGCCACAAAACCACCAAGTAAGCCCAAACCTACCCATGCCGTAGCCAATGTGAGGGGAAAACAATACCACAAAAAACCTACTACCGTACTCAAAATTCCCAATACACTAATCTGTATGCGTGTGAGCCATTGGCGGGTGCTTGTGGTGGTGTCTTCGGCAAGCTGCACAATGTATTTGGCAGTGAGTACAGCCACCAAAGGGTAAATAGGGTAAATGTAGTGGTTCAGTTGGTATTTTGAACGGGACAAAGCCAAAAACGTAAGGGTAATGCCCCACCACACCAAAACTTCTTGCGTAGGCGAAACGGCAGCCCAACGGTTACGGACAATGCGTACTGTTTCTTTCCAATAGGCAATGAGCATAAAGACTGTCCAAGGCAAGAAACTCCAAAAAGTGGTATGCACCAAAAAGAAAGGGTCGGGGTTGTTGCTCCAAAGGTTTTCGCCTGTAATACGCCCAAAACTCTGTGTCCAATAGTAAAAACGCAAGCCCGATACGCCTGTTTGTCCGTTTACGACTTTTTCGGGGTGCAAATCAAACTGTTGGTACAAGCCCCAAGACATCGGGAATAACAACAAGGCAACAATAGCCAAGCCTACTAAGTATTGCCAACGGAAAATAGCCGACCATTGCCGTCTAATTAACACATCTACGCCAAACGTCAATACAGGAATGACCAAGCCGATAGGTCCCTTTGCCAACATAGCCAAACTAATGCCTACAAACCCGCCTACAAGGTTTTTCCAGTTGGCTTTTTGTAAATAGGCTGCTAATTGCCACAGCGTAAAGGCAATGCACGTAGTCAGTAGGTTGTCTGTACGGAGGTCGTGGTTCATCAAAAACAAGGCTTGGCAACTCACCAACAAAAGAGCCGACAAATAGGCGACCTTTTCGCTATAATAGATTTTGGCTAATTGGTAAGTGGCATAAGCCCCAAAAAAGGACAGCAAAACAGGCACTAAACGGAAGGTAAAAACCGAAACACCAAAGATTTTGAATACAAAAGCCGTAATCCAAAATAACAATGGGGGTTTGTCTAAATAATCTACGCCATGTTGTTTCACTTGTAGCCATTCGTTAGTGGCTTGCATTTCTCGGGCTATCTCTGCGTATTGGGCAGAGTCTATGTCCATGACATCTAAGCACATACCAACGATATAAACTGCAAAAACCAACACAAAGGGCAGTAGGCGTTGTAAAGTAGTAGTTTGGGTACTAAAAATCATCTTGGTAGTTTTTTTTGGTGCGGAAAATAAACTTTCACTGCCAAAACTACTATTTATCGAAATAACCAAACCTATAAAGGTTTAAAAACCTTGTAGTTTTTTATTTTATTCATGGTAGTTATGCAAAAGTGTTGATAAAGATGACATCTTTTTGAAAGATGTCATCTTTATCAACACTTTTGCATAACTATTTTACTTACAACGTAGCCAATCCATACAACAACAAATAAGGCTGTACCTGCACCGTTGGCTGTTGAATTTTGGCAGCTAAGAATTGGGCATCTCCACCGCAAAAAATGACTTGTACCTCGCCAAAATTTTGTTCATAATACCGAATAATGCCCCTGATTTCTTCGGTAAGCCCGAAAATCACACCACTTTGAATAGCCGTTTGGGTGTTTGTGCCTATAGGCGTAAGAGGTTGGTCTGTAGCTTGTAAAAGAGGCAATTTGGCGGTGTATTCGTGCAAAGCCCTGAACCGCAACTGCAAACCCAAAGCAATAGCCCCTCCCAAATACGTACCTGTAGCCGTCAGAAAATCGTAAGTGATACAAGAACCTGCATCTATAACCAAGCAATTTTTGTTCGGAAATAAGTGATATGCCCCCAACACCGCAGCCAGCCTGTCCATGCCCAAGGTCTGCGGTGTTTCATACTTATTCTGAATAGGTACAGGGGTTTGGTACGTCAATTTCTGAATAACCGTATTTTCGGGTAAAATTGTTGTAATTGCTTCGGCTTTGTTGGCTACATCACAAAGTACAACGGTTTCGGCAGTTGTATTTTTTAGTAGCTCTATAGCTGCGGGTAGAGTCAGCCTTTCTGCTACTTTGACGAGCAAATTGTTTTCAAAAAAACCTATTTTTACAAAGGTATTACCAATATCAATGGCTAATTTCATGGGCAGACTTTATTGCAATATGGGTGGTATTTTATGGCTTGTTAATGATGCCTGTTGATATAAATTTAGCAATAATCCTTGAATAAAATTGTTAAGTATTAAAACTAAATTATTTGATAGTAAAAGTAAGTTTAAATATTTGAAAATCAATTATTTAAATTCGTAGATTCAAGTTTTAAACAACAAAATTCGTAGATTTGCCTCTATCATTGTGTTTTGCAAACATTTTGTAAAACTGATGATAGGAAGCATAAATCGTTAATTTTTTTCGCAAAACAATATTAGAGTTTATAAATAACTACTTTTCAGCCCTCCCAGTGGGCGGTGCGACGTTTCGCAGAGTTCGGGGCTATAGCAAAAAATTATTCATAAACTCTACTGAAGAAATCTATAGTTTTATAGGAGAAAAGAACAAGGGGGTTATCAACTAAGTTTTTCCTTACTTTTCCCTATCTTTGCCCCTAAAACTCAAAAATAAACTTAAAAATATTGTACCACAGACTTTAGTCTGTGTATTTCTTTTGAAAATACACAGACTAAAGTCTGTGGTACAACCTAACAATATTTATGAAAGCTAACGAAATACGCAAAACCTTCTTAGATTTTTTTGCATCTAAGCAACACTTAATTGTGCCGTCTGCACCCATTGTGCCAAAAAACGACAGTACACTAATGTTTATCAATTCGGGTATGGCTCCGTTCAAAGATTTTTTCTTAGGCAATGGAAATCCGCCTTCAAAACGTATTGCCGATACGCAAAAATGTTTGCGGGTTTCGGGCAAGCACAATGACCTCGAAGATGTGGGCATTGACACGTATCACCACACACTTTTTGAGATGTTGGGAAATTGGTCGTTTGGCGACTATTTCAAACAAGAAGCAATTACTTGGGCGTGGGAATTATTGACAGAAATTTACAAGTTACCAAAAGACAGATTATATGTTTCTGTTTTCGGTGGCGACAAAACAGACGGTTTAGAGCCTGATAATGAGGCTTTTGCAATTTGGGAGAAAATTCTTGGTGGCAAAGACAGAATTTTGTATGGCTCTAAAAAAGATAATTTTTGGGAAATGGGCGAAACAGGCCCTTGCGGTTGCTGTTCAGAAATTCACATAGATTTGCGACCAGACGAAGAACGTAAACAAGTTTCGGGTTATGATTTGGTGAATAATGACCACCCACAAGTTATCGAAATTTGGAATAATGTGTTTATGGAATTTGAACGGAAGGCAGATAAAAGTCTTGTCAAATTGCCCGCAAAACACGTAGATACAGGAATGGGTTTTGAAAGATTGGTACGTGCCATTCAAAACAAAACTTCAAATTACGACACTGATATTTTTACGCCAACTTTGGCTATTATAGAGCAACTTTCAGGCTTAAAATACGGACAAAATGAGCCTACGGATATTGCTATGCGTGTGATTGCAGACCATATTCGTGCTATTGCTTTCACGATTGCAGACGGACAATTACCTTCTAACGTGAAACAAGGCTATGTAATTCGCCGAATTTTGCGTAGGGCTGTGCGTTATGGTTATAGCAAATTGAATTTGAAAGAACCGTTTTTGGTAAAATTAATTCCAAATTTGGCGGAGCAATTTGCTGATGTTTTCCCAGAATTGAAGGCACAACAAGAGTTTGTTAGTCGTGTGATTTTGGAAGAAGAAACTTCGTTTTTGCGTACCTTAGAAAATGGTTTGCGTTTGTTTGAGGCTATTAAACCGACTGTAAAAAATAATGTGATTGAGGGCAAAGTGGTTTTTGAATTGTATGATACTTTTGGGTTTCCGTTGGATTTAACGGCTTTGATTGCACGAGAAAACGGAATGTCGATAGATGAAGCAGGTTTTACAGTTTTGATGCGAGAGCAAAAAGACAGGTCAAGACAAGCTACAAAAGTGGAAAAAGGAGATTGGATTGTGCTTGATGAGGAGTTTGAAAAAACGGAATTTATCGGCTACGAATACCAAGAATGTACGACTAAAATCGTAAAATACAGAGAGGTAAAAGATGCCAAACAAAGCTATTTCCAAATTGTCTTAGAAAAAACTCCGTTTTATGCAGAAAGTGGCGGACAAGTGGGCGACAAGGGCATTTTGGAAGTTGGCGGACAAAAATTAAATGTTTTTGATACGAAAAAAGAAAATGATTTGATTGTGCATTTGGTTGCTGCAAAAGGTATAGACTTGCCAAGTATTAAAGACTTAGGAAATCTAAATGTGGTTGCAAAAATT
>CANGYA010000263.1 GCA_947457925.1 Cytophagales bacterium | reverse complement strand
TTAATTACGCTGAAAAACCCTCACATAATCCACCGCCATACGTTGCGGGAAAACAGTGCTTGTATTAGGGCTACCAGGCCAGTTACCGCCTACTGCCACATTGAAAATAAAGAAAAATCTTTCTTGAAACTCACTTAATGCGGCAGGTGTCGTATCAACAGTATTGTAAAGTATATCGTCAAAATACCATTTTATTGACTTTTCGTCCCATATTACACTATACACATGGAATTGGTCAGAAAGTTTGCCACTTGGTTTGGTATAACTTTTTCCAAAACTAGCATACGTACCGTTATTGTCCCAATGGATTGTTCCGTGTGTGGTACGGTCGTTAGTAGGTTGCCCACCAATCATTTCTGTAATATCAATTTCACCACAACGAGGCCAGCCCACAGTACCAATATTGTCGCCAAGCATCCAAAGGGCAGGCCATATTCCTTGTCCTTCAGGCATTACGGCTCTGATGTCTATACGACCATACTTAAAGCTACGTTTTCCTTGTGTAATGATACGTGATGAAGTGTAATTTCGTCCACTAAAACTTTCTTGTTTGGCTGTAATAATTAGTAAACCGTTTTCAACCGTAGTATTTTCGGGTCTGTAATGTTGGAGTTCATTATTGCCCCAACCGTTGTTACCTGTGCCGATTTCGTGTTTCCAATCACTATTTAACGTATTTCCTGTAAATTCATCTCGCCATACTAAATTGTAGCCTTGATACGTTTCGGGAGTTGTGTAGCCTGTTTTTGGAATATCAGAACTGTTATCAATGCTTACGTTTATAGTTTGTGTAGTTTCTGTAAAAACTTGTGCCGTAGCAAAAGCCCTAACTTTCATTGTATAATTGCCAGCTTGGGTGTAAACATAAGTAAACTTTCCATCTCTAGCTTCAACTGGCGTTGTTTGCTTGCCATCTCCCGCCAGAAAGTCGTAGTAATTGGCATTATTAGCTTTTGCCAAAATTTCTACCCTGCCATTTTGGTTAGAAACTATCGTAACACTTAGCTGCGAAGGTGCAACAAGGTCAAAACCTTGATTTTTATCACTGTTACAAGCCCAATGAAAGACAAGTAACATCATCATAAATATAGATTGCATGGTTTTTATTTTCATAAATAGGTGAAGTTTTTATTTGTAACATAGACTTTAGTCGGGGACGCCTAGTCTGTGTATTTTTAAAAACCTTTGCAAGTATTAACTACCTACAAAGGTTTATTGATAAATTTAGCATTGTCAAAGCACAGACTAAAGTCTATGCTACAGACTTTAATAAGGAAAATTTATTCTTGTCTCATGTCATCAAACAAAAATTCTCCTGCACGTTGTTGCCCAAAATCCATAAAGAAGGCAATTTTACTGAAGGTATTTGGTTTTGCTTCGCCCAAATCCCAAGTAAGTTCCTGCCAAGTGTTGGCTTGTGTAATGGTTTGGTCTTTTTCTATGAAAACGGCTGCATCAGTAGCATTTTCAATTTTTAACCTAACTACTGCCCCCGCTATTGGCGACCAAACTTTCACTTTGATTTGTTTTCTTGTGCCAAAATCAAGATTTTGTGGTAAGACTACTGCAACACCACCCCAAACTTCTGATGCAGCTACTTTTGTAATTCTAGCCACTTTGCCCGAAGTATTGATACCATTTGATTGCGGATTTGCTAATACAGCGAATGACACATTGCCAAAGGCATCAAATTTAGGCTCTTGTGTTTCAAAAGTGAACGGAAGATTTGGCGTATTTACAGGCGAAGGAGCTTGCACAATATCATCAAAGTAGAAAACTCTACCATTACCAGCATTGCCAAAATCAAAAAAGACAGCAACCAAACTATACGTATTGGAAGGAGAGCCTGAAAAATCAAAAACCAATTCTTCCCAAGTATTTGTTTTAGTAATTTGGGCATCAACTTCTTTGAAAGTTGCTGCATCACCAGCTTTTTCTAATTTGAAACGTGCTGTTCCTCTTACTGGCGACCAAACTTTCATACGGAAAGCCGAACCTTTTGTAAAATCTACATTTTGCCCAAGAGTAACTACATTACCAGCCCATACTTCACCACCTTTAGCAGTTTTACCCACCTTTTCAGAGGTATTAATGCCTGTACGGTCTGGGTTATTGATTTGCTCAAAATCACTTCCTCCAAAACTATTAAACGGTATTGCAGTAGCACCTTCAAAAGTGATAGGCAAAGTTGCACTTTGTGGCGGAGGCGGAGGTGCTGGCGTAAATCCTTTGCGGATAAGGCGGTGAAACCAAGCCAAATCGGGGTTAGCTGCATCTCTAAACTTAATGAACATTTCATTTTCGTTGAGTGATAACACTTCGTAAGTGCTTACGCCTGTGTAATAACCGATGAAACCACCGTTAGAAATATTCAAAAACACTTTACCACTTGCATCAGTCGTGATTGTGTAATTTGCTGGTTGCGGTTGAAAGGGTGCAATTAAATCGCCAACGGGAGAAGGGGCAGCACCTGCAAATTTTGAACCGTGAGCAGGGTTTACAAAAACATCACCATTGGTTTTTTGCACAAATCTCGAAGCATTTAAGAAGAAGGTAAACTCATCGTCATACATTCCCCCACCTACTTTTTCATTAGCTTGGGCAGCATACCAAATCGGCGAAGTTTCGGCAGCAGGTCCTACGCCAAAATGTCCAGCTCTATCTTTGTCAATTACCCAAGTTTTGCCATTTGCAACATCACAACCACCTGTAAGTAATTTTAGACGTGCATTGTTACAAATTTGCGGGTCATTTGCAGCAATTTTCACAACTTTGGAAGAACTTACCGAACCACCACTTGTGAAAACAGTCAGTGTAACGGTATAATCTCCCGAAAAAGGGAAATAAGCTACAGGGTTGCTTTCCTTAGAACTTGAACCGTTACCAAAATCCCACACTCTCATAAAAGATTTTGGGTTATTATTAGTAAAGGTAAGATAATTTGCTCCTTGCGAAGAAGCTGTAAACGTAAAATTCGCATCTTCGGCAGTTGGTACGGGACCTAACTCGAAGTTTTCTGGTTTGCTGCAACTCCAAACAAGCAGCACCAACCAGATACTCATATATTTTGCTATTTTATTCATTTTAATAGATGTTTTTAGGATAAAAATACTTTGTTTGATAAAAATGTTTGTACCACAGACTTTAGTCTGTATGTTTAATTACTTTATTTTCAAAATGGTTAAAATCACAGACTAAAGTCTGTGGTACAAACATAATAACCTCTTAGTACCCAGGGTTTTGTTGCCAACCAGCCCCTGTCAAATCAATTTCTACCTGTGGTAGAGGGAAAAGTTCGTGTTTATTTGCCACAAAACCTTTAATCGTTGTCGCAGCTTTTTTAGTACGCACTAAGTCAAAGAAACGGTGTCCTTCGCCAGCCAATTCAAGTCTTCTTTCTTTCAAAATGTCCTCATACAACTGATTACCTGTTGAAGTGAGCGGAGCTAATTTAGCTCTTGTACGTACTCTGTTTACATATTGCAAAGCCTTTGCGTCATTACCTGTTCGGTTAAAAGCTTCAGCAGCCATCAATAGCACGTCTGCAAAACGAATAACTTTATGGTTTAACGGACTTGTTAAGTTATTATCTGGCAAACCCAATTCATTAGCTCTTTTGATGTACTTGTTATTGAAATAACCTGTGTGTTGAAAACCTCTGGCATAAGAAACACCTTGATTAGCAGCCCTCAATATCTAAAATAGCAGCTTCACGGCGTGGGTCATTAGCAGCAAATGCGTCATAAAGGTCTTTTGTAGGCACATTGTAACTAAATCCACTTGAATAGATTGGTCCTGAATATTGTCTTATGCCTTGAAAACCTGGTGCTACAAATCCTTCTAAGCAATTAAAGCAGTCAAAACTACCACCTTGAATACCAACATATTGAATATCAAAAACACTTTCAGGATTGTTTTCGTTTTCTAACAAAAACAAAGTTTTAATATCTGGAAATAAGTTGTAAGTGCCTTGTGCAATCACTTGTTCGAGGGTAGCAGCAGCTTCTGCGTGTTTGCTTTGGTATAATTGTACTTTTCCAAGCAATGAAAGAGCCATACCTTTGTTAATACGTCCTTTTTCTGTCATTGTCCAAGGCAAAGTTTGTGCAGCAGCCTTCAAATCCGTTTCTATTTGTGCATATACTTGAGCAGCAGGAGTTCTTTTAAGATTAGCAGCTTCACTAAGAGAAAGACGTTTGTCAATAATCAATGGTACATCTCCAAAAAATTTCACCAACTCAAAGTAATAATAAGCACGCAAGAAATGTGCTTGGGCATAAATCACATCTTTTCCAGTGAAATTGATGTTATTTTTGTTCTCAAATAGATAGTTTACCCTTGTAATCCCTGCGTAATTCCAACGCCAAACACTGCGGAGTTCGTTGTTTTGTCCTCCGTGTGTCATAGAATTGATTTGGTGCAAACCTTCGGTATCAGTAGGACTTTCTCCGCCTGCCATTGCATTGTCCGAAGCTATTTCACCTATCCAAACACTTAGGTAAGAGGTTTGTAGCAAGTCGTAAGCTGCCACCAAACCCTGTTCGTAATCACGTGGGGCAAGAAAGAATTTTTCGGCATCACGTGTTGCTTTTGGCTCTATATCGAGGTAGTTACTGCACCCTGTTAAGGCAAACAGTAACGTGAAAATAAATATTATCTTTTTCATATATTTTAATTTTTTTTTGTAGCATAGACTTTAGTCTGTGCTTTAAACTATTGAAAATCATTTACTTAACGCACAGACTAAAGTCTATGCTACAGACTATTTTCTAATTAGAAACCTACATTCAACCCTACCATATAAGACCTTGCTTGTGGATAAAAACCGAAGTCAATACCTGAACTCAAAGGGTCAAAAGAACCTAAATCTGGGTCAAAACCTCTGTATTGAGTAATGGTAAGTAGGTTATTTACAGCTACATACACTCTACAACGCTGTACTTTCACTTTTTCTAATAGGCGTGTTGGGATTGTATAACCTAATTGCACATTTCTGAACCTTACAAAACTGCCATCTTCCACATAATATTCTGAAATGACGTTGTTTCTATTAGCTCCTGTCGTCAATCTTGGGTGTTCGTTAGTTGAACCTTCGCCTGTCCAACGAGCTAATTTGTAGTTAAGCATATTAGCCAATGGAGTTTGACGTTCATAATTACGCAAAATTTCATTGCCAAAAGAGCCATAAATTAAGGTAGAGAAATCAAAACCTTTGTAATTCACCCCCTAAATTTAAACCCATTGTAACGTCTGGAATTGGCGAACCAATAATGGTTTTGTCTGTGTTACCACTAAAATCTATTTTGCCATCACCGTTGAGGTCTTTGTATTTAATATCACCTGCCTGTGCCCCGTCTTGTGCTGGTGCAGCTGCCACTTGTTCTCTATTTTGGAAAATGCCATCTGTTTTATAGCCAAAGAAATAGCCCATTGGTTGCCCAACTTGGAAACGAGAAGAAGTAATGCCACCCACACCAAAAACACCTGTAGGAATAAAATCTTGTCCCGCAGCCAACGATAATACTCTGTTGTGCAAAGTTGCTACGTTGTAACTAATGTTAAAACCTAAACCATTAGACAAGGTTTTGTTATAGCTAAGAGCTAACTCTAAACCAGAGTTAAGCACACTGCCCGCATTAACAGTAGGAGCTGAACCACCCGGACC
>CANGYA010000262.1 GCA_947457925.1 Cytophagales bacterium | reverse complement strand
GGTTATTAAAAAAAGGTCTGTGTGGGGTAAGCACACAGCCTTTTTTATCACATTTAATAAGCAAGCTACTTACAAAGAAGTGCGAAACTTTCGTAAACGCATTACAAATTTTCGCACTAAATTTTTTAAAACAAATGATTTTAACAGAAAAGTTTATTGTTCCTCCTTTCTCTCTATTGGACTCACGCCTAAAACATTGGCAAGAGAGAAAAAAGAATTGGTTAAAGATTGGTATTCAAAGTGAATTAGGCAGACAAGGCTTCCTTACTTATGGTAAATCTGCACAAAGTCCTAAGCTCTATGAGATTAAAAATAAACTCTCTAAAAATTTAGAGAAAGAGCCTACATGGGACGAAATTATAGAATATGCAAAAGAAAAGGGGTTGCATACTTTTGAGAGTACGTCTATTTTTGACCCTGTGTTATGTGAAATTACTTACAGGTGGTTTTCTCCTTTGGCGGGTAGTGTTTTAGACCCTTTTTGTGGCGGTTCTGTGCGTGGTGTTGTAGCTGCTTTGTTAGGTTACAATTATACAGGCATAGATATACGATTTGAGCAAGTACAGGCTAATTTGGAGCAGTGTAGGGCTATTGTACCTCCTTCTCTTAAACAGCCTAATTATTGGGTAGCTGACGCAGAAAAAGTTGATAAGATATGTTATGGGCAAAAGTTTGATTTGTTATTCAGTTGTCCGCCTTATTTTAACTTAGAGAAATATTCAGATATGGTAGAGGATTTAAGTAATACCAATAATTACGAGAAATTCTTAGTTAAATATGCCACTATTTGGGAAAAGGCTATCAATCTATTAAAAGATAATAGATTTGCTGTTGTGGTTGTTTCTGACGTTAGAGATAAAAAGGGTTACTACAATTCTTTAACTGCCGATACTATTGCTATATTTAAAGAATACGGCATGAATTTGTATAACGAGTTTATCTATATAAATAGTGCAGGTTCTTTGCCTATACGTTGTTCACGACCTTTTCAAGGGAGTAGAAAAAATGGTCGTATGCACCAAAAAATGTTGGTGTTTTACAAAGGCGACACAACAAAGATTAGAGAAGATTTCGGAGATGTGTTTACTGAATTACCTACGTTTGATTTTGAAAACGAATAGCAAGCAAGTTTAAAAAATGTTTAAGACCGTTTAAATGATTTTTAAACGGTCTTAAAAAAAGTGTACTTTTGATTTTGCAATTTGTGTACTTTTGATTTTGCAGAGCTAATGCTCTAAAAGTTATAAATGGGCAAAAAATGTAGAAATAACCTAAAATTAAATGTACAGCAATAAAAATTCACACAACATTATGTTTGCGAAAAGGCGGGCTAATGTGCGTAATTTAGGCTTTGGTACTTTCTATAAACTTTGTGCGTAGGGCAAGGAAAGTGCTATTTAATCCCGCCCTTCGCAAACATTTTCCCGAACCGTTTGATTAATTTAAGAACAAAATTCAACTAAACAAGTCCGATAATAAAGATTATCAAGCTGCTTTTCCATTGATGCTAAAAGCAGCTGAGAATAATCACTCTATAGCTCAACATCATATAGGAATGATGTATGGACTTGGAGAAGGACGAGCAGTTGATTTTTATGAAGCGGTAAAATGGTATAGAAAATCCGCAGAACAAGAGTATCATTGGGGGGAGTATAATTTAGGAGTAATGTATCGTGACGGAACAGGAGTTAAATGAGATTACAGTTTAGCAATCTATTATTTTAGCAAAGCGGCTAAACAAGGTAATGAATGGTCATTAGGTGTTTTGGGACATATGACCGAGAATGGATTAGGCTGTACTAAAAACCTTGCTGAAGCAATTAGTTTGTATCAAAAATCAGCACGTTTAGGTCACAAGTGGTCACAAGAAAGACTTACTCAATTAGGATACTCGTGGTAAATATTTGTTTAAAACTCGAAAATCTTATCAAAGTAAAATATGATACAAAAGCAAGTCAAAAAAAACGACTTGCTTTTGTATTTTTCGTATCTTTGCAAAAAAACAAAACTACGAGCAAGAAACTAATTCGTTTTGATTGGGCAATGAAAAAATTGCTATGCTATAAAGCCAATTTTGACATTTTGGAAGGTTTTTTATCGGAGTTACTTCGCTTTGACGTAACGATAGAAAGCATTTTGGGAAGCGAAGGCAACAAGCAAGACGAGTATGATAAATATAATAGAGTGGATATTTTGGTAAAAAGCCAAAATAATGAGTTGCTATTGGTAGAAGTTCAGAATGACTCTGAAATTGATTACTTTCAGCGTATGCTTTTTGGCGTGTCCAAATTAGTAACGGAGTACATTAAAGAAGGCGAACCTTATGGTACAATCAAAAAAATCTATTCTATCAATATTGTTTATTTTGGCTTAGGACAAGGTAAGGATTATGTGTATGAATACAAAGGAGAATTTATTGGTTTACATAAAAATGATGTTTTATTACCTACTATTCCACAAAAGCAAGAGTTTAAAATAGAAAAAGTAGCTGATATTTTTCCAAAGTATTTCATTCTAAAAGTGAATAACTTTAATGATATTGCCAAAGACACTTTTGATGAGTGGGTATATTTCCTAAAAAATAGCGAAGTCAAGGATAATTTCAAGGCAAAAGGTTTGGATAAAGCCAAAGAGAAAATGCGTTACGAAAATTTGACTGATGAAGATAAGAAAATGTATGACCGTTTTCAAGAAAACAGACGTATTGAAAACAGCGTGAGTTATACAGCAAAACAAGAAGAAAAGATTGAAATTGCTAAGACTGCAATTATTGAAGGTTTTGAAAATTCAATAATTTCAAAATTGACAGGCTTAACGGTTGAACAGGTAGAGCAACTGCGTAATCCGAAGGAGTAAAAACTGTGCCTAACATTATGTTTGCGAAAAGGCTGGCTAATGTACGTAATTTAGGCTTTTGTACTTTCTATAAACTTTGTGTGTAGGACAAGGAAAGTGCTTTTTAGTCCCTTTTTCGCAAACATTTTTCCATTGAACAAAATGCGAGGCTTCGCCTCGCATTTTGTTCAACGACTCGTCGGGTTACACCCAAAGTTGTGCAAAGATGCTTCGGCTACGCTTCGCACAACTTTGGGTGTATAACCAGACGAGTCGTTATAAGCAATGGTAGCAGGCCGACACAACATATAAAATAACCATTTGGAATGGACACTTTATTCAAAAATTTTATAGACTATTTTTCTACTAATCAACAATTAACGGAGCTAACAAAAGCAGAAATCTGCAAGCATCTGTCTATTCTAAATTTGGATAAAAAGCACGTACTTATTAAAGAAAACCAACGGCACGACTTTGCTTATTTTGTAATAAAAGGTGCTGCGAGAAGTTATTATCTAAAAGATGGCGTAGAAATAAATACTTGGTTTGCATTGGAAAACGATATGTTAGGCTCGTTGCAAAACTTTCAAGACAAACCATCAAGAGAAACGATGGAAGTAATTGAAAATAGCACCCTCATTTCAATCAATTTGAAACAAATAAAGCCGCTAATGTTTTCAAATATTGAAATAGCCAACTTCATCAATGCAATTATAACAGATTATGCTTTATTCTTGGAAGACAAGGTTTATTTTTCGCAAATGATGAGTTCTATGGACAGATATTTAATATTACTCGACAAAGAGCCAGAACTTTTTCAACGCATTCCACTCACTTACATTGCTTCCTATATTGGAATTTCAAGAGAAACCCTTAGTCGTTTGAGAGCAAAAAAAACTTTGTGACATTTGTCAAATGAAATCATTTTTCAGCCTTGTAATTTTGCAGTGTAAATAATTAACACGTTAAAATTGCTGTAAAATGAATGTAACAACTCAAAACAATAGACTTCTGTCGATAGACCTTGCCAGAGGTTTGGCAGTGTTTTTTATGATTGCGGTTCATACACTCGAAGTTTTCGCAAATCCCGAAGTTAAAAAATCCTTATTTGGGCAAGTGATAGAATTTTTTGGCGGAGCACCCGCAGCACCTGTTTTTATGACTTTAATGGGGTTTTCGTTTATCTATTCGAAAAAATCAGCATTGAAACCTAAATTATTACGTGGCTTTAAGATTTTTTTATCGGGTTATATCTTAAATATTTTAAGGGGAGTTATTCCATTTAAACTTGCTTATTACCTTAAAATGGACATTGTAAACACATTTCCATTAGAGAAATTAAACGCATACACTATTTTTTCAGCAGTTGATATTTTACAGTTTGCAGGAATTGCACTCATGATAATGGCTATTATTCAAGAGTTGAAAATCAACAAGTATATCATATTATTCTCTGCATTTCTGATTAGTATGCTTTCACCATTTCTTTGGGGATTAAAGCTAAACATTCCAATAATAGACCAAATTTTAGAACTGTTTTGGGGAGACCAACTAATCGGGTTTAGCTTTATCGAAAATAAAATTTCTTTTCCTGTATTTCCTTGGCTTGCTTTTCCGCTACTGGGAATGTTTTTGGGCGAAACAATGAAAAACTCAACAAACCAAACTATGACTTTTAAATATTTTGCTATAAGTGGTATTTTATTGCTACTTATTAGCGTTGTTATTTCATATTCTAATATAGATTATCATTTTAACGACTACTATCATAGCAGACAAGGTGGAATGTTGTTTATGTGTGGTTTTGTTATTTTTTGGCTTTACCTGAATAAATTAATCATAGACAAAGTACATAAGAACAACCTTTTTGAATTACTATTTAAGTGGAGTAATGGTGTAACCAATATTTATTTTACTCAATGGATTATTATTATTTGGAGTATTGCATTTTTTGGCATAAACAACAGTTCTTATTTAACGGTAATTTCGCTAATTTTCGCATTTACGCTTATATCTCATTTTATTAATGAGTTTATAAGGTATAACCGACAACGAAAGAATAACAAAATTTCGTAGTAAATGAGAATAGTTACAATAACAAAAAACCAATGCTTATAACATTGTATTTATAAAAAAAGTGGCAAAATGCTAAATTTGGGCTAAGGTACTTTTTATTGGCTTTTGTGGTAAATTAAACTTTGATGTTTTTAATTCCAAACATCTTTCCGTTAATGGTCATTGTAAGACGACACTTAATAATTTGTAAATGAAAAATATTTATACTAATAATAACGAGATGATTGAAATAGGAGAATCTACAACAGTTACAGCCATAGTAACAGATAATGATACAGCAAAATCTCTATTAGTCGGTTATGGGGCAACTCTTCCAACAGACAATTATGCAAACGTTTTTGCTACGACAAAAATGATTGGACTAATGGAATTAGCAGCAGGAAGACTTCTTGATAAAATTCAAGACACAAATCAGTTATCCGTTGGAGTTGAAATAAATGTAAAACACTTATATGCTACACCCGTTGGACAAGAAGTAACAGCTACCGCAACATATTTAGGAAAGGAAGGCTTGCTTCATAAATTTAATGTAGTCGCATTTGACAAAGGTGGAAAAATTGGGGAAGGATTCCATACGAGAGCAATAATTGAAATTGACAGACTAATTTTAGGTGCAGAACGAAGGATTCAAGGTGATAAATAATATAAAAAATGTTTAAAATACTGATTTTAGGAGTTTTAATTCAGCTTATAAGTTCTTGTGGCGACAATCCAAAAACAATAATTAAGCAAACCGACAAAAATTTTATGACAAAAAAATCAAACCCCGTTGTTTATTTTGAAATCCCAGTAACTGACATTGACAGAGCAATAAAGTTTTACAAGGCTGTATTCCACTTTGACTTTGACAAAGAAACTATTGACAATAATGAAATGGCGTTGTT
>CANGYA010000261.1 GCA_947457925.1 Cytophagales bacterium | reverse complement strand
TTGCTTTTACTATAAATATTGCAGCCGCAATGGAATTGTCCTACGGACTTAAAATAAAATTTAAATAATTGATTATCAAATAATTATAAATATTTTATTTTTACTTTCTTAGCTTAATAGGATTGGACTAGGTGTTTACGATAAAGTCTATGCTACAAAAAATCTTAATAACCTCTATTCTTTAAAAATATGATGACTTTTTCTGCCTATCGTTGGAGTGTGCAAGCCTGTAGCATTTTTTTAGGGCTATTGTTTTGGACAGCAGGTATGTCGAAACTATACCACCAACACGCCTTTATTGGAGTCATGGGACCTCAATGGCTCATAGAAAAATTAGCGGAGTTTCAATTAGGCTTTTACGCCTCTTTCATTGCGTACTGTCAAGTAGTGATTGGTTTAATGTTGCTTACTTTGCGGTTTCGATTGGCGGGTGCGGTGTTTTTAGTGCCTATGTTAGCCAATATTTTGATGATTACCATTTCTCAAAATTGGCGGGGAACACCTTATATAGTGAGTATTTTTATAGCCATGAACTTGTGGGTTTTGTGGATTGACAGACAAAAAATATTACTTTTTTTGGGGTATGTACCACAAACTATTCCCGCACAAAATACGCCTATCCAAAAACAGTTACCAGCAGATGCCCTATGGTTGTTGGGTGTATTGGCGAATATCATTAGCATACAATTTTCCTTTATTGCCTTGCCTTTTGCTTATACGTTGGCGGTTTTAGGGGTAATCATTAGCTTTGGGGCGTACCAATGGCATCAAAAATTAACAAAGTAGCCTTTTATACACCTATAAGGTTTACAAAACTTTATAGGTGTTGTGGTAATAAACCAACTAAAAACCTAACAGCAGTTCTCTTACTGCCAACCAATCTTTGGTGGTGTAATCTATGAGATGAGCAGCCGTAGGCGGAACTTCCGTTTGTCCAAAAAAAATAGTTGTCATGCCTGCCTTGCGACCAAACTCCATGTCGCTGATGCTGTCGCCAATCATAACAGCTTTGTCAAAATTGACTCCGTTAAAATCGGCTTGTGCTTGTAAAGCCATGCCAATATTGGGTTTACGGTTGGGGCTGTTGGCAGTAGCTAAGTCTGTGCAAGCATAAATTTTATCGAACTGCACCAAAGCAGCCCCAAATTCCATTTCCATTTGCCAATGCACCTTCAACAATTCGGATTCTGTCATTAGTCCTTTGCCTACACCTTGTTGGTTTGTAACTACGAACAGGTACTTAAATTCTTCTCGCAATAAGGCAAGCACCTCACGCACATTAGGTTGCAAAATAAATTCCTGATAAGATTTTACGTAATCATCTGGAAGTTTTTGGTTAATCACGCCATCTCTATCTAAGAACAATGACCAAGTTTTATTGATTTTTAAAGACATAATAACGCCAAATTAAAGGCATACAATTTAAGGAAATTGTAACAGAACTGTGTTTTTTTATGAATAAATCTATGTAATTGTTACGTATTGAATAACGTAGTGCTACTATTCATACACTTTGCGATGACTAATAATTTGCCCGTCTGCCAATTCTATGGTTCTATCACTGGCTTTGGCAAAGTCGTTGTCGTGGGTAACGGCAATGATAGTTTGCCCTAAGTCTTGCGACAATTCCCTGAAAATATTAAAGACAATTTCGGTGTTTTTGCTGTCCAAATTGCCTGTGGGTTCGTCCCCCATGATAATTTTGGGGTCATTGATTAAAGCCCTTGCAATAGACACTCTTTGTTGCTGTCCGCCACTTAGTTTAGACGCAGGTTTGAGGGCTTGGTCTTGCAAACCCAACAAAGCCAATTTTTGATATGCCTTTGCCTCTATTTCTTCATGGCTGTATTTGCCCAATTTGAGGGCTGGTATCATCACATTTTTTAGGCAACTAAATTCGGGCAAGAGGTAATGAAATTGAAATACAAAGCCAATGCTTGTACCTCTCAACTGGGCTAATTCGTCTGTTTTTTGGTTCGTAACTTTTTGGTTATCAATGAATAATTCGCCTTCATACGTAGTGTCCATTGTGCTAAGGCAATACAACAAGGTAGATTTTCCCGAACCACTTTTGCCTACTAAGGTCAAAAATTCACCTGCATAGACTTCAAAACTCACACTGTCCAATGCTTTAAATTTGACAGGCTCATGGAAATATTTGGTGAGGTTTTTTGTACTCAAAATTATCTTTTTGTTATTCATAGTTTTGTGTATTAAATATTTGATTGTGAGGTTTTTCTAAAATATCCCTGTAGAACGGACTTTAGTCCGTTTGTATGATGCAAGCAACGGACTAAAGTCCGTTCTACAGAAATAAGCTACTTTCTAAAAATCTCTACGGGGTCAACGCTGGCTGCTTTGCGGGCAGGCAAATACCCCGCACCCAAAGACACCAACAAACCAAAACTTCCCCCCACCAAAAAGGTATTCAGATTGTAGTAAATCGGGAAATAACCAATCGGTTTGCCGATATACACCCTGCTCAAAATCTCTATCAATATTGCCCCAATGCCCAAGCCTATTAGTGTGCCTACTACGCCCATGATAAGAGCTTCGGTAACAAAAATTTTAATAATGTCTTTACCCGAAAAACCTACGGCTTTCAAAATGGCAATATCGTTGAGTTTTTGGCTAATGGTCATGTTAAGAATGTTGTAGATGCCAAAAGCTGCGACCATCATCATTGCCAAAGCCACTACATTGTTCATAATCATACGGATTTTGTCCGTTGCCAAAATATCGGCATTAGTCGTTTGCCAATCTTCCACTTTGTAAGGCATAATCTGTTGTAGTTTGGCAGCATAGACTAACGAAGAATCGGGATTATGCACACTCACATAAATATCAGTTGCATAATTCGCACTTTCTTTAGCTAATTGTTGGGCTGCGGTAGTGTGCAAATAGGCTTTTTGTTCGTCTGTACTTTTGTTGCCTGTGCTGAAAATTCCCACAATTTTCATGTTTTTGACCACCCCACGCGAAGAAGTAACCGTTATGTTATCGTCTATACCCACATTCATTTTTTCGGCTATGCCCTTGCCTATCACAATGGCGTTTTGGTTGTGTGCCAAGTCTTGCAGACTGCCCGCCAACAAGGTACTTTGAATACTAAACATGGCATCTGCCTCCAAAATATTCACCCCGCTGCCCATGCCTTTGAGTTGCGTTTTGCCATTGCTATAAAAAAAATCAATATTGACCTGTGCCGTTACGTTGCGTACATACTTTTCTTGTTGAATGGTCTTAATCAGTGCATACGGATTGACCAAACTTTTTGACAAAGTAGTCATGCGGGGATTGCGAATAACGGTGAGGCTTTGCGAATTGGCACTGGCTAACAGTGGTTTACTAATTTCGTCCTCTTTAAACACCTTGATATGGGGCATGGTCTTAAACATTTCATTGCGGGAATATTTTGTAAAGCCTTTCATCAAAGAATTGGAAAAAATATACAAGGCAATGCCAATCGTTACACCTAAGGCAGCTATTAACATTTGCTTTTTCCGCGTGAAAATATGCGTCAAAGCTATTTCTACATTAACGGGTGCTTTCATGGCTACTGAAGGTTATCGGTGATGAGGGTGCTGTTTTCGTCTATGCCAGTTTCTATTTGTACCCAGTCATTGCTCACAAAACGGGTGCTTACTTTTACAGGCTGTTCTTTGCCTTTTACGTTTACATAATTGCCGAAATTCAAGAAATTACGTGGTATCAATAAGGCATTTTTATTCACGCCAATCACAATATTGGTTTGTAATTGGGTGTTTACCAATTTGAAATCCAGATTTTCTTTGAAAGCTATTTTGCAAATAAACGACTGCGTGGCTTCGTTGAAGGCGGGCAATATTTCCATTACTTCGCCTTTGTAGGTTTTATCTTTGTGCGTATTCAACTGAATAACAGCCTCTTGCCCTACTTGTATTTTGCGAATATTACTTTCATCTACATTCACTTTGGCATAAATAAAATTGGCATCGCCAATCGTGGCTATCACTTCGCCCTTGTGAACATAGTCGCCTTTTTGCTTGAATTTTTGATATACTCTGCCCGTTAAAACGGCTTTGAGTTGGTTAAAACCTGTCAAAACTTTGTTTACATTACTTTGCGAAGCATTGATAATTAGTTGTTGTTCGGCTTGTTGTTGTAGCTGTTGGTAATTTGCCAAAGAATTGATGTAATTGGTTTTAGAATTTTGGTATTGCAATACCACATTTTCGTATTCTGTTTTAGCAATGCTATTGCTTGCCAATAATTTTTTGTACCTGATGACTTGCAAAGAGTCGAATTCCATTTTTTGCTGTGCCACCAAAGACGAATTGCGTGCCTGCACAAAATTAGGGGCATTGGGGTTTGTATTGCTTTTGGCTATTTGGTACAAAGCCTCTGCACTTTCTGTGTTCAAAATATTTTGTTTGTTGTCTATAATGGCTAACACCGTTCCTTCTTGCACCAAGTCGTTTTCTTTGAAGTTCACCGCCACCAAATAACCATCACTTTGGGCGGTGAGTTGGTACGTGCCATTTGCCTCCAAAATGCCCGAAGCAAACACCGTTTCGGTTACGTCTTTGCGAATGGGCTGCGTTTCTTGTGTCTGTTTCACACAAGACACCCACGTAAACGAAAAAACTATCAGATATAAAATTGTATTTTTCATGGTGATAAATGTTTTTTTTGATGACTGAAATACCTTGACAATCGTATCTAACTATTTCACTGTGTTATGAATCTGTATTTTTGCTTTGGCAAGTTGTATCGCAATGGCAGCCGAAATGACGTTGTATTGGCTGTTTACTTGTGCGTTAAAACTGTCTATCGTTTGGGACAAACTCAATAGCCCTTCGTTGTAGAGATTGAGATTTTTCTGATAACTCTCTACATTCAATTCATGCACTTTTTGGTGTGTTGTCCACTGCGACTGTGCTTTTTCGTACCCTATTGCCAACTGCTGCTGGGTAATATTGGCTTTAATGTTTGTTTGCATAGTGCTTTTTTGGGCTAAATGGTAGTCGTATTTTGCTTTAGCTATTTGCGAAACGGCATTGGCATTGGGCAAACTTAAACTCAATTTAAAACCTATGTAACTACTTGGTATCCAACGCACATTACTATCAAACAAGGTGGATTGTGTGTTGTACTGCTGGGTGGTTTGCGAAAAAAAGAATGAAAATGTTGGCAGTTGAGCCAATTTGCTTTGCCGAAAAGCACTTAGGGCTTTTAGTTCTTTCAAACGGCTATTTTCTGCCAACAAATCATTGTTAGCAATCGTAGGAGGTGTAAGTAGTGGCTTGGCTTGTGCTTGTTCGGTAATGTTTAGCGGGGCATTTTCGGGTATATCACACAGTAATTTCAACGCCAAATATTGTTGGCTCAACACAAAACTAATTTGTGCAGCATTTTCTTTGTTGTTCAATACACTTACTTGTGCCTGATTGACTTCTTGCGGTTTGGCAATGCCTTGCTGATATTTTTGTTGTACGATTTGCGATAAAGTATCGGCAGCAGCTATGTTTTGCTGCGTAGCTTTGAGTTGCTCTTGCAAGGTTACAATATTGAAATACACCGCAGCAATGTCTTCTTGTAAAGTCTTGCGAACCAACAAATTATCGGTTTCGGTAACTGCAATATTGAGCTTTGCCAACTTCAAATTTTCCCAACCCTGCAAATTCAACAGTTTAATGTCAGCGTAAAAGTTGGCGTTGGTATTGTACTGTACGCCCAACTGTACTTCTCTAAAACTTCCTTTTTGTCCGCCTACAATTTCGGCAGGAAACAGGTTTACAGGCAGTTGTGTGTTGTTGGTATAAGTG